>NZ_LN997848.1:2938571-3277857 GCF_001511835.1 Magnetospirillum sp. XM-1
CACCGCCGACCTGTTTTACGGCTCGTTCCGAATCACAGGCACAGCCACAAAGTACTCCGGGTCTTCCAGGGTGCGAATCGACACCATTAGTGTCTCGTGCCTGTTCACCAGCCGGGCATGCGGAACCCCATCAACGGCCGTCCAAAGCCGTGACACCTCCCACACCTTTCTGGTCGGATCGTTGGCTTTCATGAACAAGTCACCGACTTGGATGGGGGGAGTTTTTCGTCCGAATATTGCCATGTTCGCCCAACCTGCCTGCCCGAAATTATACCGCCGTGTCGCGAACTGCCTGGATGTGCCCAAAGAACTTTCGATCTTCGGACAGCATGTGCTTTGCCACCACGTCATAGGCCAGAAAATTGAACAGGTCGCCCAAGGCCAGTTCGCCGGATGTGAAAATCGCCACCAATTCCCCGGCACGGTCGATTAGACCCTGGTGGGTTTGGGCATGTTCATCAGCACCGGAATATCCTATCGAGCGGAAAACTGCTTCTTCATCCCGGAAATGATCCAGAAGGTCCGAAACAAGTGCTTCGATCTGAGGTGCCACCTCATCGGTTGGTCGCTCTCCGATGACTGCTATCAGCAAATTATTTGCGTGTTCGAATAGATTTCGGTGCTGCGTATCGAGCAAAGCATGGCCGGACTCGTAGGTGCTCCTCCAGACCAGACGTAGAAACGAGAGATCGAGAAGCTCTGCCTCATCGGCTTCATCAGCCTCGCAGGCATCGGTTACGACTCGGTTCCTCCCACCTTCCTTTGCCGCGTAAAGGGCTGCATCAGAACGGCATAGCCAAGATTCCCATGTTTCATCTTCACGGTATTCGGCGACGCCGAAGCTGGCGGTAACACGGCCAACACCAGGAAAATCGTAGGCCATAACCGCCTTGCGGATTCGTTCTGCAAGCAGGATTGCTATCATCAGCCCACTGTTGGGGGTAACGATCACAAACTCTTCACCGCCCCAACGTCCGAGCAGATCGGTGGAACGCATGCACTTTTGGGCGATGTCACAAAATGTCTTCAGAACTTCATCGCCTACAGCATGGCCATAGCCGTCATTGACCCTCTTGAAGTGGTCCAGATCGATAAAGATCAATGAAACAGGGTGACCATATCGCGAATTTCGGAGCATTTCCTGTTGGGCAGATTCTTCGATTCTGATGCGGCTCCAAGCCCCGGTCAGAGTGTCATGCCGGGCCAAGTGCTCCAGTTCTTCTCGGGCGGCAACAAGTTCGGCATTCGATGCAGCAAGGGCCGCAACGGTTTTGGAGAGTTCCTGGTTTAAAACTTCGAGTTCGTGGCTACGTTCGGCCAGATGCTGTTCCGCGATCTTGCGTTCGGTGATGTCAGAAACAACGCACACCAGACCGGCACGACCATCCCTATAAGCAGGCATATGACGGGCCGTCAGTTGCCCCCAAAATGCGGTACCATTCGACCGCCAATAATGCCGCTCCAAGTTGACGTTGGGCCTGTCCTGGAGCAGATGATCCGCCATATTCTTTCGGGCTGCTTCCTGCTCTACGGGATCGACCAGATCGACGTATTCCATACCAATCAGCGACTCCGATTGGATCATAAACATTTCCGCCATCCGTTGGTTGGCCGCACCAATCCGGCCACTGGAATCGATGGTGAAAATGGCCACACTGGAATTGTCGAAAATCAGCCGCAGCAGCCCCTCCTTGTCACGAAGGGTTTCCTCGGCTTCACGTCGTTCAGTGATGTCCGTGTACAGGGTTATGAATCCACCGCTCGGAAGTGGCTGGCCTGAAATTTCCAGAATGGTTCCATCAGGCCGAACACGCTCGAATTGGTGTGGCTTCATCGCCATTGCTCTCTGGACAACCTGCCCAGCGAGTTCCCCTGGGTCACCTGGACCGTATTCACCACGTCGTGCGTTGAACATGGCCAGGGATTTCATGGAGGGCAGGCTGCCTTCAAACAATTGGTCAGGGAAATCCAGCAGCCGTCTGAACAGGCCGTTGCAGGCAATCATTTCCAGATTCTGATCGAACAGCGTTACGCCGCACGGAAGGTGATCGATGATCGACTGGATGATGTGGCGGCATTCTGGAGAACTGGCGAGCATCAGCAAGCCGCTGATGCCGCTATGTTCAACTTGCTGGCTGGCCCAATTTTCAGACATTTCGGATATCGGCCGGTTCCAATTTCCGCCATCAAAAGTTCTATCAAAAGTATGGTTGAGCTATGTCCGTGGGGTCAATCCTAAGTGCCACCGGGTTCCCGTGTTGTTACAAGTCGTCGCAAATCCAATGCCGATATGCACGACTGCCCATGCCACCATTCTTGCTGGCGGTCGCCATTTCCTGAATGATTGCCCTGGATATTGATAGGGGGGAGGCGATCCAATGCGATGCCCGTTTTGCGGCCAGGACGATACTCAGGTGAAGGATTCACGCCCGACCGATGATAATGCGGCCATCCGTCGCCGCAGAGCTTGTCCAGGGTGTGGATCACGGTTCACCACCTTCGAACGGGTTCAAATCCGTGATCTGGTCGTGGTCAAAAAGGACGGATCACGCTCGACCTTCGACCGGGAGAAAGTGGTCAAGTCTCTCCAGATCGCCCTGCGTAAACGCCCTGTCGAAGATGATCAGATCGAACGGATTGCCAATGGCATCTACCGCCGCCTTGAGAGCCTGGGGGAGAACGAGGTTCCGTCCAAGCTCATCGGCGAACTGGTCATGGACGTGCTGATGGAACTCGATCAGGTCGCCTATTTGCGGTACGCCTCGGTCTACCGGAACTTCCGCGAAGCCAAGGATTTCGGGGATTTCCTGGGAAAGATGGGACGCAGTAGCGGTGATAACTGAAGCGGCATATTGAAGGTCAAGCTGAATGGGACTGTTTAAACGGAAACTTCCTGCGATTCAGCCGGGATGCAGGTTTGTGAAGGCCGGTGATCCACCCCGCAAGGCTTGGGTTGTGACGCGGGTCTGGGAAACAGTGGACGGCATTCCCCATGCCCGATTGGAAAACTGCATCCAGCAGAGCGAATCGCGGCTCGTCTCTATCTCGGTGCTGAACGATCCTGAATTCTTCATACCTGCGGCAGAGCCAACGGTTGAACCGTGAGAAGGCAGAGGGTTTAAAAGGTTCGGCGGCGTCGAACTGGCGAGAAATCCACCGCCGAACCGTTCAAATACCGGATAAATGCGGAGGAAAGCATCCAACCCGGTGGTGGCTGTTCGTCTTGGGAGGGAGCCACCAGGGAATTGAACCTCAGTACGATCATTTTAAAAAGAGCAGGGGAAGAAGCCTTCCTGCCGAATGCAAATTTGCTATGATCCCGATCATGGATACCCCCTCCGAGGAAACCACAGAAGTTTCCCAGGTCAACATTGAACTTCTCGACTTCACGCCCATGAAGAATGCGGGAAGCTTGTTGGCTTTAGCCGATGTCGCACTCATGCTGGATGGCGTTGAGATCATCATCCATGGGGTTCAGGTTCGAGCGGACTTTCGCAACACCAGAATTTCACTCCCGAAATTCCGAGCGAGCAGCGGCGAATGGAAGCCAGCCATCACGCTACCTGAAGAGGTTCGATATCCGATGGCTGACATTATAATTGCCGCTGGGATTGAGGCTGGCATCCTACAGCCGAGAGATGTCGAAAAATCGGAGGTTTAGCCCCGCATAGGGCATCATGATTTTGGCCGGAGGGGCAAATATCTTCAGAAACTTTTGAGCACCCCTCCCATTTGGGAGTATGGGGAGTTCAGCATAAGAGCGTTGAATGATCGGCAGGGTGAATTTGCATCTACGCTGAGGCAGCCGATCATGGATCATAAGTGCCAGCACGAGACAAAGCTTGTATGTGCGATTGCTGACATCGCCATCAGCCCGACAGATCACAATTTAATCAAAGCAAGAGAGACCGTTCTGGACATTCTCGAATGTTCAGAGACGAATCGATGTGCATGCGATCGGACGCTAATGGATGATGCGTTTAAATTGTATGGCAATATAAAGTCAATTTATAATTAAAGAATATCATCACGATGTCAGTATTAAGTAAAAGAATTCTTGTCGTTGACGACAGTGCGACGATGAGAAGAATATTGTGCAATGTGCTTGCACAAATTGGATTCACCAGCGTAACCAGTGCTACTGGCGGCGGCCAAGCCATCGCCCTACTGAATTCAGAAGAATATGGCCTCGTGATCTCGGACTGGAAAATGGAGCCAATAACTGGATTGGACCTAGTTCGAGCAATCAGAGGAACCGAGAAAATAGCATCGATGCCAGTTCTGATGGTATCCGCTGAGTCTGAAAAGAATAGAATCATCACTGCAATCGCGTGCGGCATTAGCGATTATATTGTTAAGCCGTTTACTCGTCGTGTTCTTGAGCAAAAATTAGAAAATATCTTTGGCCCGCTGTCATAGGGTCACGATGGAGGCAATGATGCTTATGTCTAATCGCGTAATTTGGAGCGATGAACTGCTTCTTGGCAACAAAGAAATTGATGCCGACCACAAGGCGTTCTTTGAAATAGCCCTGATGCTCGATTGCTCACTTGAGCACGAAACAATTAATTTTGACTACGTTCAGTTTTTGGTTAAATCACTGAATGAATATGTTGAAGGGCACTTCAAGAGAGAAGAGATTCTCATGGTGAGCTTTGGTTACACTGATTGGGTGAGGGATCACATCGAAAAACATGATTTCTTTCGAAGAATTGTTCACAATGTGTCGAGAACCGCATTGACGGGAAAGAGAGAGTCAATCGCCCTTCTGTCTAAAGTTTGCACCCATTGGTTTTGGAGCCATATTATTGGCTACGACGCACAATTAAAGAGTCAGGTCGGATTCGAGATGGTCGACAGCCGGTCGATCGAAGAAATTCTTGCCGCATGATTTTGGTGTGCGTATTTCCAGGCTGGATTCTGGCTCACAAACTTTTTCTCCGGATTGAGCGGCTCGAATCAAGTTTTGTTCGCACTGCATTGCGTCAATACCCATCCTCAAACAACGACGAAATAGACGCTAATTGCAAGCACGCTGAAACTGAACATTGACCCATCGATTTTTTCTCGTTGTTATGAAGGGTTATGGGCACGACGTTGTTGCGGTGTCGATGCCTAGGCTGGCTGGGTTTTGTGACAGCCATCCAGGCCCAGCCAGCCACATTGCCCCATCGATTTTCGCCTGCCGCTCCTCAAGCTGGAATCCCCCGAACATAACCTTGACGTCAGCGTCAACCGCAGGAAACACGGTTTCCACAGACATTTCACTTTCTCTGATGATTCTGCCAACAAACGATGAACATTTACCGTTGTTGACCACGAATAAAATTCGACAATCTTTGCTAATTATGTCGTCACGGCATTCGTCGTCATCATCGATTAGGTTGCTAATCGGTATGATCATTCCAACTGCATTTTCAATCATTACATATTACTCCAGAACTGATGCGACAGTTTAGCGTTATGAGCAATCCATTAAGGTATGGCACTGATAGTGGACGGTCCCCCAGAAGCTTTCGGATATCGGCATGGAAAGGATGCCCCCAGCCTCTAAGACCTCGATGCCACCACATACGTCCCCTTGGAAATCGGCAGCACCATCAGGGTCCATCTGGACCCATATCGCCTTTTCCTCTTCGCTCATGAGCAAACATTTGAGAGCAATGATCAGTTCCGGAGGCTGATCGCCATCAGATGACCATGGGTGGTTGATGACTTCAAACCGATCACCAGACCACTTGAACTCAATGTCACCATCTTCTGCTCTCACTCGAATTGGGGTTTCGCCGACCTCAATCATTGTGTGCATCAACGTTTCGTGCAGATCAAATTCGCACATCCTAATCTCCGGTACATTTGATTGGCACCATCTACGCAAGTTAGCCGCACACTTTTTGCAGGCAAACATATTTTGGAAATGTGCCGGTCAGCACATGGTAAGTGGCCATTCAAACGTCCGTCAAACAAAATGCGACAATGTAAAAACATTGTTATAATTAAATCAATTGATACAAAAACAGCCTGTTGGCGACGAAAATAATTTTATACCTATCGTAGTCGGCTTTTTGGTTTGCAACCTGAACGATATGTCCGGCGTGTAGTGAGGAAGTAGTTGTGGCTTGAAAAAATATTTTCAGGCACCGAAAACTTCTTTGACATGCGTTACGCAGATGGCATGGCGGCGATGACGCCTATAAAAACATGAATTAGGATGTTTTCTTGCGTGTATTAAGTCTGTATTTCTTGAACTATATAAATGTTTGCCATAAACGCCACTCATGAAACAAGGTTGAAAACATTATTTTTGCCTGATAATGGTTGTCGTGCCAACTGAAGGTAGCGTGCCATGACAAATGATTTGAATGCAACCTGCGAAACTGATCACTCAGTGACCAGTTGCGAGTTTGAGGAAGATGCTCCACGCATAAACAAGCCGAGCTTATTCAAATTAGCTGATGATGCTATTAAGCTGTGGCTTGAAACTGATTTGGCTGTCGCTCAAACTCGGAATGAACATGCCAGGGCAAAGTATGAAGGCATATTCCGGTTTGCATGGTCCGCGATAAACATCGACCCAGCCGCATTTAAGAACATCAACAAAGTGAAGGTTGATAAGCGTTGTGCCGACGATCCGTGGCGGCTACCGGTTAAGTACCTGCTTGAGATGACCAAGCGACTTTATTGCGAAAAGCACGGTTCGCCCGAGGCCAAGGCCGAATACCCATCATCAACGCTGGCCAAGGCCGTTGACCTTGTTCGCATCGCGGCCAAGGCTGGAATCGAGCCAGATGGGTTCGGGGCGTGGTGGGACCAGTACAAGGGGGTGAACGACATTCTTGACCGGTTCAAGGTCAAGTCGGTTGCCCGACCCAAGTCGAAATCCGTGATCAGCTTGAGCAAGCGGCAGTGGCGGATCATCCAGCGTGCCGTGGTTGGTTTGGCGTCAGAGGATGAAAAGGCCAAAGCCCGCGTCTTGGTCGAGGATGCGATCCATAGCATCGACGAACCCGATGCTGACGACAGCGAGAAAGTCGATGCTGTTGATGATGGTAACGATGCCCTTACGGCGGCAAACGACGAAACCGTGGATGCCACTGATCATGATGAACATCTGTCTGCTGATGAGCAGCATGCCGACGATGATGGCGAACCCGAAGATGATCCTCCTCCGTCTGGTGGCGAGTCTGTCCCTGCTGATGGCCGTTCGGACCACAAGGACTGCGAGTCCGAAGCCGAAGTGGCACTACCATCCACCCAGGTAAAAAAATCGGATGCAGAATTGATTGAGACGGTGATATCTGCGGGAATTCGTCATTTCAGGTCACAAGCCATCCCCGCCTATGCGGAAGGTAAAGCTCTGCCTGATTCCCTGGTGGAATTGCTCAAAGCCATGGTTAAGACGGAAAAGGGGGCACGGCTAAAGACGATTAAGGCGGTGCTGGTGTTCCATGCTGAACATGCGTCAGCAAGACCGAAACCCAAAGCGAACCAGGACGGTGAAACTGATCCTAAGGACGATCCGCCGCCGTCTGGTGGTGAACCTCTCCCTACCGATGAACAGGGTGCAAATACGGACACTGGTGCCCTTGGTCAACGGACTGACAAGGTCGTTGCACATCAGAATGCGGCCGAAGCCATCGAGGCCGAAGCCAAACGCTTGGTCGCGACAATGCCACTCAATCGAATGGACCCTGGAGAAGTGAAGATATTTGGTGCTTGGCTCAATGACCACGCTGACCAGAAACTAATTTATGGTCTGGCGGTCAACGCACGCACGCTTAACACCGATATCGACCGGAGATATGGCCCGCTTGATTACCAGTTCAATGAAATTGTAAATCGCACTGTGAGGCTGCTTGCGGATGAAAAAGGCATCTACTTCAATGATGATCTACATGTTGATTATGACCATGGTGAACCGGTCAAAGATTGGATTGGTAACAATCCGGCGTGGATTGCAATGGCACATATACGCGACATCGGGGCAACATACTTCAGGGGGTTCAAATCCAAGAGGGATGCAATAATTTTTGGCAGTGAAACCCCCATCACCATTTTCAAGAAGGCGAACGATTTTGGGACTTTTGACATCTACTCAGACCATCAAAAGTGGCTGAACAAGCACTACACCCATGTCCCGTATGATTTTTGAGCATGCAAAGATTGCCCGCTTGAACCCGCCGCGATATGCTGCCAGCAGCAAACTAACTGTGGCTACATGAGCCACAAGGGTAACTTAATGGAGCTTGATACATGTCGTTTCTCGACAAACTGAAAGCAGCACCGGCCCCGACCCGCGTGCCTGTGGCGTCAAAAAGCACTCCCATCTCTCGGTTCGTAAAGAAGGTGCGTGAGCAGCAGGAAATGGTTCAGGCTGCCATCGATGGCGGCGAGATCAATACCCGCACGGCTTGGTTCGTGAGGTCTGGCGAAGGCTACAAGTTCAAGATTTTGCGGTCACCGTTGTCGGTCGATGGAACCGAATGGTTTGAGTCTTCGAGCCTCAGCGACTTGAAGTCACTTTATCAGGGGCTGATCGATGCGGCCAATGGTGGCGACGAAAAGTTGGTCAAGTTAATCTACGAACGTTCCGAACTTGATAAAGTGGCCGCCGAAAAAAAAGGCATCGGCCGTAAAAAGAAGTAATTAGATAATTCACAAATTAGCCCCGGCTTAGAAATTCGCCGGGGCTTTTTCATGCGTAACATTCAGGCGGAATAGTAACAAACTCACATCATCGAACTGATAAATACCAGTTTGATGGTGGAAATTGATGGCGATATTTAGATACCCGGGGGGTAAAGAGAGAGGCAAAAATACAATTGATTCCTTCATCCCTGATGACGTGGATGAAGTGATCTCCCCCTTCCTCGGAGGCGGTGCTGTAGAACTGGACCTGAGTCAACGCGGCATCCAGGTGCATGGATTCGATGTGTTCGCCCCACTCACGAACTGCTGGCAGCAGATCAAGCTCGATGCAGGTGCTGTCGCCGACGCTGCCCGCCAGTTCCACCCGATGGACCGGGATGGGTTCTACCAGCTTCAGAAAACGTACTTCTCCATCCCCGACCCGGTGATGCAGGCCGCAGCATTCTTCGCACTCAATCGGGCTTCATATTCTGGTCTGACATTTTCAGGGGGCTACTCTGGGGAAAGATTCACCACATCCTGTATCAACAAATTGGCACGAACCACGATCCCCAACCTCAGCGTCGAGCAGGCCGAATTCGCAACCAGCCTATCGGGGCACCCTGATGCCTTTGCCTACCTTGATCCGCCATACCTCCTGACCCCCGAAAAATCCAACCTCTATGGAATCAAAGGTGATGCCCACCGGAACTTCGATCACGTTCGACTCGCTGATGTTCTTCGGTCGCGACCAGGATGCTGGTTGCTTTCTTACAACAACGACGAATCGGTGCGACGGCTCTATGCAGGGTATCCGATGGTCGCCACCAGTTGGACCTATGGAACCGGCAAGGTAGGGGCCGAGCTATTGGTGTTTTCCCATAACCTGGCCGACGCAGTAGGCATGACCCCATTGGGTCGTCGATTCAGTTGTTCATGGCATCGCGACGATGACCAGATGATCCAGATCGCCTGATTGATCAGTCACGTCGAGATGGAGCATGACGCCGGATGGGAAACATCAGCCACAGGTCATTTAGTCATGTTCGATTGATAGCCTTGAAACGGTCAACTCTATTTCATCAATCAACTTTCGCCTCGTCACAGGTTTCACAATGTATCCATCAACATGATGGGCTTTTGCGAGCATAATTGCCTCTGGGCAGTCCTGGACTGTTACCATTATAAAAATACAATGCGGCGTCATGTTTCTAACAAACTCGAGCAACTGCAAACCATCAACATTTCCCATTGACCAGTCAGAAAGAATTATATCTGGCAATATCTCCATGCCATTTAAAAGCTCAATAGCTTCTTCCCCGCTACTTACGGATGATATATTGCTAAATGAATCCGCCAATAAAAGCTTGTGAATAATTTTATTAGTTGTGGCACAATCCTCAACAACTAATATTGAAAAGTCGAGAAGGTGAGCCGGATACGGCTGGTTTCTGGGATGCGACATCTCACCACTCCATAATGGTGCGGTCTCAAGGAAATTTTGAGGCGGCATTGTGATGGATGACAAATTGAACCCGCACTTCCCATTTGGGTGGTCTATCCGCCCTTGACCAACACCACGGTATCAAAATTTTGCTCCACCCAAAAGACGGATGGACAACTTCTTCGTCGCGGCATGAGCGTAGCAGCCCCCACCCATGATCGGACCATAATAGAACGATAGCAGATATACATTACATGCCCCACGGGACCATCGAGTTGGCGGTTAATGATGATGACCGCATGTTCCAATGCATCGCGATATCGACAGAATGCAAACTCATCATGAAATAGGTATTTCATAACGAGTTGCAGTTTACACCATATTTTTCAATGGGGTGGCCTTGGCCGATTTATTCTATCCTGCTATACTCGTTTTAAAGTTATCTTCTGCTTTAACTTTATGGCGAGTTGGCGACTATGGCAGGCAAACAGGCAAAGGTTCTCACGGCGACCCAAATCTCGACAGTTTTGCTTCATCTTGGATCGACCCGACATGCAGCACGAGATCGTGTGATGTTCCTGCTGTCCGCGAAGGCCGGTTTTCGGGCCAAAGAAATCGCCATGATCACATGGTCGATGGTACTGACCGCTACCGGTGAGGTCGGGGATGTCATCCACCTGGAGGACAAAGCCACCAAGCGTTTGTCCGGCCGGTCGATTCCTTTGAACCGTGAACTGCGTGCTGCCCTGGTCGAACTCCATGGCAGTGGAATTCGCAGTCCAGACCATCCCGTAATCTTTTCCGAACGCGGTGTGGGGATGACGGCGAACACCGTCGTCGCGTGGTTCGCTCGTCTCTATAGCCGACTTGGGTTCCAGGGCTGCTCATCGCATTCGGGAAGAAGGACGTTCGTCACCAACGCTGCGAGGAAGGTCGGACAGGCCGGTGGCTCTCTCCGTGATGTCCAGCAGCTTGCCGGGCATCGCAGCCTGACTATGACCGCCCGATACATCGAATCCGATTCCGATTCACAGCGGCGTCTGGTCAACATGATCTGACAGCCTTTGTCGGCACCACGGAAGTGTGCAGGAAAGGTTGATCTCCAATCAGCCTGCTGAGCCACGAGACAGAACCCGATTTGGGCGTGTCCCCCTCCAAAAACCTGACGCAACAGAGTGATATTGCTTTGGTGCAGGAAAAATTTGGCGTGTTGGCGAGATAAACTCAATGCGACAAAATTTAGTTTTCCCAACGACTAATCCCATATGGGCCTACCAAGGCAGTGGATTGCGATGCGAAACTTTTCACGCATAGGGTGTCCTGTTCGCCTTAAACACTCCAAATATAAATATCACTGACCATCACCATCGCTCAAACTTTGCGACCCAGCTACGTTATTTTCAGCCCTACGAACAGTCAGTTTTTAATACAGAACAAAAACAGCCGTTTGGTACTGCCGCTGGAGATTTGGCAATGAAATACGAATACTTCGTGTGGACAGACAGCTTGCTAATTGGGAACGAAACAATTGATAACGACCATAAGGTATTTTTCGACATAGCCAATCTCATTGTAGATTTGGCCAACTCCGGCGAAGCAGATGCACGATCCTTCAGAGACTCCGTAAAGCTTCTAAAAAATTACGCCAGAGCACACTTTGATCGTGAAGAGCTATTCATGAGGCGGATTGGATACGCTCAATGGATAGATAACCATATTGAAAGACATGAACAGTTTCTTGCAATTATTAATGAACAAGCACTAAGCATTTACGCCGATGATCGGAAGGCTATTTATTTTCTTGCCAATACAATTAATGACTGGATGAATTCGCACATCAAAGAAGAAGATCAAAAACTAAAAAAATACATTTATGAGATGGGGATTGATGACGGCACAATCGCTAATTATATGAAATTTGATTAGCTAAATTATTTAACATTTGCATAACTTGTTGAAAAAATTAACAAGACAAGCATGCGTGAATGCACGGGTGAGCAGAGTGGGCTCAAGATGCCAGCCAATAAAATTATGTCATGTCATATTCGAGCCACAAAGGCACGAGATAGATTGTGACGCTTAAAGCTTGATCATAAATTTAAGGCAAATTATATAAACACTAACTGCATTGACCAAATGCGTAAGATTTAGCGATTTTGATGCTGTCAAAAGAAAGCCTTGGCTCCTCTGGCACCCATCGTGTTCTGAGTGAATCCCAACGTGAGCAGAAAATTGGGCAGGCCGATGAATCATTGCGGAGGGTTAAGCGATTTGCTGGTCATCGCATTTTGCCGATGACATCCCCCTAATTGATCACCAACCTGCCCCGGTAACGCAATCCGATGATGATCTGCTACTCGACCTTGTTGCGACGGTGCCTCGCCTTGATCTTGGCAGCCTCCAGAGGTTCATCGAGTTCACCGGCCTTCACGGCAGTGGCGATCTGTTCCAACACCTTGATGGCATCGGCATTGGCTTTACCGGCGACAATCGTATTGGGCATCCCCTGTCCCTGAAGTTCGACAGGCGTCCTGCCGTAACGAATTTCCAGCAGCAGGTTACCGTCTTTGACCGACTTCCAAAACCAGGGCTGGGGCGGACGACTGATGCTCTGCCGCGTGTTGCCGTTTTCGGCACCCTTGGAATAGCGAACCCGTTCGACGGTGAAGCCGGGATTCTTCAGCAGTTCGACCTGATTCTGGATGCCATCCAGCACAACCTGCCGGGGGGTCTTTTTCCGGGCTTCGGAAACCAGAATCTTCTTTTCGTCGGAAAACTTAAGCTGCAACATAATGGCCTCCATGCATCAACATTGCATGAATGATATAGCCGTATTTACTAAAGGCCAAGATAGCCACATGAATATATTTCATGATATGGCCGCACGGCCACATGGCATCTCGACATCAATGTAGTGATGGATTTAGTCATCAGTCGTTAAGCCTGATAAGTGATCGCAATTCACTTCACAAAATGGTCTGATTTCTCCATGGATGGAAGTTAGCAAGGTCATACCGGCCTGCGACCTGATTCGATATGGCTGAATATTTCCGCATATATTAGCCATCAACAAATAACAAACAAATTGCCGGTTCATGTTAGCCCGACAGAAAATAGCTCGGCGAGGCCATGATACGCCTTCGGCTACTTCATGTGAGCCGGCATGAGCCGCCACAGGCGTAACCGATCTGATTTCCTGCCAGAGGCAGGGTGGTTTTGAGACAGAACGAAGTGATGAGTTGTCGGTGTTGTAGCCATGAACTTATGAACTGAATTCATCTCGACGCCGAAGGCGTTCCGGTGTTGAGACAGAACGAAGCGATGAGTTGTCGGTGTTGTAACTACGAAATCATGAACGGACTTAATCTCGACGCCGAAGGCGTCATGGTGTTGAGACAAACGAAAGGAATGAGTTGTCGGTGTTGTATATATCTGATTCATAAATAGCCATGTTGGACTTAGTCCGTATTGAAGAGCAATACGGACTAACTTTCCAACTTGTCCTGCAATACGGACTAACTCAATGATTTAGCCTACAATACGGACTAACTCCAGAAACAGGAAAAAGGAAATGAACCAATCACTTGAACTTGAGTATATCTGCATATGGGCGGAAACGCCCAAAACAGAACCGAAGCGGGGACGGAAATCCGTCTCATTTTCGGATCGCTATGTATTCACCGGAAACGTAATTATCGACGGGACCACATATCGCGTTCAATTTGTGGAACACAAGGACGTGACTAAGCTACTCACTGGCGTCCATAAGAGCCGGGCCAGCCATGTCGAGCTATACCGTGTCTATCACGAAGCCCATCAGGCCCAGGAACGAACCTATTTCAGCCCTGTGATAGCCAAAACGAACGGACGGATCGGCGAACCAGCGGCAATTGGCAATGAGGACACATTGCTGCCGTACTTCGTCCTATCCCGAAACGGGTTGATGATCGAGATCGACTTGAAAGCAATCAATATCAGCAAGCCATCCGATGAAGACCCACGTCTTGGTACCATCGAGCACATTCAAACCCTGACGACCCAAAGGGGTGAGATCATCGTGGTGCCGGGCAAATACATGCGATGGGTTTGGCGTCGTCCGACACACAAGCCGATCCCAGCTACTACGCCGGAAGCTGCGTGATCATGAATGTAATGTGGCAGGAGGAGGTGCTTCCTGCCACATCCCCCATCACCTCACCCGACGCCATATTTCAGTCCAAGCTTCATTCTCAAGAATTTTAAGTGCCTTGACACCCTCTTGCAGTTCCTTGATCTGAATTTCATCGGAACAAAGAACCGCAGCTTCATTGGTCGAATCAATTACCTCAGTCACATTCGAAACCAATGCCAAAAGTGCTTCGGTCGATATTCGCCGGTTTCTCTATTTTGAACTGCTCAGGTAGCTCTGGCTTCTGTTTAACCATTCACCAAATTCGCGACCCGAACCGATGATTCCTAACGAATGAAACTCTTTATATATCTCTTCTAATTTTCGCATGAACGACTCCTGCTGTTGCAGGTGTATTTATCCCAGCAGCGAATACCTTCATGGATGTGAACTTATTTTGATCGCCCAAATTGGCCGACAGGTTCAAACCTGATATTGTTCACGGCCATGAACAGGGGGAGCATCATGACCAAGAAAAAATTGCCATTCACGATGTTGATCTGCGGCCTGGACGAGCTTGGTGACGAGTTGGAATCGTTTCGCCCGTCGCACATTCTCTCGATTCTCGACCCTAATGAGGACCACGACGATCCACTGGTCTTCCCCGAATCGATAAAGGTTCTGAGCCTGCGATTTTTTGACCTGCACGCCACAACCGGATCAGTCGGAATGATGTTGTCGGCCCAGGACCGGTCTGAATTCCCGAGCATTGACCATGCCCAGGCCATCATCGATTTTGGTCGTGAGATACCCAGCGGTGGCCGGGTATTGTGCCATTGCTGGGCCGGAATATCCCGCTCAACCGCAGCAGCGTTCGTACTGGCCTGCCTGCACATGACGGCAGATGAAGCCATGGAACTGATCATGGAACTTAGGCCCGGAGCGATGCCAAACAGGCTCATCGTAAAATTCGCAGACCGACTTCTTCGTGCTGAAGGCCGAATGGTTGCTGCGGTTGACGGTCATAAACGCGATGTCGGTTCAAGGTCGATCAAGTCGATCAGGCGTTGAGCATCTTTTAATGCACACTTCAAAATGTCTAAAACTGCCATAATTTCAAATCTGATTTTATTTTCATCGTAAATCGGCGGCAATCGTCCCGGAGCAACAGAAACGGCATCTTGTGGAGAAATCGTAAAGTCATTTAATCGCATAGTTTACCCCGCATATATTGATATTATGTATTTATGTGGTTATATTGTAACAAGCACAAACATCAGATTGATTGGGGGGCATTATGCGTTCGCAAGTCATACTGCTATCAGTCTGCTTGCTGTTCACTGCGACATTTGCCGCAAACGCCCAGGAAGGCATCTTCTTTACCACGGACAAGGGTAAGGACGGTGTGATGAAGGCCGCTCCCCCGCCCGTATATCCACGCGATCCCAACCTGCCCAATTATTATTCCCTCGGCTCGAAGCCCTCGCCGCCGCCACTCACATATGACGAGATCAACACCCCAAGATACTGGCACCGTGAGCAAGTGGCCGTCCTGGGCAGGGATGCGAATGGCATGAACCTGCATGATCGTGGGGTGTACTGCTCGTCCCAGGAACGTAAGGTGAGCCGCTATGCCGAAATTTCCTCGCAGTGGTTAAGCGATCACGATTTGTGGTTTGCCCCGTCGGCTGGCTTTATTCCCCATGGAATCGTGATGTCTGAATCGCGAGACATTTTGACCTATGCACAAGTCGCATTACGCGACATCCGATACATCAAACACAATGGTGCACAAATTCAGCACTGCGATGACGTTGCTGCGTTTGCGATCATGCGAATGCAAAAAATATTGGAAAAATACCCGGAAGACCCTGGCTGGGTGGAGCGGGTTCGAAACTAACTGACTATCGGGCACCAACAGAACAACCTTACTGAAGAAACCGGACTTACCTACCCCGACCGCCATACACTTCCGAATGCCCTGCGTGCTTCTTCCAGTTCGCCTCGTACTTGGCAGCCAATTCAGGATCGCTGATCACCAGTAGGTTCTCAGCGTTTCGATCCTGGGCGGCCTTGGTAAAATTGAACGATCCGGTGATAACCGTCGAGCCGTCCAGCACCATTACCTTGTTGTGGGCAATGGAGTGGGCCGCGTCGATCTGAACCGGCACCCCGCCGTTCGCCAGGAAATCGGCACCGCTGTATTTTTCCATTCGCTGGCTCCTGTCCAAGACTGCCCGCACATCGACACCACGTTTTTTGGCCTGCACCAAAGCCTGTGCGATAGGCGGTGAGGTGAACGAATAGGCTTGGATCAGGATGGTGCGTCGAGCGGTTCCGATGGCCTCTACGACCTTCCCAGTGCAGTCCATTCCAGGGGTGAAGCAGACATCGATCTGACGGTCAGCGGCCATCCCGGCATGAGCAGTCATCAACAGGGTCACCGTTGCCACGATGATCGAAAGACGACCGTAACTCATTGCTGCTTCTCCACCAAAATTCCAGCTTCGATGGCCGCAGCCATCACCACGTCGCCCATGGGGCCTTTGAGTTCGTCCGGCAGCGTAACGGCAGTCATCCGCGTCCCGTCTGGTGCCCGGTACTTTGGAAGCGTCATCGCCGTAAGAACGGACATGGGGCTGCCGTCAACCTCAAGCACAGCCTTATATTTTGAAAAGACAGCCATACCAGGACCAAAAATTGCTTGGGACAGGTCTACGGGGTGCCCCTCGACCGTATTCAGCCATAATCACAATATGTTACAAAATCCGTCAAGGATGGGATCGTTTTTAGGCGTTTGAATTTACTAAGTAATTTGTCCTCATGCCTAGTATGCGTAGAATCTCCTGATCCCATTTAGGACTAAACCTAATTTTAGAAATTTGATTTTATAGGTTGAAAATCTAATGCACCCTCGCTACGCAAGAGATGCAAATGAAAATCATTGAGCGGTTGAAAAATTTACTGTCTCGACGAATGCGGGAGAAGCAGTTCCGCTGCCAAATGGATTTTCACCGAAAGAGCGATGAGTATTTGCTTCAAATACTCGTTGACGATACTTGCTCATGCATCCTTAACCATAAAAACAATTGCTCTGTACTAAAAGATGAACTCCGCCACCGTGGATATCATTTTTATGAAAATGGCGGTATTAAATTATGACATGCGTTGTGCACAAAGTTGCCATAATTGACGATGACATCAATGTGCTTAGAAGCCTTGGTAGGCTACTACAGCATAAATATGAAGTTATAACATCAACATCGGGGCTACGCGGAATTCAGCTTATAAATGATGCCACAAATCAAGGAAATGAAATTGCGGTCGTTATCTCAGATTACAGAATGCCAGACATCGATGGATTTACTACTATCAAAAAGATTCTTGAATTATCGCCCATGACGGTGGCAATTATGCTAACTGGCTTTGCAGATATGCGAGTTGTTAAAGATGCCGTGAACAATGGCTTCATTTTTAGATTTCTTGAGAAGCCAGCAGATCAACAACTTTTGTTTATGGCTTTAAATTCCGCCGTTCAACAACATGAACTTCTTAAGTCATCACGTTATTTGGAAAAAAGTGAAGAACGATTACGGCTTGCACTTGAAGCTGTTGGTGATGGGGTGTGGGATTGGTTTCCAGGGACGGATTCGGTTGCTTTCACTAAAGGCTGGTGGGGTATGCTGAATGAAATGGAAAAGCCGAATGAATGCATGATTCATGAGTGGATGGACCGAGTCCATCCAGGCGATATTCAGATGTTGAGCGATCAAATCACTAAATTGCTCAATGGAAATGAGACGAAGCTTCATTGCGAGCATCGTCTGCGGACATCGGATGGACGCTATAAATGGTTTTTAGCCAGAGGGTTTGCCTCATATGATTCAATAAACTCTAAACTAAGAATCATTGGCACGCATACTGACATCCATAAGCGTCGCATTATGGAAGAAACTATCTTAAAACATTCGTCAGAATTAGAGAAACTCGCTAATACAGACTCATTGACGGGCATTAACAACCGTCGTTCGCTTATCGATAAGCTAGATGAAGAACTGCATAGGGCTGAAAGATACAATAGACCACTATCATTGCTGATGGTTGATATTGATCATTTCAAACACGTGAACGACCAATACGGACACAACGCTGGCGATGCCGTTTTAATCGAATTTTGCAGAACTATCAAATCTGCATTGCGTAAAAACGACTCATTCGGTCGGATTGGTGGAGAGGAATTTGCCATCATTCTGCCTGAGACGACTTTAGAAAACGCAATAGTGGTTGCAGAACTTCTAAGGCAGAAAATTGAAAATGCATTGATAGAAATTCAAGACGGCCTGAGACTTCAGATAACGTCTAGCTTCGGAGCAACCGTAGCACTTCCAGTTAATGACACTATAAGTGAGATAATGCGTCGAGCAGACGTTGCTTTATATCAAGCAAAAGATGGCGGACGCAATCGTGTAATGATAACTGGATGCCACTCTCCATGAATAAGTTTCGAACACCAATTTCTAAACATGCTGAGTTGACAAAAAAGAATTTTTTTGAGCTCACACAGCATCTGGCTGATTTTTTAAGTGAGACGCAGAGACATAAGTTATCGCAAGTGTCGGTTCAATTGCTATCTGTTATTGAGCGAAACTGTGAAGATTGTGCAAAAAACATCCGCTCTAGTGTTGCAAAAAAGACGGAATCTATTGGTATTAGAAAAAAATTTCTGTTGCGTTTGGTTGGCTCAAAAATATCTCACCTTTGCAATAATCCATCTATTTTTCCAAAATCAATTTTTGATGCAATTGATACATATATGAAAAAGGCATTTGGCCATATTGTTTATGAAGAATTAAATATTGAGGCGGAACACATACTATTGTCCATCGAAGATAATGGCGATGAGTTTATGTGGCTGGAAATTAACAAAAATCCACGATGGAAACGACTTGCAGAAACTATATTAATACGCATTCTGCTTAGATTTGAGCAGTTTCAAGTTGGCAAGCGAACGTTTATGATTATCATAAACGACGTAACAATTGCAAAATCAAAATTCACATTTACGGATGAGCACTTTACTATATTGTTCAACTCGTTATTTTCAGAGTTAGGTGATGGTCTTAATGATGAGAATCAGCGGATCCGTCTGGATTTTCATTTCGGCGATGGTGTTAGCAAAAGAATCCGGTCCATCCTCGATCAAGGGATGCCACGAAGGAATTCCGAACACAGAAAAAAGATTTCATCCAAAGACATCTGATATGTATATTTTTGGTCATCATGCATTTGTCGGTGACTAAGAGTCCGTCCGTGAAGTTTCCTATGATTTCCGGTGTCTTGCTATCCTTCGCAGCATGAGGCGGATCATGGCGAGGCGAAGAAACGCCAGCGCCATCCTGGCGAGATTCTCGAAGTCCTTGGCGAGACGGCGACAACGCCCCAGCCACCCGAAGGTGCGCTCAACGATCCACCGCTTTGGCAGAACTTCGAACCCCTTGGCGGTGTCGGAGCGTTTGACGATTTCCAGGTGCCACGCCCCGAGTGCGCGGACGGCTGCCGCGGTGGCGGCCCCCTGGTAGCCGCCATCAGCGAACACCCGAACGATGAAGGGGAAGAGGCGCCGGACCTCCTTGAGGACCGGCAATCCGCCATCACGATCCTGGACATCGGCCGGTTGGACATGAGCCGCGAGGATCAAGCCAAGCGTATCGACGACGATGTGCCGCTTCTTGCCTTTGACCTTCTTCCCAGCGTCGTAGCCCGATGGATCAATCCGCGCCCCCCTTTTTCCGCGCCCTTGACGCTCTGGCTGTCTATGATCGCCGCCGTCGGGCTGGCTTCTTTGCCGGAGAGTTCCCGCACCTCGATGAACAGGGCGTGATGGAGGCGTGCCAGCGTGCCATCCCATTCCCACAGCCCAAGATATTCATGCACCGTGCTTTTGGGCGGCAGGTCCGTGGGCAATGCTCGCCACTGGCAACCGGTCATCAACACGTAGAAGATCCCATTCACCACTTCACGAAGATCCACCGTTCGCTGGCGCCCGCCGCGCTTTGCCGGTGGGATCAGCGGCGCCACCAGCGACCATTCCTCATCCGTCAGATCACTTGGATAGCGAAGTCCGCTCCGCTCATAGAGCCGTCGGTTGTCCTTGGTCCACATGGCGCCCCCAGCATTTCTCTGGAGACCCATGGAATCATAACCGATTCACCTGATTCAAGAACCTTCCGGACGGCCTCTAAAATAACATCGGGTTATGACCGACCAATTCGACCCATCTTCAACCACCACGCGAATGGACCAAACACGCCGTCTCGGGTTGTGGCATTGAGCCGCAAGGTTGAGGATGCCGTGGTCACCGTCGCGGATGACTCTATGGGTGAACCCCAAGATCAGCGGTATGATGCCGCCGTGGTGGTCACGGGAACCGCCATGGGGCCGTGGCGGCATCGTCGGCCAGGACACCGCAATCGACCAATTTCTCGTTGCCACGATCTGGATTCAAAGTGGTCAAATTGACGGGGTGATCGAGAACTCGACAGTGCGTGTCAATCGGATCACTCGGGTTGATCCGCGATCTGGAGATGTCGATTTTAATGACTTGGACCGGAATATGAACCGGTTGTTTCGCACGTCATGAATGACTAAATTTAAAATTCATGGCAATCGAACGGTCAAATCCATGATTCACCTATTGGAAGATGTTCTTCAGTCCCATGCTGACTACCTGTATAAAGTTATTGATAAAATGTCTGCCGGTACCATTAGCCCAGAAGATGCGACAAAGGCCGCACAATATGATGCATGCCGGATTGGCGTGTGGCTCGACGGACTAAAGGGCACCTATGGAGGCACAGAATACTATTTAAAAATATACGAAGTTCATGCAGAATTTCATAAAAACACGGCGAATATTATGACTGAATATTTTAATGGAAATTCAAAGTTAGCCATATCGTCCTTGGAATCAATTGTAAGCATGAGCGGCGGTGGATTTTGCACCGTTCTTGAAGCTTTGACAGCTTTCACGCGGAAGCTGGATGACGAATCAATTCGAAGATTCTGAATGTCGCAGAATGCGACAATGGGTCATTCATCGTCGGCGGGATAGCGTTCAATATGGCCGAGATTTCTTCGAACTGCCAACAAGGTCATCTCATCGCATTTGCCGATGTCCGCCCCATCGCCCTTCACGTACCGCAAGTCCCTGAACTCCACCTCGGCATACATTCTGATCGTTTGCTGATCTGAAATTCCGATCCCGTGGGCAGTGAATCCCTTGGATTGTGAAACCCGTCGATCATGGTCATAGACCCACTGCATCGCGATCTCAGCAAGTCGGTTGACTTCGGATTTACGCGATTCGCAATAGCGGCCACGCTCCCAAAGGTTCATCCCGCTGGCGTCTCGATTCTGAATCGCATCCTTTTGCCTCCGCCAGAACTCTGCATCGATGATTTCCCCCTCAGTTAGAAGGCGGTGGCACTGGGGAGACGCTGGAGTTCCCAGTGGAATGCACCCATTGCTGTGCTATTTCTGCAAATACACACAGGATAATCATAAAAAAATACATAATTTCACGGCACTCTTCACGATACGCCAAGCTTAAACACAACATAATTTTTACATAGATTGAGAAAAAATTAAACACTCGATATCGTAATGCTACTTTATTTTATACCTCCGAATTACACCTGGATCGGACTCTTGAATACAAAGAACGCACCTGCACAGATCAGGGCAAAGCCGATGGCATGATTTATGGTCAGTCGCTCCCCCAGGTACAAGACGGAGAATCCGGCAAACACGGTGAGGGTAATAACCTCCTGCATCGTTTTTAGCTCTGCGGTCGAATAGGTTCCATGGCCGATTCTGTTCGCAGGAACTGCAAAGCAATACTCCACAAATGCGATAAGCCAGCTAACTACAATAGCGATCCACATGGCTCTATCTGTAAATTTCAAATGCCCATACCACGCAAAAGTCATAAAAACATTGGATATTATCAACAAACCTATTGGAGCAATGGCTGATGAGTTCATAACAAGAACTTTCATTTGCAAAAGGTTATTAATTTAGGCTCCAGAACCCAATATTTAAAGCCGATGCAAAGCCGACCCAAAGCAGATATGGAACCATGAGCATTCCGGCGATCTTGTCTCGCATCAAAAATGCCACCGTGGTCACGATGATGGCGATCTCCAAAACCACAATCTCGACCGCCGCCACACCGTCAGGTGGAACTTGAAGAACAGGAAGCTCCAGGCGAAATTCAACGCCAACTGGATCAGGAACAGCCGTATGCATGAGCTATCCCACTGGTACTGATCTCGTCCCCATGCCCGCCACGCTGCCACTGCCATCATGATGTAGAGAGTCGTCCAGACCGGGCCAAATATCGCATCCGGTGGGGTGAAAGAAGGATGATCCAAATCCTTGTACCCCCCATGGACAGCGGGAATGGTGACCATGCTGGAGATGCCCGCAACGCCCAGGCACAACACGATCAAAACGACCAGATAGCCAAACCGGGGATTGGTCTTTCTGAACTTCATGCTCACGGGGAGGCCCTTCCGAAATTTCCTGGTCAACGTTCATGATGCGGGGCCAACCATAGCACCCCGATTGAATTCATCACGACATCGGCGTTTCCCCCGGCGACCAGCGGAACTACACTGCGGCCACCAACCGCTTTCCGAACTGGTCACCGACCCAATGCCGCCGAAAATTACAAAACTGGGACGTGAAGGTGCCGAACACTGGGCGGTGATCGCCTCGCTGATCGAAACCTGCAAACTCATCGGCGTCGAGCCGCACGCCTATATCACCGACGTCATCACCCGCATCGTTGCCGGCCACCCCCAGAGACGCCTCGACCAACTCCTCCCCTGGGCCTACCAGGTGGATGCCACCCTCAAGGCCGTGGCCTGAGAACACCGCTTACACTTCGCTCACTTTCCGCCGGAATTGCTGAAGCCCTGACCAAAACACCTCAGAAGGTGCTGGCGTAGCTTCCCCTTAAAAAAGGGAAGTGATCGAAAAGACTGTAGGGCATAGAATACCGCAGCGAATGTCGGCTTGATCGGCAGCGAGGACGATATGCTCAAGCTCACGCAAGATATGATGATCGGACACCCGATTATTGACGCCGATCATAAGAAGCTCATTAGCATAATAAATCAATTCTTGGTAACTGCGAAAATATGTGAAACATTAGAGGGGGAAGTTGATGGGCAGAATGAAGCTGCGATGCATGTGACGCTGAAGCAGCTAATTGCCTACACACACGAACACTTTGAGAGAGAAGAAAAAATACAAAGAGAGTGCATGTATCCATATTTCGACATGCACGCCAGAGAACATCGCGTTTTGAAGACTCAGCTTGAGGAAATGGCATCAGCCTATTTCATCACGAAGTCGAGGAAGGTCAACCGTCAATCACTTAACGAAATGAGTGAGTTTTTACGGATGTGGCTTTTTAATCACATCATGAAGTTTGACATGAATTACAGAGACTGGGTATGCCCAAAGGGTAATTAGGGCGTCTCGAAGGCTGGCGTTGCTGTTTCGCTATTTTTCGACAATATCAAAGTCCTGCAAAGACGCGGCTGATCCGAGTTCCATTTCCAAGATTTTCCCGGCCAACTCATTTGCCTCGATGGCTGCTGATTTTGCGGTTGAACTCATAGCGTCCAATCCACCGATTACCGCAGTCAAGCTTGCCACCCGGCCCATTTGTCGCCGCAAGATATCCCCGATTCCAAGGGGGATGCCCTGCTTGCCGGACAAAATATCACCGCAAAGCCGTATGATTTTTTTTGCAGCCGTCACGGCCAGAGAATCCGCACTTTTCGTCAGTGCATGCCGTATCTCGCCCAACCGTTTAAGCTGAAAACTAGAGCATCCACTTACCTGCACCCTGGAATCAGCAAGTTCCATAAGGTTAATCAGCCTCTCTGTAGATTTCGAAATATCACGAAGCAATGCAGTCTTCCGTTTTTTATCGGCCACTGCACTTGTTTGCAAGTTCACGTTCATAATTTTTGCGGCCAACTCGTAGGCATTTTCAATTACGAGGCCAGTTTGTTTAAGAACGGGGTCGCCACCACCATTAGCATCATATTCACCATTCATCTTGGCGATCATGACGCGGTCAATGCTAACAATATGCGTAACAAGCCAATTGTATATTATATAGAACAGTTTCTCGCTTCCGCCACCATTATGGAAATCATCACGATTTATTCTGTCAAGCTTTTCAACGAAGCCAGAATGAATCCGCTTGTGCTTATCTCTCTCGTCATAATCAAAGGAGTCCATGAGAGACTCTTCGTGCTTAAAATGCATCTTCACATAATCTGAAAGCCCATCGATGACGTCATCAACGGCCTTATTTTCATATTCCGCACTTGAAGTTGCCCCGAGTATTTTCAGAAAATCGATGATTTTTCGGTGTTGATCATCGATGTCATCCCGGCCAGTTGCAATCGCCGTAGACCATCCAATTTCAGCCTTCATATCGACCGAAGATGAAGGGGCTATTGCCTCTGGGGGCTTACCTCGCGGCTTGACCTGCCGCTGATCTGCGGAAGGAGCAATCACAGGGGAGCCTTCTTGACGGCGGGTCAGGGTATCATCCGCCCGTCTAAACGGCCCTTTGTAGCCCTTCATAATCGCCGAGCGTCTGTCCGGCCCATGGAAGGCCGGAGAAGAAATAAAAGCCTTCTGCGTGGTCATCGCAGCCGTGATCGCCATTTGCAGTGAATGGCGGGTTATGGGCAGGGTGAGCGAAGCGGATATGCCCGCGTCTCTTGCCGCGATTAGCTCATCGGCGGTCCACTGGTTATCCAGGGCGATGACGGGAAGGGATTGAGGGGGCTGCCCTTCTCCCCAACGTACGTGCTTCAGAATCTTTAAATGCCCAGTTCCACCAAGCTTATCGCACAGGATGATATTTATGTTTGATGCGTTTCCGTGCTCAAGGTGTAGCATCGTATGACTGATGTCTTTTGTTTCTTCTTGAACTGCAAAGCCGCACTCACGCATCACAGAAACAATAAGCTTTCTTGTCGCTGCATTTTCGATGGCGACGAGTGCATTAACATCAAGTGACGACGATGCTACGATTGTCATTCGTATTTATTCCGGTCGTATTTTAATAATTCAGCGTGACACATAGCTTTCTGACACCTTCTTGCCAGATGCTGAAAGTTCCTCAACATCAGCGTAGGTGATTTTGTCCACCCCACCCTTTAATTCCCGACATCTATCTCGGAAGGTTTCAACTGAGTAGGATTTTGCTCCAGAAAATTTTCGAATTTTCTCCGCCAACTCATCAGCAATATTTTCAAGCTTTGTTAAGCTTCGAAAAGTGCTTTCATTTGTAGCTAATCCGTCACGCATGCCAGCCGCCAAAGCGTTACATTCAAAAATTATGGCTCCAGCAAGACTTTTCAGACGATAATTTACTATAACTTGAATGGCTTCATTTTTTTTGGATTCATACTGCTCCATCGGAATGCCTCGCCCTAACGCCTCGACCGGATTAGGGACTATGATTTGTGGGGCCGAGGCACAACCAGGACGGCTTTCATTTCGGCGTTCTGGACCAATATAATCTTGGGTGACGATAAATGGCTTCCGCCTTTCTACATGCCCAATAATCTGATCTCGCAATTGGCCGGATGAGAATGGAATAAGAAGCACGGAATCTGTTCCTGAAGACATGGCACTACGTACCGCCGATTCATCTCTGGATGAAAGCAGCAGTACAGTCAATACGAATGGATCGCTATTTGTTTGTATAGAGCGAATTTTACGAATGAAATACGTCGAATCATTTCCATCAACCACGGCATGCATTACCAAAATCTGGAAGCCGCCATTTTTGCATGATTCATCAATGGCAATAAAATTATTCGACTCCTCTATATTTGTGATTCCAATTTCATTTAGTGTAAACCGTATGCCAGATCGAATTGTGCTGCTTGGCTCGCAAATTAATGCCGTTATTTTAGAGTAATCTAATTTTACCTTGCCCGGCACGATGACAGTAGGAACGGCCACTTTTTCAGGCTCTTCATTCTCAAGAGCGTCGAGAGCAAGATACGCAAGCGGCCTCTGATCAACGTCGTCATCAGTCAAAAATGACTTGAACTTCATGTCCTCATTCATAATGTGACTTGCAAGCCACTTAAGGACAAGATCGTGCAGTTTATCCGCAACTGACAAACTTCCACCACGATATAGCCTGATCACCTCATTAATTTTTCGATTGAAGGCAAAGTGCTTTGCACGATGATCGTCAAAGTGTTGAAAGCCAATTTTATCCATGGCCTTTTCTTCACGGAGAAAGTGCCCTGCAACATATTCTTCGAGCATCGCCAAAGCACTATCGATTACGAGCTTGCTGCTCGCTGCCTCGAAAACGACGCCCTTGAGTAAATTGGCAATTTCAAAGAATGCTTTGTGATCGCTGTCAATCGCTGCATTCCCGACAGAGAAAGCGTCTGACCATCCAGCGATCTGGCATTCTTCTGTCATTCAGCAAAATCTCCATGAACTCTGCCGATTACCGCCCGCCAATTCGGGCGATAAAGCCATCAACCTCGCGGCTAAGATTTTCAGACTGCCGAGACAATTCCGATGCAGCATCAGCTACCTGACCAGCGGATTCTGTAGCTTCAGCGGCAGTCGCTTGAACCGTGATGATCGCTGAGGAAACCGAGGACGTTCCGGTTGCAGCTTCCGCGACATTACGTGCGATTTCCACGGTGACCGCATTTTGCTCTTCCACGGCACCGGCCACGGCGGAGGATGTTTCCTCGATCTGGGATACGGTTCGAGTGATTTCATCAATCGCCTTGATAGCTTCGGCGGCGACCTCCTGGATATGGGCCACCTGGGAGGTGATGTCTTCGGTTGCTCTGGCCGTTTGGTTCGCCAAGTTTTTGACCTCATTCGCCACCACGGCAAAGCCCTTCCCGGCATCCCCGGCACGAGCCGCTTCGATTGTGGCATTGAGAGCCAGAAGATTGGTTTGGGCGGCAATGTCATTGATCAAGCTGACAATGGCACCAATTCGTTCGGCGGCCTCATTGAGGCCATGGACCGTCGTATCGGTACGAGACGCGACACCGGCTGCTTCGGAGGCTACGGCGGCAGCACGGTGGACCTGGGCACTGATCTCCTTAATGGAGGCAGAGAACTCCTCCACAGCAGAGGCCACGGCCTGGACGTTGACCGAGGCTTGTTCCGCCGCTGCGGCAACCGTCATGGCTTGGTGGCTGGTGTCGGTAGACTGTGCCGACATGGCCCCCGAAGATGCTTCCAATTCTGTCGCTGCGGCAGCCACGGCGTTCACGACCGGCTTTACCTGATTGTTGGCAAAGGCGATGAACTCTGCGTCTCTGGCTTCCATTCGCTTCAAAGCTTGATTGATGGTCTTGGCGTACAGAACGAAATCGCCACGCAAACCCGTCGTGATGATTCGGCGGTAATACCGACCATGATTGGCGGACTCGACGGCGGCAAACGCCTCTTTTCCAAAGGCTTCAGCGAGGTCCAGCAAACGGTTGATGCTGCGTTGCAAGGCTCCAATGCCATCGCTGCCTCGAACGTCCAGAATCCGAGCGTTGAGATCACCACTGGCGGACCGGCTGAGCACGTGGATCGCAGTGGACAGATCACCTGCCATTCGTCGAGCAGAACCACCGATCTTGACGCCTCCGACAACGCCAATCAGGGATACCGTGATCACGACCCAAAGGGCGATGCTCGAACCACCAAGCAGCCCGAATGTTCCCGCCAGTAAGCAGATCGCCGAAGGAACCAGCATCCCAAGGGATAAGGTTCGGGCATATGAGCCGAGAGTCGATTCCATGTGCCTGCCTCTGATCAATTTTCTGGCGTGATGGTGAAGATGAATCGGTCATAGCTATCAAATCCCGCCGTTGCTACGGCGTCGTTCAACATTTTCCATGATCGCTCAAGCCCAACCTTTGAATCTGGATGGCGGCGTTCTTCTTCCATCAGCGAACAGTAAAGCGGCTTGATCGTCTCCAATGCGGCCTTCTCGGGCACCCGTCGATTGGAGTGATATCCGATGATCTGACCGGCCGCGTCGAAGTTCGGGGTGACATGGGCGAATACCCAGTAGTTGTCACCATTCTTTGCCATGTTGTTCACATAGGCGAATATCTCCCGACCATCGGCAATGGTGTCCCAAAGCAGTTTGAAGACGCATCGTGGCATTTCGGGGTGCCGAATGACCGAATGTGGCTTTCCCATCACCTCGAATTCGGCATAGCCGCTGACTGTCAAAAACACATCGTTGACGTAGGTCAGCCGTCCTTTGGGATCGGTCTTGCTGACGATCAATTCGTCATGAGCAAAAGTTCGCTCGCGACCTGATGGAGTTTTACGGTCACCCGCCATCTCCGACACCTCTCCCAGATTGAATGGGCTATGAGCACAGCCTATTATTTATGATTAACCGATAAACAAATCAAGCAACCACCAAGACTCATTTAAACTCTCAGCATATACAACCAAAACAATGAGGGCCGGGAATTTGCCCAAAAAGAAGTAAGACCATCAAAATGCACAACCATCTATATCAACTCCATATCTAATAAGAATTGATCGGCAGGCACCGGATGACCAAGCAGAAATCCTTGTAATATTTCACACCCACAATCTATCAGAAACTCACGCTGAAACCCATTTTCAACACCCTCTGCTATTACCTCGAGATCGAGAGCATGAGCCATTTGAATGATAGATGAAATTAACGCATTACCCTTGCCTTTATCAGATATTTCAGACGTAAACGACTTATCGATCTTAAGTGTAGTAAACGGAAATTTGCGAAGATATCCAAGTGCAGAATACCCAGTTCCAAAGTCATCAATTGAAAGGCGGATACCCATTCCTCTCGCCACTTCCATGAACGCAATCGCGGCATGACTATCCGCGACAAGAGTTCGTTCAGTTAGCTCGATCTCAAGCAACTCAGGAGGGAACCCCGTCTCCTCAAGAATTTTTTCAATGGTTTCGATGAATCCCATATCATTACACTGCAAAGCCGATATGTTTACAGCAACCCTAAAGGCAGCACCATAATTTGAACGCCAAAACGCCGCATCCTTGCATGCTGAAAACAATATAGAACTTCCGATTTGCTTAATCAGACCATTTTCCTCCGCCAATGGAATAAATTTATCCGGAGAAATGTAGCGGCCACCATGTGTTTGCCAACGAGCAAGTGCCTCAGCACCAACAATGCGGCCTGATTTTGCATCTATAAGAGGCTGATAAAACACTTTAATTAAGTCTTCCGTTACCGCAGAATGAAGCTCGCTATCTAAAGACTGTCGCTCGCGAGCCTCCCTGTCCATTTCAGGCATAAACAGCCGATATCCGCTACATGACTTATTTCTTGCGTTCATCAGTGCTGAGTGTGCGTTTCTCAGCAACTCAAAATGGTCAGTTCCGTCGATTGGTGAAAATGACATCCCAATTGATGATGATAAAAAAATTTGTTCACCGCAAACATTAAACGGCTGCGATAATACCTCTATTAATCTTTTTGCAACAGACTCAGCAATGGATGGAGTCGAGATTCCTTGTAAAATTACAAGGAATTCAGTTCCGCCAATTCGTGAAACCGTATTCAGATCGTTTAAAACTATTTCTGAAATTCGTTCAGCAGCTTGCTTTAAAATTAAATCGCCACCTTTGTGGCCGTGAATGTGGTTTGCCCGAGACAGCCCATCAACCTTTACAATAAGAGCAGAAACAATCCTTCCGAAACTGGAATTTGCAGAAATAGCTTGGCCAAGGCGATCAAGTGCAACCGCCCTGTTGGGCAGCCCGGTAAGTTCATCAAAGTTCTGTGTATGAATGAGTCTCTTCTCAAATTCCTTTCTTATAGAAATGTCTTCCTTTATGGCGATAAAATTAACAATCTGTGCACAATCGTCAATCACGGGAGCGATTACGGCATACTCCCAAAATAACTCTCCATTTTTCTTTTTGTTGTGTAGTTCGCCGTGCCATACCTTTCCATCGGAGATAGCACCCCATAACTCATGGTATACCTCATCAGTGGTATATCCAGACTTTAATATTCTTGGGTTTAATCCTACAGCTTCTTCATATGTATACCCAGTATTCTTTGTAAAGCACGGATTGACATACTGGATTAGGCCGCCGCAATCAGTTATGACAACAGAAACTGGAGCCTGTTCAACTGCCGCAGATAGCCGCAGCAGACTGGACTGGCGATGAGCGGTTTCTTCAAGAAGGCGATTGATTGCTAGCGATACAGGGCCGATCACTTCATCAGAAGACGATTCGCAGCGAACAAGTATATTCCCTGACAAAAAATCGTTAATTACGGCTTCTATATCTCTCAAGCGTCTAACCATTTTAAACACCTCAGGTGTCGTCGGCCTTTATGGATTTGACGTTGCCAGAAGAAACAGCGAGCAACGAATGTAATTTTTCAAGCGATTGATCGCTACAGCAGACGGACATAATGCAACCATGATTTGCAGCACAAATCAAAACCCTGGAGATGGAATCAATTGTGCTGGATGTCTTGTCGTGGCTAATTTTGCAGACACTTATTAATTCATCACTCATAGCACTAACCAGCATTTTGCTGGATCGATTTAATGCCGCTCAAAAACTGAACAACATCTTTTCGAATTAGTTCGGACTGCTTCGAAACGTCCCCCGCAGCCTGAAGCACCTGGGAGGCTGCTGCCCCAGTTTGACTTGCCCCCGAGGACACATCTGCAATATTTTTGTTAACATCGTTTACCGCTTTAGACGCCTCATGGACATTGCGGCTAATCTCACTTGTGGCCGCACTTTGCTCTTCAACAGCAGATGCAATGGCGGTTGAAATGCCATTTATCTCACGAATAGTGCCTCCAATTGTTCTGATTGCCTCGACGGAAGCACTTGTTGCCTCTTGTATTGAACGAATTTGTTCACCGATATCAGCGGTTGCTTTAACGGTTTGGTATGCGAGGTTTTTCACCTCGTTAGCAACCACTGTAAAGCCCTTACCTGCCTCTCCAGCCCTGGCCGCCTCGATAGTGGCGTTGAGTGCCAGCAGATTGGTCTGGCTTGCTATGTTTTCAATCAGAGCGGCTACAGTTCCAATTTTGTTTGCTGCATCTGACAACCCCATGACAATTCCATCGGTCCGCTCAGCCTCCTGGACCGCATTTGCGGATATGGTCGCAGACTGACTTACTTGCCGTGTGATTTCGGACACCGAAGCAGCAAGTTCCTCTACGGCCGATGCAACAGTTTGGATGTTAACGCTGGTCTCTTCCGATGCCGCTGCAACCGCAGTTGATCGGCTAGTCGTATCACCTGCTACACGAGCCATTTCGTTAGCTGTGGCAACCAACTCCGTTGAAGATGACGCAAGTACCCCTACAAACTGAGATATCCTCTCGTCAAATTCAGTGGTTAGCTGCTCACGCCGTAAAATCCTTGTTTCTCTAAAGGCACCCTCTGCAATTTGCCTTGCTTGCATTGTGTCATTGGATAGCAAAGCTCCGCGAAACACCATGATGACCCGAGCCATCTCCCCAATTTCATCCTCACGTTCGAGGCAGGGAACCGCTGTATTTTTTTCTCCTGACGCAATTTTTGAAATTGTGGCAGTCAATGCAGTAAACGGTGTGACCACGCTACGAATAATTAGAGAAGTTGCAATAATTCCCCCAACCATCAACAGAACCATTGCCGCTGAAATTAGATACAAATCACTCTGAGCTTTTAACCGGATTGATGAGGCCATAAACATTAGGTCATTGGCAGCGGTATTTTCCGCCTTTTTAAGAACTTCAATTCTGGCTGTGGCAGCAGAAAACCAACTTTGCGGGTCAATGCTACCTTGATTCATATTAATAGCGGCAGAATCTCGAATTTTTTCATAATCGCTTGCGATTTGACCGCTTATCATGTCCATAAATTCTTGTTTTTTTGCCTGAGAAACAAGATTTTTATAGGTGTTAAAATATGCAGCTTGCTGAGCAGACCTATCAATAAATCGTTTGTATCTCCACGATGGGAATGCCTCGGAGAATCCAACGGCACCAATTGCACGTTCCTGTCCCGCACGTTCTTTGCCTTGCGTGAGGGAAAGATAAGCATTCAGTTGGTTTGAAACTTTTGCACTCTCAAGACTTTGGGCAACGTCCGACAAATTGTTAAGGAGCCGAACTATCAAGGACGAATATTCGTCAACGATATCCGCCTGTTTTTTGGTGGCACTATCTACGCTGGTGCGAATTTCATCAAGCTTATCAAGTGCGTTAGTGCTGTTGCCAATTTGGTTGGTTGAGACAATTTTTCTCAACCTATCAACCTCGATACGGCGAGAATTTAGGTTTGAACGCTGAGCATTGTTTCCGCCAATAACAAGGGCAGTTACACCTCTCTCTCCCTGTAACTCGTGAACAAGATTCCCAACATTAACGGCGTAATCAGCGAGAGCCTCAACACGCTTCATTTCACTAACAACATCCAGCTTACCGGATATAAGAAAAAATGTTACGGCAAACGCCAAAATGCTTGGAATCAATGCGGCCATTAAGATGCGGTTTTTAACCTTGAACCTACACAGAAAGACATCAACAGCATCTAAGATACCTGTCGTGCGACGCTGCTTTGCAGCACCATGCTGACGGTAAAGGGTGGAAAGCTGAAGGTCTTTGCCAACAACATGATCAAAAAACCAATTGGTAAGATACGAAACAACCGCCTCAACCGCAGGTCCAGAATTATCGTTAGAGAGCAAACCTATGAACTTTTCAATCTGCCCAATAGCCTCGCTGTGTTCTTTTGCGTGCTCATCTAGCTGATCAAATGAGAACTTTTTCAGAATAGCTTCTTCTCTGGACGCATGCCTTCTGAATTGAATTAAAAACTCATTCAGTATGCTGAGTATTCTATTTTCATCAGAATTTATGCAGCCGATAAGCTGGTTTATAAATTCCATGAGGCCACGGTGGTCTGCATCAATGAAGTCTACACCCGTCTCGTACGTGGCGTGCCATTCCATTCTCATGATATCCCAGCCTCAAATTAAATTATATCGGCTCTAATTTGCATCAACTGCCATGTTGCTCTAGTATTCTCCTATATGTTTGGCAGCTTAGAAAAGAATCATATTGTTACAGAGTTTCACATTATTTCGCCAACGACAGTTGATGTTTATCAAATCCAGAGTAGTTACTATATTTCACCAAATACTATGTATTTTTTATTCGTATAGGGGTTCATATCGCATTCACATTGTGAGTATGTAATTTTGGAATTTGCACTCATAACGGGAGGAATGTTTGGCTGGTTTAAGATGTATTCAAAAGGTGGATGGATTTAAACTTTCATATACAGCACCTGCATTTCGATATCGGGGTACTGCGATTTATTACCTATGAGTGTGGTGATAATGATATTTCGAAATCCCCTTCTTTCACCGTTTGCTGCTCACACGTGGGGGCATGCCGAAGGAATTATGGAATAGGGAAGGGATAACTGATGTCGGATCCAACAGGTGAGCCAGCGTGGCCCGATACGCCTCTGCCGCCAGCTTGGGCTCGGCTCATCGCGATGGCATGAGGCAAACCAACCTCCGCCAAAATCAGGGGGGGGGATTCTTCGTTTGTGATCAATGTGTGAATTCGGGACTTATCCGTTTAGTCGTCGCACGGCCACAATGCCCGGCCATCAGACTGCACCCGCAGGATAAATACCTCTCGAATGAAAGGTAACCATCATGAACACCAGAATTTACGACCCACAATGCGACATCGACCGCCGCCTTGAAACGATAGGTGAGATTTTCCCCTGGAGACGAACCTACGAGGTCGATGCTGAAGGCTTTGCCATCCTGCAAAAATCCTTGCTGGCGTGTGCAGGCCATACGCGGCTGACCGACCCAGGTGGTGGCCCGTTATCCCAGAAGCACCTTGAAGTGGCCTTTGCCCATGTGGTCACCCAGGTCACCGCATGGTTCAGTAACAAATCAGATTATTTTTCAGTCCAGGCATCATGTGATGCTGCAAATGCAGCAACGCGAGCATCTAATTTACACTGACATAGACAGCCATCCTGCATTTGTAGCGAAATCATGCATATTTGATAAATAGTTCGCGGCAAACTTTTTCTCAAGGATACATCATGAGCACCATTCAAGAATCACAAATTGCTAATCACCAAAAAGAAATTGAACGAGACCCAGATGATTACGCCCGCCCATGCTCGCATTGTGGCGGCATTACATTTGTTATCACTCTCTCAAATCGCCTAAAGTGCTTTGAATGCGAAGAGTTTTTGAAGGTCGATGATGTCATCTAACGCTAGTGCGGGGTGGCATCATACGTAGTTGATGGGCTACTTGCTCGGGTATTCGTGATTTCTCCCAGGAAACGGGGCAGATTTGTGGGGGAGAATGTGGGGGAAAGGGTGGGGGATTAGCATTTTTCGATATATGCGAACCCCTTGAAAAATCAAAAAAAACCGCTGGGTTGCCCCAGCGGCTTGAGTTTAGGGAGGAAACGTCCAAGAAAGCAGGAAAGGGGTCCGAGGACCGTCCTTTGCTGCACTGCAATATATATCGATGGAGCCAGGGCGAGGCAAGCCAAAATTTGGGTGAAAATCCGCAGAAACCTGCGGAATCCCGGCTTTTCCCCCATTGGTGGACGCAATACAGGTATGACCACTTCGTGGCGGGAATCATGGAAATCCTGGCATGAGGTATGCAAGAATGCCGGCAATTCTTGGGCTCTCGGAGCGCGTGATGTCGGTTCGACGGATGGCATGGATGGTGGGATTGGGCGCGGCGCTGGCCGTCGCGGCGTTTCCCGCCCGCGCCGTTCCCACGGTGGCGAACGAGGGTTTGTGCGCCGCCGAGGCCGCCACCCAGGAGCGCCTCTACGGCATTCCCACCGCGCTGCTCCATTCCATCTCCATCGTCGAATCGGGGCGCTACGATTCCCAGCACAAGGCAGTAATTGCCTGGCCGTGGACGGTGATGGCCGAGGGGCAGGGGCGATATTTGCCCAGCAAGGCCGAAGCCATCGCCGAGGTGAAGCGCCTCAAGGCCCGGGGCGTGCAGAATATCGACGTGGGCTGCATGCAGGTCAACCTGCGCCACCATCCCACCGCCTTCGCCAATCTGGACGAGGCGTTCGATCCGGCGGCCAACGTGGCCTATGCCGCCCGCTTCCTCAAAGGTCTGTTCGGCGCCACCAATCACTGGCCGACGGCGGCGTCCTACTACCATTCCCAGACCCCCCATCTGGCCGCCGCCTATCGCGAGCGACTGATGAAGGTGTGGAACGCTCCGCCGAATGCCGCCGGCGGCACCCAGGTGGCCTCGGCCCGCGTCAAGCCGGTGCCGTCGGCTCCGCCGCTGCGTCAGGTGCCGGGCAACGCCCAGGTGGAGGAGATGCGCAAGGCCTGGCGGGAAAGCGCCCAGGCCGCCCGTGACGAGGCCGGCCGCATCGCCGACGCGTACCGCAAGGCCCGGGTCGCCGAATACCAGATGCGCCGGGTCCGCTTCCAGGAAGCGCGCAATTCGCTGAACACCGCCACCCGTTACTGAGCGGGGTCGGACGGTTCCCCGGCCTGCTTGGGGGCGCATTGGGAACGGCCGCGCATGGCGCCGAACACGCCGAAGCCGATCATGAAGAGGATAAAGCCGCCCAGCACGAACCACTTGCTGTCGCCCAGCCATTCCTCGAGCTTGCGGCCCATGAGATAGCCGCCCCAGGCGAAGGAATGGGCCCAGATGGCGGCGGCGATGAAGTTCAGCACCAGATACTTGACGCGCGGCACGCCGGCGATGCCGACGATGAAGGGGGCGACGTTGCGCACCCCGTAGATCCAGCGGAACGACAGGATGAAGATCGCCGGGCTGCGGTTGACGGTCTCGAAGGCCCAGTCGATGCGGCCCGTCAGGCTGGGCCAGCGCTTGAGCAGCGGAGCGCCGTACTTGCGGCCGATGTAGTAGTAGAGCTGGTCGCCGAAAAAGCTGCCCGTCAGCGCCGCCAGGGCCAGCAGTTCCACGTTGATGCGGAAGCGGCCTTCCGAGGCCAGGACGCCGGTGACGATCACCACCGTCTCGCCCTCGATGAAGGTCCAGGCGGTGATGAGCGGATAGAGCAGGTATCCGTATTCGGTCAGGACGTGGACAACCAGCTCTTCCAAGGCAATCCCATAGTTCTAGGGGTAATAACCGGCAGTAAAAATCCGGCAATATAGGGCAGGGGTCAACGGCGAAATCGCTTGGTTACGAAATCGTCATCGCTGGCGGCCAAAACCGGGGCTTGGAGCGGCGCTTGGCCGCGACCTGCGGCCATTGAGGCCGCAGCCAAGCGTGCGGAGGCACGCGCTAAGGCCAAGGGCAAGTCCAAGCTTCAACGGTCGGAGCGGGGCGCGATCCGGTTGACGTGGCCCATCTTGCGGCCGGGCCGGGCCTCGGCCTTGCCGTAGAGATGCAGCCGCGCCGTGGGGTCCTTCAGGATGTCCAGCCACTGGTCGGCATCTGCGCCGATCAGGTTCTTCATCTCGGCGTCGGAATGCCGTTCGGGCGAACCCAGGGGCAGGCCGCAGACGGCGCGGACGAACTGCTCGAACTGGTCGGTGACGCAGGCGTCCATGGTCCAGTGGCCGGAATTATGCGGCCGGGGCGCCATTTCGTTGGCCAGCAGGCCGTTGGGCGTGACGAACATCTCCACCGCCAGCAGGCCGACCACGCCCAGCGCCTCGGCGGCGCGGTGCGCGATGTCCATGGCCTGGCCGATCAGCGACGGCGCGATGGGGGCGGGCACGGTGGTGGTGTCGAGGATGTGGTCGCGGTGGACGTTCCACACGGGATCGAAGGCGGCCCACTCGCCGTCGGCGCCGCGCGCCACGATCACCGAGATCTCGCCCAGGAAGTCGATGAAGCCTTCCAGCACGCCCTGGCCGGCCTGGTCCAGGCCCTTGCCCAGTGCCGCCCAGGCTTCCGCCGGGTCGGTGTCGGGGCCTATTCTGACCTGGCCCTTGCCGTCATAGCCCAGCCGGGCGGTCTTCAGCACGGCGGGCCGCCCGATCTCGTCGATGGCCTGGCGCAGCTCGTCCAGGCTGCCCACCGCGCGCCAGGGCGCCGTCTCGATGCCGATGGAGTTGAAGAAGCGCTTCTCGTTGATGCGGTCCTGGGCGGTTTCCAGCACGCTCCAGCACGGGCGCACCGGCACGTGCTCGGCCATGTGCCGCACGCTTTCGGCCGGAATGTTCTCGAATTCGAAGGTCACCACGTCCACCGAACGGACGAAGCGCTCGATGGCGTCCTGGTCGTCATAGCCGGCGATGGTGGCGGCGTCGCTGACCTGGGCGGCGGGCGACCCGGTCTCGGGCGTGAAGATGTGGACGCGATAGCCCAGGCGCGCCGCCGCCAGGGCGGCCATGCGGCCCAGCTGGCCGCCGCCGATGATGCCGATGGTGCTGCCGGGAGGCAGCGGCGACGACGCGGGATCCTTGCTCACGGGCGGATCAGGTCGGAAGAATCGGGGTCCACCGGGGCCTCGGCCACGGAATCGGTCTGGCGGGCGCGCCAGGCCTCCAGGGCGGCGTCCACCTCGGGATTCATCAGGGCGATCACCGCGCCGGCCAGCAGGGCGGCATTGGTCGCCCCGGCCTTGCCGATGGCCAGGGTGCCCACCGGAATGCCGCCGGGCATCTGGACGATGGAGAGCAGCGAGTCCATGCCCTTCAGCGCCTTGCTCTCCACCGGCACGCCGAACACCGGCAGCGTGGTCATGGCGGCGGCCATGCCGGGCAGATGGGCGGCGCCGCCGGCGCCGGCGATGATCACCTTCAGCCCGCGGCCCTTGGCCGAAGTGGCGTAGTCGTAGAGGCGCTTGGGCGTGCGGTGGGCCGAGACCACCCGGGTCTCGAAGGCGATGCCGAGGTCGGAAAGCACCTGGGCGGCGTGGCGCATGGTCTCCCAGTCCGACTGGCTGCCCATGATGATGCCGACCTGGGGGGGGGCTGCTTTGCCCATGCTGTGTTCCTGCCCTGCCTCGGGAAGAGAAAGGGCGGAATTATATGCAGACGCGCCCCGGACGCAAGAACGGAATGCTGAAAATTCGGACAGGCTTGTTGTCCCTGTGCTACCATGCCCTGAAATCGTACTTCCCGTGGGGGGAAGCATGGCCAACCAGTTTCGCAGCGAACCGGTCTATTCCGTCGGGCACGTCAACGAATACGCCCTCGACAGGGATTCGCACCCGCCGGGCCATCATCCCCATTCGCCCTATCCGCCCAACGAGCCGCCCCATATCCAGCACAGCATCGCCGACGTGGCCTCGATCCTGGGGCTGCCCGACGCCGCCATCACGCCGGCGGTGCTGAAGGCGGTGACCGGCCTGCTGGGCGAGGCCGACCGCCTGCGCTGGATGGACTCCCAGTCGCGGCGCCGTCAGGCCTTCCTGGAAGGCCTGGCCGAGCGCGATCCGGTGGTGCCGGCCTTGAACCGCCGCGGCTTCATCCGCGAGCTGGAGGCGCTGCTCAGCACCGGCCACGGTTCGGGCACCCTGGTGCTGCTGCATGTGGCGGGAATCGAGCATTTGCGCCAGGCCCACGGGCTGGCGGCCGGCGACGGGGCATTGCGCCACGTCACCGCCCATCTGGTGGGCTCGCTGCGCACCTCCGACCCGGTGGGGCTGATGGGGGGCAGCGATTTCGCGCTGCTGCTGTCGGGGACCGAACTGGCCGCCGCCCGCGACAAGGTGCGCGACATCATGGAGCGCATCAACCTGCAGCCCTTCTACTGGCAGGGCGACGTCCACAGCTTCGCGCTGTTTTCCGGCTACCACGTGCTGCAGCCGGGCGAGAACGCCGAATCCGCCGTCGCCGCCGCCGACCGGGCGCGGCGCGGCCTGCCGGGCTAGGCCAGTCTCATAAGACACGGATGGGCATGGATTTTAGAGTCCCTCTGTCCGTCATGGCCGGGCTTGACCCGGCCATCCACGTGGATGGCCGAAACAAGTCCGGGCATGACGAGAGCGAAGGTGGTGCGGATTTACGGGGCGCGGCCCCTTATCCGGGCAAATCTCAGTTGATGACTTCGGGCATCACCCAGCCCGATTGCAGGGCGATGCGGACCGCCTGGGCGCGGTTGGCGGCGCCGATCTTGCGGTAGACGTTGCGCAGGTGGACCTTGATGGTGATTTCCTGCAAGGACAGCGCGATGGCGATTTCCTTGTTGGTGCGCCCCTCGACCAGCTGGGCGAGAATCTCGCCCTCGCGCCGGGACAGGCGGTCGAAGGGCGGGGGGGCGCCGGCCGGCTTGGCGGCCACCGGGGTGATGGACTGGTTGCCGGGGTCCTCGAAGAAGGTGCTGGACGGCAGGTACTTTTCCCCCGACAGCACCAGGCGCAACGCGTTGACCATGGCGGTGCCGCTGACCGTCTTGGGGATGAAGCCGGCGGCTCCGGCCTGCACGGCCGACACCACGTGATCGCGGGTGGAATAGCCCGACACGATCACCACCGGGGTTTCGGGAACCCGGGCCTTGATCTGCTGCAGGCCGGAGAGGCCGTCCATGCCCGGCATCATCAGGTCGAGCAGCACCAGCCCGATTCCGGGCTTCTCCTCGATGACCTTGATCGCTTCGCCCAGGGTGGCGGCGTCCAGAATTTCCACGCTCGGATCGAGTTCCTGCAGAAATGGCCTCAAGCCATCGCGGACCAGCTTGTGGTCGTCAGCCACCAGGATTTGCATGAGTCCCGCTCCCAAAATCAGTCACCCCTGCCCCGGCGAGGGGCCCCAACCTACTCGAAAGTATAAACAAGCTTTTTGGAACAAACAATGGAGTAGCAAGGCGCCGCTGAAAAAATTACTAGGTCGGCGGTTGGAGAAAAACCGTGACCAGTTCGCCCAATTGTCCCAGGGCCACCGGTTTCTTCAGGACGGCGCAGCGGTCGTCCTCCAGATTGGCGGCGACCCGTTCCGTGGCGCCCAGGTGGCCGGTGACGATGACGATGGGCAGCAGCGGATCGTAGTCGCGCAGCTTCTCCACCAGTTGCTCGCCATTGCCGGCCGGCATGCGCAAATCGGTGATGACCACGTCGGCGGGGTCCTCGGAGAACAGCTTCCAGGCCTCGATGCCGGTGCCCGCCACGCTGACCCGGTAGCCCAGTTCCCGCAGGTAGCGGGCCAGGGTTTGGGCGGCGGTGGCTTCGTCGTCCACCACCAGGATATGGGCGTCGCCGGATCCGGCCTGCAGGGGGGCCGGCGACAGCGAGGGCAGGGGGATCGGGCCGGCGGCATCCATGTCCAGCGGCAGGGAAATGGCGAAGCAGGCGCCCACCGGACTGTCTTGCAGGACCAGCGAACCCTTCATGGCGGTGATCAGCCCGTGGCTGACCGACAGGCCGAGTCCGGTGCCGCGCCCCGCCTCCTTGGTGGTGAAGAACGGCTCGAACAGATGGGTCTTCATGGATTCGGAGATACCGGGGCCGTTGTCGGCGATGACGATTTCCACATGATCGTCCCGGCGGACGGCGCTGACGGTAATCTCGCCGTTCCAGTCGGCAGGCATTCTTTCCTTGGAATCGCGCAGCGCGTGATGGGCGTTGTTGAGCAGATTCATCATCACCTGCTCCAATTGGATACGTCGCCCGCGCACCGGCAGCGGGGCGGAGGGCAGTTCATGGCGGACGCATATGCCATCGGGCCGAAACTGGCCGTCCAGCACCTCGATGGCTGAGCGCACCGCCAAGGCGGCGTCGAACACCTGGATGGGGGTGGTGTCTCGGCGCGAGAAGATGCGGATGTCGTCGATGATCTCGGCGGTGCGTTCGCATTGCTCGGCGATCATGGTGAATTGCTGGGTCTGGAAATCCTGGCTGGCCTTGTTGCGCTCGATCAGCATCAGGGCGCCCTCGGCGGTGAGGCGGATGATGTTGAGCGGCTGGGACAATTCGTGGACCAGCCCGGCGGCCATCTCGCCCAGGGTGGCCAGCTTGGCGGTCTGCAGCAGGGTCTCCTGCACCCGGGTGCGCTCGCTGATGTCGCGGACCACCAGCAGGCGGGCCGGCAAGCCCCGGAACGAGATCGAGCAGGCCAGGACTTCCGCCTCGAAGGGGGTGCCGTCCAGGCGCAGCAGGCGGTAATGGTTGAGGATGTGGCCGGGCGGCGGCGAGTCGAGCCGCTCCAGCGCGTCGCCGCGGCTTTCGGGATGAACCAGATCCAGCACCGACCGTCCGGTGAGAGGGGCCCAGGAACTGGCGCCGAAGGCATGGATGGCCGCCTGGTTGGCGAACAGGATCGAACCGTGGCCATGGACGACGATGGCGTCGGGGGCCAGTTCCACCAGGGAACGGTAGCGCTGCTCGCTCTCGGCCAGTTCCCTGGCGACCTGCTGGTGGCGGGCCCGCATGCGCAGCGTGGCGATGCCGTGGGACAGATTGCGCGCCACTCCCATCAGCATGCCGACCACCTGGGCGTCGAACATGCCGGGCTGGGCGGCATAGAACATCATGGCGCCGATGCGGCTGTCGCCTTCGCCCACCGGCAGGGCGACGCTGGAGCGGAAGCCGTAGAGTTCGGCCTTGGCGCTCCAGGGCGCGAAGATCGGGTCGGTGCGGGTGTCGGCGACCACATAGGGCTGGCCGCTGCGGATGGCGATGCCGGTGGGGCCCTGGCCGTACTGGTCGTCGTTCCAACTGACCGTGAGATCGTTCAGGTAATCGACGGCATAGCCGGCGCGGGCCATCACCGTCACCTTGCGGTCCGGCGGCTGTCCGGCGTAGCCGATCCAGGTGAGGCGGTGGCCGGCCTCGGCGCCGATCAGGCAGATCTGCTCCAGCAGTTCCAGTTCGTCCGAGGCCTGCAGCAGGGCTTCGGTGGCCCGGACCAGCAGATTGGCCGCCTGATCCATCCTGCGCCGACCGGTATTCGTGTCGCTGCCCTGGGACATTCCCGCCCTCTCCCTGCTTTCCCCGACGATGATACGGTGCGGGAGGGGCGGCGCAACCGGATTGTGGTGCCTCTTGAGCATGAAGGCGGCTCGTGCTTTGCTGCGCGGCCGGCCATCAGTGAGGATCTCGTGCGCCATCTCATCGTTTTTCTGCTGACGCTTGCCTGGGGCGGTGCCGCCCTGGCCGCCGAACCCGCCCTCGACCTGCTGGACGCGCCGGTCTCCTATACCGCCGCCTTCTCGGTCACGTCGTCACGGGGCACCTATCACGGCCGGGTCTGGCACATGCCGGGGCTGGAGCGGCGCGAGGTGGCCACCGCCGGCGGCGGCCAGGGCATCCTGATCGACCGCAAGGCCGATTCCGCCACCCTGCTGAGCATGTCGGGGAAATGGCATGTGGGCCTGTCGCTTCGCGCCGCCGCTGGCATGGTGGGCGGGCTGGATTCTTGGACCGCCAGCCGAACCCGCCTGCGCGACGAGACCGTCGCCGGCATCAAGGCCACCCGCTGGAAGACCCGGGCCGAAGGGCCCAAGGGCGGTTTCTCCGGCGATATCTGGACCAGCCGCGAAGGAATCGTGGTCAAGGCGACAGGCGTGCTGAGCAGCGCCGACGGCGACGATTCCCCGGTGGAGATGATTTTGTCGGACATGCGGGTGGGGGCGGTGGACCGCCAGGTGTTCGAAGTGCCCAAGGGCTGGTTCGGCTTCGACCTGCGTCAGGTGCCGCCGGACAAGGTGGTCCAGGCGGTGGAAAGCCTCAAGCCGCTGCTCGAGGGGCGCAAGGGGAAGTAACGGTTTTCTGCGGGCAGGATGCCCGCGCTGTCCGGTGAACCATAAGCTGAAACCGTGTCCCTAGGATTTCAGCGGCGTTCATGCCTGTGATTGAATCATAAGATGAAACTATTTGAAGCATAAGGCGACACTAGCCGACAATTTTGCCGGATTCTGTTCGCTTATCCGCCAAACATATTTTCGTCGGTCAGGCCAAGACCATCATCGTCAGATGGGCTGGAGATATCAAACTTGGCCTGATTAATTTCAGCGAACAAGTCGCTCCAGTCATTTCGAGCGACGGGGGTGTTGCGTCGAGCTTCCAGCACACCCTGGCGGACATCTTTACCTGAATAGAGATCACCATCAGAAGACATGATCTAACTCCTAGGCTGCTGCTTGGCTTGCTCCTTCATTCACCCTGGGTCGTCGAAATCAGGCGCTATTCGAATCTGTCCGCGCATGGCGCCAAGAATATTGGTCCGTGCCTTCTTAGGTTTGACCAGCTTGGGATTCATCTCGATCTTCGCACCAAATACGGCCAGCGCCTTGTTGACCCGGGCAACGCTGTAGTCCTCCAGGTTGCCTCGCAGGAGAGCGGAAACGGTGGATTGTGACCAGCCGATCTTGTCGCCGAACTGCGACTGGGTCAGGCCGGAATCCTTGATCTGCTCAGACAGCCACATGATTGCTTCGGCCTTGATGGCCTCCTCGACCGCCACGGTCTCGTCGCGTCCTGCCTCCAGGAAGGCCGTTTTCACGACTTCGCCTACGTCAAGATTCTTGCTGGCCATTCTGCCCTCCGGCGGGGGTGTAGCCTCATGATATAGTAGTTAGTGCTATATCTTCAATGTTGCCTTGATGCGCGTACTGAAGCGGATTAGCGTTTGGTAATTGCCTCAGATAGGTCGGTGAACCCGAAGGTGACAACATGTCCGACGGATCCAACACCTCCCAGACCCGACTCGCGATAGTCCTGCCGGACGACGTCTTCGATGGCTGGGTCAAGACATTCGAAGAACCGGCGCGCGTGATGCCAAATGCGGCCGCACGCCTGGCCAGGCTGGCACGCCAGAACGCCTCTGAGGCTCATCATTCCAGTAATCAACGCCCATAACTATTCTCAGCGGAAGTTCTTCCAGAAGACATCGCCGCCATAGACCACCTGGTCGTAGCCGGGGACGGTAATGGATACCTTGTCGAACCAATTATTGACGATACTCAACCGCTGTGGTTGAGCCACTTTAATTGCCGCATAGACCTCTTCTGTCATCAAAATTGGCGGGGTAGCTGGCTTGAGGATGACCTTTTGGTCAACGACCCTTACGCCAGAGAGCAAAATATCGGTATGGCCCCAACCGCCCGCATGGAAAAAACCGTTCATGACGGTTGGCCACCAAGCGTCTTGCCATGTCGGGATGCCTAATAAGCTCGTCTGCCGCAGGATCTCCGCAGCTGGAATAATCACCGATTCCTCGGGCTTGTTTGCCGCGTCCGTGAGCTTTGACGCAACATTGGCTGGTCGACCAAGCCAAACCAGATTCTTGTAATTCTGATTTTCGTGGCCGCGTTTGATAATACCGGTCTTGGTTGCGAGCATTTTCCCCATGTCAATGCCGATACCGCACGTCACATCGTTGGCCAGGAAGTTCTTGTTGATCACGTATTGGGCCGTCGAGTTCATCGAAATCGCTGTATCCACCGCGTTTACGACGGCGCCTGGTGTGTCGAACAGCACCATAACCCGATCACCGATGATACCGCGGACATGTCCTTCATGCTGCCTGGCGCAGCGGGTCATCGCTCGAACAAAAGCCGAATAAAGTTTGGCGAGGGTTGAAGCTTGATGCCTTAAATTAAGATCCGTGGACCGTCGAATGTCGATGTAGAGCACGCAGGTGTCGATGAGCTTGCAGCCCTGGGTTTTGGCGTCCAGGTTCGGAAAGGTGATGGCAGGATTACCGAAGTGGGGGACTGACTGAGTATCGGTGACGTTGATGGCAAAATCAGCGGATAGAATGGTAGCCACCTCGTCGGCGATATCATTCTTGAATTCATTCGTCGGTCCGGCCATCAGAACAAGCTCCTGATCCACTCGCACACCATGGCGCTGAGGGGCCACAGCATCACCAGCATTCCCACCAGCGTCAGCTTCGCGCCGCGCTCGAACAGCTTGAACTTGCGGGTGGCAATCTGGCTGTTGATGGCCACCTGCGCCGCCATGTCGTCAAGATAAGCGTCCGTCGTCGAGGTGTCCGCCGCCGGCATGTATGCCTTCCGAACCCGCTCTTTGAACACCTCGGAGTCGAGGGAGGCGACATCTCCGAAATAGAGCAGATTCTTTCCTGAAGGCGCCGTGGTGCCGACGAAATCGGAGAGCTTCAGCTTGGGAAGAATGGCCAAGACCGCAATGATCGCGGCGATTCCGAACAGGATGGCGTCCAGTTTCAGGGCGGCGGCTAACTGCGGCGGCAGGTCCTTGAACCTAGCCAGCACGCCAATGCTGCCCAGCACCCAGGCCGAACAGAACGTGAGCAGAGCTGCGTTCTTGGCCTCTGCAAACTTCAGCCAATCCACCGTCCGCGCCAGGCTGGCGGACAGCAGTTTCTCGTATGCCTCCTGCTGGTCATCCTTCATGTCCACCCCCTCTTCTGAAGGGTGAATATATGTGAGGCGGTCCGTGTTGTCGCGTGTCCGACGGCAGGGCGCGGTTGGAATTATCTCCTGATCCCCTATACTCTGATCGCGTGTGCGTAGCCGAGGGTATTTCAGCCGTGAAATCCAGGGCGTCACAGAGTTGGGGTGGGGCGTATGAACCAATTGTCCGGCGTGACCGGCAGCAACAAGCTGCTCGATTTCGGAACGCGCGTAAGCCGGTATTTCCTCGATTTCCTGGAAACAGACTTCAAGCGTCAGAAAGCCCCGCGTCGCCGGATCGTGGTGAAGAATGCCGCCGGCCAGCTCATGTCCTTCTCCCTGAGGAAGTACGACCGGCTAAACCGCGACATCCTCGATCTGATCCGGGAGCCCGCCACTGAAAAGGGCGCTTCCATCAAGATCACCCGTGGCAAATACGTTTCCCGCATCAGCGCTACGCTGCGTAATCTGATCACTCAGCAGATTGAAGCCATTCCCGATCGGGAATTCGCCCAGATCGCTGCCAGAACCGTCGATGACGCCAAGGCTTCGCTCAGCAAATCAGTCGAAGATCCCGAGCGCTGGATTGAAGGCATCATCGCCTCGGTAGAGGATGCCGTGGCCGCCAACATCGTGCTGCCGCTGCTGACCCAGTTGGAAGTGCATCTCAAGGCTGCGTCATGGGATGCCGAGGAATCCATCTTTGAGATCCAGAACGAGATCGTCGAGGCGCTGACCCGGGATCTGGGGGAGCATCTGCCGTCGGCGCTCAACTCGCTGATCGTCTCGGGGAAGGCCGACAAGATCGAGGCGGTTTTCACCAACTTCTTCGATACCACCCAGGCCAAGCGGCACATGTCGGACTACTTCGACACCTTTGCTGCTTCGGACGCCTACAACGAGATTCGCGAGCTCCACAGCAACGCCAAGCTCGCCGGAGACAATTTCCAGCTCTATCTCTATGTCGCTGATCTGCACTTCAAGACCGCATCGTTCCCGCTGTTCTACATCGCCGCCGGCATCCAACAGGGCGAGGATGGCGCCTCTTTCGTCCTGGAACTCGATACCCGCGTCTTCGTCAACAAGGCGGCCGTGGATTGGGTTTCCCAAGAGGCCCAGATTTCCGGTCTGCGCTTGGCTATGAACCCGGTCGAGGATCGGATCATTTATCTCAAGCCCGACGTTTCGCAGGCCACTGAGATCGATCGGGTGATCCGTCGCATCCAAAGCATCTTCGACTTGGATCAGCAGGTGACCATCGCCACCGATGGCCCCCGGCAGGGGCGGTCACTGGATATCCGTATCACAGCGAATCTGCATTTCGCCGTGTTCGACAAGTCAGATGAGGCCCTGCTGAATGACTACGAGACCCTTCTCACCGAGCTGAAGGGACAAGGCGGCGCCGTCGCCGAGCTGTTCACCAATGTCGTGACCGGATTTATCGACAAGGATCCCGCCCGGTTCGATTCTGCGGTAGATGAACATTGGGAAAACGTCAGCGTTCCGGATCGACTGGTCGCCGAGACTCCCATCCCGTTGAACGAAGAGCAGCGCAAGGTGCTGGAGGCGTTAGGCCGGAGCGATGTGCGCTATCTGGTGATCCAGGGACCACCAGGAACCGGTAAGTCGCATACCATCACCGCCATCGCCTTTGACCACATCCTGAACGGCAAGACCGTCCTGATTCTGTCCGACAAGGGAGAAGCGTTGGACGTGGTCGAGGATAAACTGACCAAGGCGATCAATGGGGTCCGGGTCCATGATAGCTTCCAGAATCCTATTCTGCGCCTTGGCCGCCAGGGCGGCACCTATACCAAGCTGCTGACCCAATCATCCATTGGCAAGATCAAGACCTATCATAACGCCGCCAAGGGGCAGCGAAGCCAGCTGAAGGCCGACATCAAGGCGGCCAGGGAAAAGATGCGCGCCAATATCGCAGCATCGGTGGAACACCTGTCGGCTGTTTCAATCCAGCAAATTCATCGCCTCCATGAGCTCGAGGCCGCCATCGAAAAGTGGCTGCCTAACTCTGGCAAGGTAATCGGTGAAAGCAGTGCCAGGCCAGCGAAGGTAACCCTCGAATCGATCCAGTCTGTGAGGGACTGGCTGGTCAGCCCTTCTGGTGCAGAGGCTATCGGCGAAATCATCAGCTTCAGCCCTACATCTCCCAAGGATGTCGTTGGCACCATGAAGAAGCTGGCGCTGGCGTCGCAGATGAGTGCTCTCCACCAGGAGCGGCACGCGTTCAGCGTGTTCAAGTCACTCGATCCCCAAAGCCACCACTCTGTCATCGAGAGCTTCATCGTTCGCTATGACAGTCTGAAGCTCCCAATTCTGGGATATCTGTTCCGCGGCGCAGCCCTGCGGGAGACTCATGCGGCATTCAATCAGGCTGTTCCGCTGTCGAGCATCCTCGAGGTCCATAAGCGCCTCGGTGACATCCGGACCGTCGCCAGATTGCTGCCCGCCATCACAGAGGTTATTGAGGCTTGGGCTCTTCCACAGGAAGATTTCGACTGGATCTTTGCCCAGTCAGTTCACAAGGGCCGCTCCGCTTTCCCGAATTGTACGGACCTGACCGGGTTCATCGCCAGCACGCTGGCCGCGTTTCCGGAGCTTCGTTCGGTGACATGGGCCGATGAGAGCGGCATTGAGAGATTTATCTCCTTGTGCCTTGACGCCGCGGAGATGAGCCTGCTGTGGGCCATGATCGGCCACCATGAGCGACAGGTTCCTCAATTCGACTTCGTAGCTGAGCGCTCGAGGCTTGAGCAGCTCTATGCCACTCAGATGACCCATGAGATGGATAGCCGGTTTCTATCCTTCGCCGAAAATTCCGCGGCTACGGCCAAGACATTGGCGACAGTCATCCGGACCCGTCAGAAATTCCCAACCGAGGCTTTCGCCAAGCTGCGGGACGCCTTTCCCTGCATCATTGCCGGCATCCGCGAATTCGCCGAATACATCCCACTCGAGCGGGACATGTTCGACCTGGTGATTATCGACGAAGCGTCGCAAGTGTCCGTTGCCCAGGCTTTCCCGGCGCTGCTGCGCGCCAAGAAGGTTCTGGTGATGGGTGACAACCGTCAGTTCAGCAACATCAAGTCAGCCCAGGCCAGCACCGAGATCAACGCCTCTTATACGGCGGAACTTCAGTCCTTCTTCCGCCAAAACGTCTCCGATGCCGCCGATAAGATGGTCAGGGCCAGCATGTTCGACGTGAAGCGGTCGATCCTGGATTTCTTCGATCTGATCGCAAACTACACCACGATGTTGAAGAAGCATTTCCGCGGCTACCAGGAACTCATCAGCTTCAGCTCCCAGACCTTCTATGGCGGCGCCCTGCAGGCCATCAAGGTGCGTGGATGCCCGGTTGAAGATGTCATCCAATTCACCGTTCTGGATCATGACGGCCGCAAGGAGCGCTATCGGAACACCAATTCCATGGAAGCGGAATTCATCCGCGAGGAATTGGATGCGATTCTCGAAGAATCAGATGAGGATGACGCGGAATATCCGACGGTTGGCGTCATCACGCCGTTCCGTGAGCAGGTGACCTTGCTGGCCAAGGAGCTTTTCAACTCCCCGAATGGCAAGCTGTACGAAGAGAAGTTGAAGCTCAAGGTCATGACCTTCGACACCTGCCAGGGCGAGGAACGCGAGATCATCTTCTATTCCATGGTCGCCACCGCGACCCAGGATTCGCTGAATTACATCTTCCCGGTCGATCTGACGAACGCCTTCGACCGGGTCGAGGAGGCATTGAAGGTCCAGCGCCTGAATGTGGGATTCTCGCGCGCCCAGGAATGCATCCACTTCGTGCTGTCGAAGCCGATTGACCAATATGTCGGCTCGGCGCGGGCGGTGCTGCAGCATTACGAGCGGATTTTGAATGATCGATCCATGCCGGAGCAGCATGAGGTCGATCCGGCCTCGCCCATGGAGGGGAAGGTTCTCCAATGGCTGAATGCCGCGACTTTCGTTCAGAACCATCGGGATGAAATCGAGGTTCAGGCACAGTTTCCCATCGGCGACTATCTGCGCCAGCTGGATCCGTTCTACAAGCACCCCTCATATCGGGCCGATTTTCTGCTGACCTACAGCAATGGGGACGGCAAGCCCATCAACATCATCATCGAGTACGACGGCTTCCAGGAACACTTCACCGACCGTAAGAACGTCCATGTCGGGAATTGGGCGGAGTATTACAAGCCGGACGACATCGAGCGGCAGATGATCATCGAGTCGTATGGCTACAAGTTCCTGCGCATCAATCGGTTCAACCTTGGTACGGACCCGGCACAGACGCTGTCACGTCGCCTGGCCGAACTGATCAAGGCCGCCGAGGATGATGATGACCATGAGCGGGTAAAGGCGATCCGGAGCGATGTCGAGGATCTGCAGAACGGCGACAAGAAGATGTGCCAGCGCTGCAACCAGATCCGCGACCTTAAGGACTTCTGGGATCAGTCCCTGAAGAAGGGCGCCGGTGGGCATGGACGGGTTTGTGCCCACTGCAAGCTGGCCGACAAGACCAGTCGCGCTGGCCATGGTGGTGTAAGGCGGAGGCGTCGTCGGCGGTGGTGATGGCTGGATCTGCGCGACCGTCAGATTTTACATCGACATAAGCCAGAACATGGCACGTTCATGCCAGATTTTGGCATGAACGCAGCCACTGTAAGGGCAACAGGCAGCGATGGCGTTTATTCGACAGCCAAGTTTTCCTTCTCGACCCGATCTCGGATAATCGGCCGCAGCTTGGCACGCTGATCATCATCGAGGCCATACGTGTCCTTGATTTCATCCAGAACCGCCTCAACGATCTGCTGGGTTTCCCACTGGCGCTCATTCTCTTCGGCCAGGGCATCGCGCTCCATTTCAAGCTGCTCAGCCTTGCCCTCGATCTCGCTACGCTTGAGAATGGCGTCGATTTCGTTGTCAATCTCGCCGCTGCGAATCATGCCGTCGGTAACTTCCTTGATGAGACGATCACGGTGCAGCGCACTTTGATCCTGGGCCTTATGCATGGCCAACCCCACGGGGCCATACCGCTTCTTCAGACGGTTCGGCAACTTGGCTGAATGGCGAACGATCAACTTCCGAAACTTGTTCAACTCGCGGTCGACGTTATAGGTCAATCCCCGCAGGATCTGTTCGGTCGGCGTATCGTCCCGATCAAGGATCATGGAAATGAGGATGGCGTCCTTCAGGACATCGGTCAGCAAAACCGAATTCTTAGCCAGCAGATACGGGGCGCAGAAGTCAAGCAGCCGCCGGGCTGTTTCCACCGACGGAGCCCCGCCATCAATCTTGCATTCGACGAAGCTGTTCCAGTTCGAAAGATTGGTGGGTTGAATGCCCAGGTGATCGCAAAGCTCCTGACGGGAGACCTTGCTCAAGGCATGGACCTCCAGCAGCAGCTTGGTGGCGTTGCGAAGGTGCCGCTTGCTGGGCAAGGGGCGAACAGCAAAATCAACGACAGGGGCGGTGCTCATGATTGATCTCCTTGATCCGTGGAAATTTGATGCCCGGATCATCTCAATCTGAGATCAATAAATCTATTATAAGCATGGCACTAATAAGTCAATATTCAGTGATCGCTGAATCATCTGAAAATCAGTCTTGACGCCCCCGGATTCCTAAGTCTGTCTCCCTGCGCTCATTGGGAGGGGAATTTAGCCAGAGGCGCTTGATACTCCATCTAGCGTTATCGCGTCGCCACATGACAACATCTTGCGTTCATCGGCACGTGAAGATATATTGCGCCAATTGGTGGTTGGGGAGTGGGTCCAATGCCCGCGCTGAAGACATACGATCTGTTCATTTCGCATGCTTGGACTTACACCGAGGTGTACGCCAAGCTCGTCGATTTCCTGAACGCAGCACCGTTTTTTGCCTGGCGCAACTATTCGGTCCCAAAGACCGATCCGTTGACGGGTGGGAGTGCGGCCAAGCTGACGAGTGAACTCGATCGCCAGATTCGCCCGGTCAACTGCGTGCTGATTATCGGCGGCATGTATGTCTCCTACCGGGATTGGATCCAGAAGGAGATCGACATAGCCAGATCCTATAACAAGCCGATCGTGGGCATTCGACCCTGGGGATCCCAGATGATGCCACAGGCTGTTACTCAGGCCGCCCGCGAAATCGTTGGATGGAATACCGCCAGCATAGTCGATGCCGTGCGTAGGCATTCGATCTGATGTCCGAGATCGCCGACAAGCCGATATCTGCGCTGCAAGCCAAGCGTGAAGGGTATCCCGAGGACAAATTCGAGGTTCACCTACTCGACCAGTACAAGCTCTATGTCGAGATGGCGGATCGGGTCAGCGCCCGCAGGATGCAGGCCAGCAATATGTACATGCTGGTGCTCTCCGCGGCGGCCACGGCCTTCGCGTTGGTTCCGGATAAACTCTCGGACAAGGCAAAGCCGCTGCAATTGGTGTTGGCCATGGCGGCCCTCTTCATTGGGGTCCTCTGGCACAGATCGTTGGCCTATTACAGGGATCTCAACGAGGCCAAGTTCAAGGTGATCCATGAGATGGAGGCTGCCTTGCCCATGGACGCCTTTGACCGCGAGTGGCAGTTCTTCAAGAACCGTGATCGGAAAGGGTGGTGGAAGAAGCACGTCAGCCTGTCGACCATGGAGCGGACCATGCCGATGTTGGCGATCGCCATATCGATTGTCGCGGTAGTGATGGTGGTGCCGGAAATGGGGTGGTGGGAGAAGGTCGTTATGATAGTGGCGCGTTAGCTCTGAATGAAGTTGGCGGTCTCTATGCCAGATATCTGCGTCGTTGGGCAAATTGCGAAGTGAGATTCTGAAATGGTTTCCGCCACAGTGAACGGCAATAATTAAATACTTAATTATTAACTGTGGTTATATTGAAATCAATTTGTATCTGCGTGGGCCTATTCTCACAATCATACTGATAATGCTACTATTTAATTCTTGGGTTAGCACCTTGTCCCTGCTTTCGTTCACTAGTCTAGCTGCATTTTTTATTGAAATAAATCCAGGATTGTTTTTCTCAATCCAGTTATAAAGTGCCGCTCTTGCATCGCTAAGGTCAACATAAAGATGATCAAGTGACGCTGGTCGTGTCTTGCAGTTACTGTATAGTGTTATCTGTCCTTCATAAATTGACCTGATAATTTCATTGGCAGGCCATTCATCGCAGCTAAATAGGCGAAGTGCATCTGATATCTTGTGCAGGTTATTCGTACTGGTGTGACTATCTGCTGATATTGAGAGAGAGCATAGTTTTTTTGCAAATAAATCAATTTCATATGTAGAGCATGTACGATTCTGGCGTCCGTCATTGATCATGGTTTCGTCGAATTGAATTATCCCTGACTTTGCAAGATTTCTGATGGTCTTTACTGATACGCCAAGTTTTCTTGCCGCTTCTTTGGGGCCAATACGCTCGGTTAGTGTTGATCTGACGGAGGTGGCCTCCTCGTCGGTCAGGCCGACTTGCAGGCCAATTTTTCGTGCTGCTGATGGGCCTATTCCAACTTTCTCCCCTGCGTCCTTCAATTCTAGCTGTTCACGCCTGTCACGAGGCATTTCCGCCCTTCGGCGCTTGGTGATATCCGAAATTTCGGGCCAATGCCGATCTCTCCATCTAATTATTGCCCTCTGAATATGTTGTCCAGATGGCTTGCGAACGCTGTGAACTAACATTCCTCGAAATGAAAGTATTTCTCTCCTAATTTCACATGGTTTAGAGTCAATATCTGCGCCATGTTTTATTCCTTGGATGCGATCGAGAAGGTCAAATAAATTGTCAGGCCAGTCCATAAATATATTAATTCCAGATGAAATTATTTCAAATCGTCTTTCGTGGGGCATCGCGTGAAATTCGTTCAGTCCTGCGTCTGTCAGTCCTGATGAACAAAGCCCTGATGATGCAAGCATCGCAATTATATTAGAAAAAGAGACGTCATCTAGCTGTGGTGAGAATTTAACTGTATTATGGGCGCGTAATTTATTTATATCAGCCTTATATATTATTAGTTCCATCATTGAAACTACTGCGCTATCAGCCTCTGGCCTTGTCGCAGACTCCCATCTGCCCTGAGAGTCCGTCCGTGAAGTTTCCTATGATTTCCGGTGTCTTGCTATCCTTCGCAGCATGAGGCGGATCATGGCGAGGCGAAGAAACGCCAGCGCCATCCTGGCGAGATTCTCGAAGTCCTTGGCGAGACGGCGACAACGCCCCAGCCACCCGAAGGTGCGCTCAACGATCCACCGCTTTGGCAGAACTTCGAACCCCTTGGCGGTGTCGGAGCGTTTGACGATTTCCAGGTGCCACGCCCCGAGTGCGCGGACGGCTGCCGCGGTGGCGGCCCCCTGGTAGCCGCCATCAGCGAACACCCGAACGATGAAGGGGAAGAGGCGCCGGACCTCCTTGAGGACCGGCAATCCGCCATCACGATCCTGGACATCGGCCGGTTGGACATGAGCCGCGAGGATCAAGCCAAGCGTATCGACGACGATGTGCCGCTTCTTGCCTTTGACCTTCTTCCCAGCGTCGTAGCCCGATGGATCAATCCGCGCCCCCCTTTTTCCGCGCCCTTGACGCTCTGGCTGTCTATGATCGCCGCCGTCGGGCTGGCTTCTTTGCCGGAGAGTTCCCGCACCTCGATGAACAGGGCGTGATGGAGGCGTGCCAGCGTGCCATCCCATTCCCACAGCCCAAGATATTCATGCACCGTGCTTTTGGGCGGCAGGTCCGTGGGCAATGCTCGCCACTGGCAACCGGTCATCAACACGTAGAAGATCCCATTCACCACTTCACGAAGATCCACCGTTCGCTGGCGCCCGCCGCGCTTTGCCGGTGGGATCAGCGGCGCCACCAGCGACCATTCCTCATCCGTCAGATCACTTGGATAGCGAAGTCCGCTCCGCTCATAGAGCCGTCGGTTGTCCTTGGTCCACATGGCGCCCCCAGCATTTCTCTGGAGACCCATGGAATCATAACCGATTCACCTGATTCAAGAACCTTCCGGACGGCCTCTGACATGCGCAGGTTAAGAGACCTGGGCGCCGCCAAGATAGTTTTCGTTCGCAATGTGGACATCTTGAAAGAAGTATTGTTCGGTGATCTGGGCATGCGATAAATGATGTTAGGTCCCATTCAGATTTAATATACCCGTTATCGACTACGCATGCGGGGCATATTTTTGGATTTGTAACATCGAGCATTGTATAGCTAACGTCGTGACCAAAGATTTGCGCCTTTGTACGGGAGGAAGCCTTCGATCCGCGATCGTAAGACATTGCCTTGAATTCATCTGACGACATGCCAATTAGGCTTGCAATGCGATCTCCGATACCTGGCTTGTACCAATATGGAGCGCCCTTGTAGCCCGCGATTTTGAGAAGCTGGGGAAGGTTGGCGTAGCCATTCAATTCAGAGAGGCGGAGAAGATAGCCGTTGAGACTCTCTCCCTTAATGGGCGGGGGCGTGCCGGGGAGGATCATGGGGAGGTTCTTTAGCTTGCTTCCGTCCAAAAAGGATTTTCATCCAGCGGCGACAATGGAGCAAGAATCCTATCGAAGGCGAATGCCAAATCTTCCATCTCCACACATGCGGCACCCCGATCAATAGCACACATAGCCGCCTTCCTAATCAGCAGCATCAGTCTTCCGACACTACCTTCGCTAGCTAAATGGAGCTTTTGGGCCAAGTCCACATCAGCCAAGCGTGTAAGCATGTCGAACGGCAATTGCTTGTCCACCTCGGCAAGAAATAGTCTGAATGCCTTACGATTGGCTTGATCGTCCCATTTGAATGGCCCTAAGTGATAACGATACGGACAAATTCGGGCGAACTGGGCATTAACGTCCACGATTACGCTTGAATTGGGAAGGCCGGACAGTACGAAAGGTATTCCTGTCATCTTAGCCTGCTGCTTTAGCCAGTCACCAACCTTGTTCAAGGTGCGCTCACCGGACGACTCGACGATGTGCTGAAATTCATCGACGAACACCACCTCGACCTTCTGCAACTTCAGTTGGATGCGCACACGCTCGCTTTTTTTCTCCAGAGTACCGATCTCGGAGCCTGGGTCATTCAACGCCCTTAGCATGACTGTTGCGGCGCCCAGCATGTTGGCCTTCACTGGCAGTTCAAGCAGCAACACAGGCTGACGTAGCACGCCATCTATTCGACTCGGAGGATTCGCGGCCAGATAGCTCTTGAGTAGGGACGACTTGCCGGAGCCCGATTCGCCAGTCAGCAGTATGCAGTGTGGTTCGGGAAACAGGGGGGCAGATTCTCGATTCTCATCAATCTGGGCACGGATTGCGTTTCCAAGATCCCGGTGCACATAGACTGAACCAACGATCATCTTTCGATCCCTCGCAGGCACCTTACTCCAGTCCGTAGTTGCGATATCCGTCTGCCTCATCACCTCTTCCCCCTCGGAGCAGGCCCATGAGGCTTGCTGATGCCCATTTCGGCGTAAATGTCATCGATCTCGTCGTCATGTACTGGCGACGCCGCACTGGGCTTCGCTCGAGTCAGCACCGTCAGTTTGGCTGGCGGCTGTAGAGCCTTGGGCTTGGCCGTCGCCACCGCTCTCTTGGGCTTCTCCGCTACGGCGGCCTCAATCTCAGCTTCCTTGCCCGCTTCATGGCGGCCGATACCGACCCAGCGAGCGGCCGTCTTGCGCGTCCGCATCTTGCTGCGCTTCTTACCCATGGCCTCGGCCACCATCGCTGAGATGTCCTCCCGGGCCCGTGCCAGGGCATCGAGATCGATCTCAGAATTGAGCACCTTGCGGACGTAGGTGCTGATCGTCTTGTGCTGCCACATGGTGAGATGCGTGGCGTAGTTGGTCTCTGCCTTAGCCACTGGCATGACAACGTACCGGTTGATCCGTGGGTCGCGCACCCGGATGGTCGCCAGGTCGGATGGATCGTATTTAATCTTGACCATCTTGTCCGGCGCTGCCTCGTGGAAGGCCGGGTCCTGCAGCCAGCCGACGATCTCGTCGCTGACGTAGTGAAGGTGCTCGAATTCGATTCCTGTGCGCCGGAGCTTGCGGGTATCCACCCGCCCCAGCAGAGCGTCGAGCTCCGAGATGTGGCTGACCTGGCGGACCGGTGATGCCTGACAGCCGCGCAGCCAGGCGTTCACCGGGATGTCGTTGATCCCGCGGTGCTTGTTGCGGCTGAAAACGTCAACGACCCACTTGTGGACGATCGCCTGCAGGGTGCTGAACGGGATGATCGCGTTCTTGACCGGGTCGTAGTCGTCTCGCTCGAGGATGTTAGAGAAGGTGGTGCCTGGCTGCTGTTGCAGGAAGGTCTTGTTGAGCGTCTTGAAGAACCGCTCGACCGAGCCCTTGTACCAGGGCTGCTTGGCCGGAGAATGACGGATATCGATGTGCATGCAGGCACAAAAATCCTCGAGGTCGGTGCCGAGGAATTCCATACCGCGGTCGAGCGACAGCATGTCCGGCACGCCGTGGCACGGCCACTCGTTCTCGATCTCGGGGAACTTCTCGTTCAGCCAGCTCTTAGGCCGCATCGCGTTGCGCAATGCCTGCATCACCGAATGCACCGAGGGCGGCTCAAAACCGAGGTAGAAGCCGGTCACCATGCGCGAGAACTTATCAACGCAGACGGTGAAGTAGGGGCGTCCCAGCGGCAGATAGGTGTCGTCGTCAACGCAGAAGAGGTCGACGTGGGTGTGGTCCATTTCGACCACGGCCAACGGGTGCGTCGCATTGGCCTGCGGCTGCACGGCGTCGAAGGCGAGCTTGGCCGCCCGCTTTCCTTGCCGGGCTTCAGTGACATCGCGCAGGTCGAGGTCTTTGACCAGATTGTAAAGGGTCCTGACCGAGGGGCAGGCCATCTGGTCCGTATCTGAGCGCAGCCGATTCTCGCGATTGATTCTTCCCCGCAGGTGGTAGTGGATCTCGCCAACCGTCCGGCGCTCTGGCGTCATATACTGTTCGGCAAGTAATTCATCAATGATGGCTCGGACGTCGCTGCCAAGACGGTCCGACCGGTTCCCTTTGGCCTTGGTTCTATCGACGAGTAGGCGGAGGTCCGCCTTCTCACCGGCACGACGCCTCCAGCGGCAAATGGTCAGGTAGCTTGGTGGGTTAGGATCGTTGAACTGCTCGGCCAGCCGCCGAATGGCCTCCTCAGTGGGGCCGTGGCTGAGTTTGACGATGCCCATCTTCAATAGGCCATCGAGATAGCGGCGCCGGCGCCGCGCCGCTTCCTTCAGATCATCGGGATGCGAATGGAAATCCTCCTGGAGGGCTTCCAGTGATGCCTTGCTGGGAACGGTCGGAATGATACGGAGCTCGCCCTCAACCAGGGCTTCGGCCAACTGGTTGTCAGTCGTCGTCCGCTTCTCGCCGGTGGCGATGGCCTCGAGCAGAATGGCACCGTCAGCCAGCCGCTCCAGCACACGGTACTGATGGTCCTGCAGAAACAGGGTGTCGCCACGAGCCAGGCGTATGGCGGTCATTGGCGTGCCTTTACGGTAACGATGCCGGGTGGATTGTTTGAGACGTAGACCATGGTGGATGGGCCCAACGGCTCGTTGAGATCGGCGAGCAGCTTTCCCTGGCCGACCAAGCCGAAGACCGTCGCCTCCGGGATCGGCCGGCCGACTCGGCCGGCGGCTAAGTCGCCAATGCTGATGGTATGGACGCTTTCCAGAATCTCCCGAATGTTCGGCAGCGCTGGTGCTGGCAATTCGAACTTGGCTGCTCGGTTGATCACTGCGGCATTGGACAGACGGGGCTCAGTCCGGATGAAGCTCTCGGCGTCGATGAGGAAATTGTGTCCCATCTGCTCAATGACCGCTCCGACTTTGCGAAGCCGCTTCTGCAACTCCTCATCGGCTAGGTCCTCATCGGGTTTCACCTCGTGTACCTCGGTGCCATCGATGGTCTCCAGCAGAAAGTCTGGCGTGTAGTGATGGAGCCCGCCAGCGAAGCCGTATTCGACCTGGAAAGGCTGAGCATGGATGGCGATGACGGTAGGATCGACCTCAGCCAGCAGGATGAAATCCCGCTCGATCTGGCTTTCCCAGGGGATCATCCACCCCATTTTCCGGCTCGCAAAGCGACCAGTTACCCGCACACTGCAACGTGTCACCACATTGCGGACAGGGCGCCCAGGAACAAACGGCTTTCGCAGCATGGTGTTTCGACAACAGGTTTCACTGCGGTCGACGATAACAGCCTTAGGGCGTGTCGGCTAGTAACAGCTTATGGTTCAAAAAGCGGATTCTGCACCGGATTCCGGGCCCCAAAGCGGCCATTTTGAAGCATAAGGTGTTACTGGAACTGGGATGGGAGGGGGAAATAGGGGGCGGGAAGGCGCTAGTAACACCTTATGGCTACAATGGTTTCAGCTTATGGTGCAGCCTACACGCGCTCCGTAACGTCCAGGAGCGCGGCCGCCTCGGCCGCATCCCCGTCCTACCAGGTCCGCACGCGGCCGGTGTCGATGTGGACGAAATCCGAGGCCGGGTAGATGCCGACGCCGCCGGCCTTCAGCGACAGGGCGGCCTTGCCCACGTGGCGGGTGGCGTGGCCGGGCAGGCGGATGTCGACGGCCTTGCCCTGGGTGTGCAGGGACTGGGTGGCGACGCCGTCGCTGAGCGAGGCCATGATGGCGTTGGTGGCCGGCGAACGGTAGCCGCAGATGATGTGGATCGGGCCCTTGGCCCCCATCTTGCGCTGGACCGAATTCATCATGTCCAGCAGCTTGGGGTCCATGGGGTGGACCTGGTTGTTGCGGTGATCGCGCAGGAAGCGGCTGATCTGGGCGATGGACTTGGTCTGGTAGTGGCCTTCGGCCCAGTACACGGACTTCAAGGTTTCGCCGGTATGGGTGTTGTAGAGGTGGATATGGCGTTCGGGCATGCGGCGGACAGCGGCCTCGACCGGGTTGCTGACCACCAGGGTGGCTGCCGCGCTCAGACCGAGCCCAAGGAAGCCACGTCGGCTCTTCGCCTTATCGAACATTCCCCCTCCGTCCTCTTTTTCCCGAGGCTCTCCCCCTCGGGCGGGGACCTTATTACCATTTCCGGGCGGGCAGGAGTCAACTACCCCTTGGCCCCACCCGCGGGTAGGTGCGGTCGGTATGGGGCGGTCAGGAGGCGCCGGCGGTGCGTCCGGTCACGGAGCGCGGCACCGGGGCGCGGGCGCGGTCCAGCGCGGTCATCAGGCGGCGGTCGTGGCCGTAGAGATCGTCGCGGAAGTGAAGATTGCCGCTCTCGTCGGCCCAGGCGGTCCAGTACATCATGTAGACCGGCGTCGTCCGTTCCAGCATCAGGGTGCGGGTGGACTTGTTGGCGGCGAGGTTCTCGGACAACTTGCCCTGCCAGCGCGAGCCCAACAGCAATTCGCCCAGGTCGACGGGGCGCTCCAGACGTACGCAGCCATGCGACAGGGCCCGGTACGAGCGCCCGAAGACCCTCCGGTTGTTGGTGTCGTGCATGTAGATGTCGTCGGAATCGGTCAGGTTGAACTTCAACTGGCCCAGCGCGTTGTCGGGGCCGGGCGGCTGGCGCAGGCGATAGGGGAACTTCTTGCCGATGGCGTTCCAGTCGATGCCGTCGCCCGCCGTGCCGGTGGCGTCCTCGGGGAAATCGACGATCTGCAGGTTGCTGGTGGCCAGATAATTGGGATCCTTGCGCAGCTTGGGCAGGATTTCCTTGTTGGCGATGGAACTGGGCACCCGCCAGGCGGGGTTGAGCACCACCGAGCTTACGGTGGTGTTCATGCTGGGGGTGGGGTGCTTGACGTCGCCGACCACCACCCGCATGGACATGACGACATTGCCGTCGTCCACCACTTCCATCTGCTGGGCGGCGATGTTGACGGCGATGTGGTGACGCCCGAACGAGCGGGGCATCCAGCGCCAGCGTTCCAGATTGGCGGCGATCTGCCGGGCGCGGGCGTCGGCGGGCACGTTGAGATGGGCCAGGGTCTTGCCGCCGATGGTGCCGTCGGGGTCGAGGCCATGGCGGGCCTGGAAGCGCTTCACCGCTTCGACCAGCGGGCCGTCGTAGGTCTTACCCTCGGCGAAGCCCTCGGCCAAATCGCCCGAGGCGATCAGGCGGCGGCGCAGCACCGGAACGCGCTCGTCGGTTTCGCCGGGGACCAGCTTGTCGCCGGCCGGCAGGGCGGGCCAGCCGCCGGCTGCCGCCATGGCGCGGGCCTTTTCCAGCCCTTCGCGCAGGCGGGCATAGCCGACGTAGTGGGGCGAGGCCGCCTCGATCTGCTCGGCCAGGGGCTTGCCGTCGGCCAGCGCCTTGAGGAAACGCACGCCGTCGAATTCGCCCCGCGTCTCGGCGCCGAAGCCGCCCACGTTGCGGGCGGGCAGCACGCTGCCGATGGCCAGATCGCGCCCGAAACGCAGCAGCGTGGCGCTGACCAGGACGTCGCCGTCCTGGTCACCCGGCGGGGGCGTCGGCATGGCGTAGGTGGTGGGGTCGAGCCCCTGGGCGGCGGCCAGGGCGCGGGCTTCGCGCAGCAGGGATTCGGCGGTCGCGGCGGTCCAGGCGGGCTGCCCCTGCCGTCCGCGATAGAAGTCGCGCAACGCCTTGCCTTCCGGGGCGGGTTCGGCCAGCGGGGCGGACGCGATGGCCGCTTCGATGCGCCGCTGGGTTTCGGCCGAGGATTGGGCCTGCGCGCCCGTTTCCCAGCCGAGGATGGCCAGACCCATGGTCAAGGAGAAAAGCAGCGGGCGCGACGACAGCACTTATGACCTCTAGCCCGGATTGCGGGCGGACTACATCGTTAGGGGAGGGACGAAAGCCCTCCCACATGACTCGATATCGATCCAATCCGTCCGGGTGTCAACGGGCAACAGCGGCGGCGCCCGGATTTGTCACAACTCGTCAGCCCTGGGCCCAGGGCAGGCCGGACGCCTTCCAGCCCGCGGTCAGGCCGCGGTGCTTGGCGGAATCGTGCGGCCCCTCGAAACCGTCGGTGATGTTCCAGGCGGCGCTGTAGCCCAACTGGGTCAGCAATTCGGCCGCCGCGCGCGAGCGCACGCCCGAGCGGCACAGCAGCAGCAAGGTGTCGTCCTTCTTCACCCCATGGGCTTCGATCTGGGCGGCGAAGGCGTCGTTGCGGACCATGGTGGGGAAGACCTGCCACGAGACCAGCAGGACCTGCTTGCCCACGGGCGACAGATCGGGGACGCCGACGAAGGACCATTCCGCCTGGGTGCGGACGTCGATGATCTTGGCCGAGGGGTCGGAAGCAAGGCGTTCCCAGGCGTCGGAGGGGGTGATTTCCCCGGCGTAGCCGAGGGTGGGGGACGTGGTCATGGCGGGCTCCAGAAACAAAACTACATAAAAGCTAGTGCATAATAGAGCTAATGTACACAGAAAAATGTTGACCACGGTGTGAAATGTGGGGTACATCGTAGTTTGTGAGCGATGAACATCATGTTTAGTGTTAAATAGCAAGAGGGCCTGTCATGAAGGACGCTACCCACGCCGATCTTTCCGCCATCGAGCCGCTGGTTCGCTCCTCGGATCTGGCGGAATACCGGCAGGCCCTGCAGCGCCACCAGAGCGGCGAGTGGGATGCGGAGCGCTTCACCGCCTTCCGTCTGCGCTACGGCGTCTATGGCCAGAAGCAGGCCGGCGTCCAGATGGTCCGCATCAAGATCCCCGGCGGCGTGGTGCCGACGCCCTGGCTGAAGACCCTGGCCGACGTCAATCGCCGCTTCGCCAAGGGCCCGGCCCACATCACCACCCGGCAGGACTTCCAGCTGTACTACGTGCCGCTGGAGCGCACCGCCGACATGCTGGACGTGCTCAACGCCGGCGGCATCACCACCCGCGAGGCCTGCGGCAACACGCTGCGCAACATGACCTCGTGCGCCCTGGCCGGCGCCTGCGGCCGCGAACTGGTGGACGCCGGCAAGGTGGCCGACCAGCTGGCGCGCACCTGGCTGCGCCACCCCCTGGTCCAGCACATGCCGCGCAAGATGAAGTTCACCGTGTCGGGCTGCGCCACCGATTGCGGCGCTTCGCCCATCCACGACCTGGGCTTCATCGCGGTGGAGCAGGGGGGCAAGAAGGGCTTCAAGGTCCTGGCCGGCGGCGGCCTGGGCGGCCAGCCGATCATGGCGGTCGAGGTCCTGTCCTTCGTGTCCGAGGAGGACCTGCCCACGGTCATCGAAGCCACCGCCCGCCTGCACCAGCGCTATTCCAACCGCCGCGACCGCGCCATGGCCCGCCTCAAATTCGTGCTGAAGCGCTTCGGGGCCGAGAAGTTCACCACCCTGTTTAGGGAAGAGTTCGAGCGTCTGAAGAACCTGCCGCAGCGCCCCTGGCAGCCGCTGGCCTGGCGCAAGCCGGTCGAGGCCCCGGTGGCCCGCACGCCGGCCGGCGTGGTGCCCGGCCATGACGGCAAGGTGGCGCTGGTGGTCTACATTCCGCTCGGCATCGTCGACTCGGACCAGCTGGACGCCCTTTACGACATCGCCGTCTCGGCCGGAATCAGCCGCCTGTCCACCACCCGCGACCAGAAGCTGGCCTTCATCGACGTGGCCCCCGACAAGGTCGCCGAGGTGACCGCCCGGGTCCGCGCGCTCGGCTTCGACATCCCCGAGGCGGCCGAGGACGTGCCCGACGTGGTGTCGTGCCCCGGCACCACCACCTGCCGCATCGGCATCACCAATTCCCAGAGCTTCGGCATCCAGGTGGAGAAGGAAGCGCAGCTTTCCCTGAACTCGGGCGTCGCCGATGCCAAGGGCGTTTCGGTGCATGTGTCGGGCTGCCAGAATTCCTGCGGCCTGCACCACGTGGCCGATATCGGCCTGCACGGCATGGGCAAGAAGATCGACGGCAAGCCCGCTCCCCATTATCAGCTGCATTTCGGCGGCGACGCCTATGCCGGCCAAGTGGGTCTGGAAGGCCCCATCGTTCCGGCCCGCCTCGCCAACCAGGCGGTGGCCCTGCTGCGTCCGGAGATCAGGGCCGCCCGCGCCAGGGGCGAGACTGTGCGGGCCTGGGCCGAGCGCCTGGGCAAGGACGGAATCAACGCCATCCTGGCCCCGCTGGCGGCGGGCGAGGGCGACGACCTGTTCACCGATTGGGGCGATGCCGACGTCTTCGTCGGCCCGCCCAAGGCCAAGGGCGAGTGCGCCGCGCCCCAGGTCAGCACCACCTACTACACCGACTTGGCCGATGACGGGCTGATCAACCTGGACCGCTTCTTGGCCACCGGCCGCTGGCCCGAGGCCCTGAAGGCGGGCGAGGAAGCCACCGTCTACGCGCTGCGCCTGCTGCTGGCCGGCCACGGCGTGACCACCGAGGACGACCAGGACGCGGAAGGCGTGTTCGCCCTGTTCCGCTCGTCGCCGGCGGCGACCATCGAAGCCGTCAACGCCTTCGAATCGGTGCTGGCCGAGCGTACTTCCGCCCTGGTCACCGGCGAGGCCGACACCTATCGCGAGGCGGTGGCCTACTTCATCGACACCGTCGGCGTGCTGATCACCAAGCCCAAGGCGCCGGTGGTGGCCGAGGTGGGCGACCTGGCCTCGATCCTGGCGGTGGTCGCCTGATGTCGCTGGACGTCGCCCATCTGATCGCCACGTACGGCCATCTGGACGGCAAGGATCTGCTTGCCGCCCTGATCGGGGGCGAACTGGCCGGGCGCGTCGCCGTGACCTCGTCCTTCGGGGCGGAATCGGCGGTGCTGCTCGATCTGGTGGCAGGGGTGGACCCCGCGACCCCGGTGATCTTCCTCGATACCGACGAGCTGTTCGACGAGACCATCGAGTACCGCTATCAGCTGGAGCGCCGCCTGGGCCTTTCCAATGTGGTGGTGGTGCGTCCCCGCGACGAAGAACTGAAGGAAGCGGCCGATCTGTGGCGGACCGACGAGGACCGCTGCTGCGAACTGCGCAAGGTGCGGCCCCTGGCCCGCGCCGTGACCGGCTACGACGCCCTGGTGGACGGCCGCAAAAGGGCCCACGGCGCAGAGCGGGAAAACCTCGCCACCCTGTCGGACGGCGGCGGCGTGCTGAAAGTCAGCCCGCTGGCCACCTGGAGCGCCGAGGCCATCGAGGCTCATTTCATCACGCATAACCTGCCGCGCCATCCCCTGGTGGCGCAGAACTACCGCTCCATCGGCTGCTGGCCCTGCACCCGACCGGTGGAGCCCGGCCAGTCGCCCCGCGCCGGGCGCTGGGCCGGCAAGGGCAAGAGCGAGTGCGGCATTCATACCAAGCCATTGGGCCGTTAGGGCCCGGTGACCTGAACGCGGAAAGACAAACAAGAGATGATCATGAACGATCTCGACGCCTTGGAGAGCCAATCCATCTACATCCTGCGCGAGGCCTTCAACCGCCTCGACAAGATCGCCATGCTGTGGTCGATCGGCAAGGATTCCAACGTCATGCTGTGGCTGGCCCGCAAGGCCTTCTTCGGCCACGTGCCGTTTCCCGTGCTGCACGTGGACACCCACAACAAGATCCCCGAGATGATCGAGTTCCGCGACCGGGTGGCCAAGGAATGGAACCTGCCGCTGATCGTCGGCGAGAACACCGAGGCTCTCGCCGCCGGCATGGGCCCCCACAAGGGCCGCGTCGAGTGTTGCACCGCCTTGAAGACCGAGGGGCTGAAGGCCCTGCTGGCCAAGCACGGCTTCACCGGCGTCATCGCCGGCATCCGCCGCGACGAGGAAGGCACCCGGGCCAAGGAACGCGTCTTCTCTCCGCGCAACCAGTCGGCCGAGTGGGACTTCAAGGACCAGCCGCCCGAGTTCTGGGACCAGTTCAAGACCGATTTCGCGCCGGGCACCCATCTGCGCATCCATCCGCTGCTGGCGTGGTCCGAGCTGGACGTGTGGCGCTATATCGAGCGCGAGGACATCCCCATGGTCGATCTCTACTTCGCCAAGGGCGGGCGACGTTACCGGTCCTTGGGCTGCGCGCCCTGCACCGGTTCGGTGGCGTCCACCGCCACCACCGTGGCCGAGATCATCGAGGAACTGGAGACCACCAAGATTTCCGAGCGTTCGGGCCGCGCCCAGGACAAGGAATCCGAGGACGCCTTCGAGCGTCTGCGCGCCGGCGGCTATATGTGAGCGAGGGGACAGCATAATCATGAGCAACACCGCAACCGCCCTTAAGGTCAGCCCCGAGGTCTCCGTGTCCCACAGCGCTTCCCCCATGAAGATCGTCGTGGTCGGCCACGTGGACCACGGCAAGTCCACCCTGGTGGGCCGTATCCTCAACGAGACCGGCGCGCTCCCCGAGGGCAAGGTCGAGTATCTCCGCGAAGTCTGCGACAAGCGCGGCATGCCCTTCGAATGGGCCTTCGTCATGGACGCGCTGCAGGCCGAGCGCGACCAGGGTATCACCATCGACACCGCCCAGATCCGCTTCAAGACCGCGCACCGGCCCTACGTCATCATCGACGCCCCCGGCCACAAGGAATTCCTGAAGAACATGGTGTCGGGCGCGGCCTCGGCCGAGGCCGCCGTGCTGGTCATCGACGCCCACGAGGGCGTGCAGGAGCAGTCGCGCCGCCACGGCTACCTGCTGCACCTCTTGGGCCTGCGCCAGATCGCCGTGGCGGTCAACAAGATGGATCTGGTGGATTTCTCGGAAAGCCGCTTCGAGGAGGTCAAGGCCGAGATCGTCGCCTATCTCAACTCCATCGGCGTCGAACCCACCTACGTCGTCCCGGTGGCGGCCCGCTCGGGCGCCAACATCGCCGAGACGGCCGCCGAGACTCCTTGGTACACCGGCCCCAGCGTGCTGGGCGCGCTCGACCTGTTCGAGCCGGCCAAGCCGCTGACCGATCTGCCGCTGCGCCTGCCGGTGCAGGACGTCTACAAGTTCGACGAGCGCCGCATCATCGCCGGGCGCATCGAATCTGGCCGTCTCAAGGTGGGCGACACCCTGGTGTTCTCGCCCTCGGGCAAGATGGCCAAGATCGCCACCATCGAGACCTGGGGCAATACCCTGGCGGCGGTGTCCGCCGGGGCCGGCCAGTCGGTGGGCATCACCCTGGACGAGCAGATCTTCGTCGAGCGCGGCAACGTCGCCAGCCTGGAGCATCACACCCCCTACCAGTCCCACGATCTCAAGGCCCGCGTCTTCTGGCTGGGCAAAGGACCGCTCAAGGTGGGATCGCGCTACAAGCTGAAGCTGGCCACCGCCGAGCACGTGGTGGACGTGGTGGCCATCGAGCGGGTCATCGACGTGGAAGACCTGGCCAACCACCAGGGCACCGAGGTGGCGCGCAACGCCGTCGCCGAGGTGGTGTTCCGCGCCAAGTCGCCCATCGCCCATGACTCGTTCATCGACAATCCCCGCCTGGGCCGCTTCGTGCTGGTCGAGGGCTACGACATCGTCGGCGGCGGCGTCATCGCCGAGACCCCGGCGGGCGAGGCGCGGTCGCGCTCGACCCACGTCACCGAGGTGCCCCACAAGGTGGATGCCGAGACCCGCGCCATCGCCAACGGCCATCGCGGCGGCGTGGTTTGGCTGACCGGCCTGTCGGGTGCCGGCAAGTCGACCATCGCCATGGAGGTGGAGCGCCAGCTGTTCCTCAAGGGCTGGCAGGTCACCGTGCTGGACGGCGACAACGTCCGCACCGGGCTGTGCGGCGATCTGGGCTTTTCGGACGCCGACCGCGCCGAGAACATCCGCCGGGTGGGCGAGACCGCCAACCTGTTCGCCGAGGCCGGCATGGTGGTGGTGACCTCGTTCATCTCGCCCTTCCGCGCCGACCGCGAGAAGGTGCGCGCCATCAATCCCGACGCCTTCCACGAGATCCATGTCGCCACCGGCCTCGACGAGTGCGAGCGCCGCGATCCCAAGGGCCTGTACAAGAAGGCCCGCGCCGGCGAGATCAGCTACTTCACCGGCATCGGCTCGGCCTACGAGGCGCCGGCCCTGCCGGAGCTGACCCTTGCCACCGAGGGCAAGAGCGTGGACGAAAGCGTGGCCGACCTGCTGCGCTACATCGAGAACGCCTTCTCGCTCTCGGCCCGCGAACAGGCCAACGGCTGGGGGCTGTAAGCCTTTCTTTCCGGGAACGGACAAAGGGCGTCGCCTTTAAGGGCGGCGCCCTTTTCCTATGGCGCCTTCGGCAGGGTGAAGCGGATGGTGCAGCCCTCGGTGACCGTGGTGTCGATCCAGATGCGTCCGCCCAGGCGCTCGACGATCTTGCGGCAGATGGCCAGTCCGATGCCGATGCCGGGATATTGCTCCGGGCCGTGGAGACGGCGGAACACCTGGAACACGTCGTCGGCATAGGACGGCAGGATGCCGATGCCGTGGTCGGCCACCGCCACGGTGACCATGTCGCCATCGACGCTGGCGGCGATTTCGATCCTGGGGTTGGATTCGCTGCGGGTGAATTTCAGGCCGTTGTCGATCAGCCGGGTGAACAGATCGCCCAGCAGGTGGGTGTTCGCCAAGACCCGGGGCAGCGGTCCGGCCTTGACCGAGGCGGAACGGCGTCCGATCTCGCCCTGCAATTCCTCCAGCGCCCGGCACAGGCCGTCCTCCAGGCCGACCGGCTCGACGGTCATGCCCAGCGGGGCCGTCTGGGCGTAGGCCAGCAGGCCGCGGACCTGATCCTGCATCCTGTGCCCCGCCGCCCTGAGATAGGCGAGCAGGTCGCGGGTTTCTCCGTCCAGGGTGGAGCCGATGCGGCGCTCCAGCAACTGGCTGAAGCTGACGATGCCGCGCACCGGTTCCTGCAGGTCGTGGGCGGCGATCTCGGTCATCCGTTCCAGATCGTGATTGGTGCTGATCAGCTTTTCCAGGGAGGCCGCCAGGGCCTGCTCGGCCGCCTTGCGTTCGGTGACGTTCTCCAGGGCCACCAGGACCCGGTCCAGGCGCTCTTCGTGACCGGGGGTGACGCGCCAATGGACCACCACCACCCTTGGCTTGCCGTCCAGGGTCTTGACCTCGCCTTCCACCGAGAGCTGCGTCTCGCCGTTCCAGATCGCCACGAGCTGGCGGGCGAAGGCCTGGCGCGACGCCAGGGTGAAGGTCTTCTCCAGATTGCCGAGCAGGGCGGCCGTGCTTGGCGCGTTGTGCAGGGCCAGGGTGGCGGCGTTGACGTTGATCACCTTGACCAGGGCGGCGCAGCGGTCGACGAAATCCGGATGGTGCGCGAGATGGCCGTCCAGCCCGCCGCCGATCACGCCGTGGAGGGACTCGATCGCCTTCTTCACCTCGGAGAAGTCCTCTTCCCACAGCGAGACCGGGGAATTGTCGAACAGGAGCCGCAGATGCTCCTCGCGCGCCTGAAGCGTGTGGTAGCCCCGCTCGAGGGCGCGGCGCATCTCGGCATAGGCTGTCGCCAGGTCGTTCAGCTCGTCATGGAGATTGTCCGGGGGCGCCTCCCAGTCGGTCTCGTCGAGATTGGTGTGGCGCACATGGGCGACCATATGGGCCAGGGGCTGGGCGATCAGCCGGTAGACCTGCCAGTACAGGGTGGCCAGGATGCCGGCCATCAGGGCGAGGTTGGCCAGAAACAGCAATCCGGCCCGGTGATACACCGGGGTGAGCATCCTGGGCTTGCTCACCGAGACGTCCAGGCGGCCGATATTCAGTTCGCGCCCCGAATAGAAACGGGCGAGGGGAAAGGATTTCACGATTTCGTCGGCATCCTCGCGGCTGCCGCTCTGTGCCAGGACGATTCCGGCCTCGTCGGTGACACGGACCTGCTGGACATAGGGAAACTGGCCGATGCCGGCCACCAGCTGCGCCAGCCGTTCGCCGTCCTGCAGCCAGACGTTCTCCGCCACGCTGGCCAGATAGCCCGCCTCGATCTGCTGGAAGCGCTCTTCCGTCCGGTGGGTGGTGATGTGGTAGTCGGCGGCGACCAGGCCCGTGGCCATGGCGATGGCCAGGGCCAATCCCACGCCGCCCAGGCGGATGATCAGCCGGTGGGCGACGCTGTTTTTCCTGGCGAGGGAGGATATGAAGGTCATTTGACCTCCGTCACCGAGGGGCCCAGGCCGCCGAAAGCCTGGCGCGCGATGGCGTCGTATGATCCGTCCTTCTTCATCCGGCGCAGAATATCGGCGACGGCCGGGGCCAAGCCGGCATGGCGCCGGTGCAGGTAGATGAACATGGGCACCCTGGCCAGCGGCGGCTCGGCGCAGACCAGCGGGATGCCGGCCTCGCGGGCCAGCCACAGGATCTGCCAGCGTTCGTGCAGGATCAACTCCACCCGTCCGGCCTTGAGCAGGCCGAGCAACTGGGCGGAATCCTTGACGGTGGTCAGTTCGCGCACCCGCGGCAGGTTGTGTTCGAAAATCTGCCAGCCGATGACATAGGCGACGGAAAACGGCGCCACGGCGGCCCAATCGGCGGGAGGCCTGCCGCCGGGCGACGTGCAGGCCACGAAATCGTTGACGAACATCCGTTCGGGAACGGCGACCAGGTTGGAATATTCCTTGTCCAGTCCCGCCACCCGTCCCGCCAGCCCGTCGATGATCCCGTCATCGGCCAGCTTGAGCGCCCGCGACGAGGCCGCGATGACCTCTAGTTCGGCCGAGCGGCCCAACTCACCGGCCACATCGCGGATGAGGCGCTGGTGGAAACCCGTGCCGGCCGCGTTGGTCCAGGGCGCGATCATGCCGGTGGAGAAGCGCAAGGCGTCGTCGGCCCGCGCCGATGGGGCAAGCGCCAGCCCCGTCGCGATCAAGACCGCCATTGCGGCTCGCCCAATGCCTTCGGTAAAACGTGTCAACACGTCCCCCTCTCAGATTCCTTGGACTATATCATAAGTCTGTGGCGTCTTGGCATGTTCGAAGATGTAATGGCCTTGAGTGTATCAGGAGGTTGAGGCATGGCGCGATCGGACAGAGACGGCGGATGTGGTGGCGCCTGCGGCGATGGCTCGCAGTTCTCATTCGTCATGGCATTTCAGCCGGTTGTGGACGTGGAGGCCAGGAATATCTACGGCTACGAAGCCCTGGTGCGCGGCCCGAACGGCGAAGGGGCGGCCTCCGTCCTGGCCGGAATCAACGAGGACAACCGGTACGCCTTCGACCAGGCCTGTCGGGTCAGGGCCATCGAGACCGCTGCCCGCCTGGGTCTGGATCGGCGGCTCAACATCAACTTTCTGCCCAACGCCGTCTACCATCCCGAAGCTTGCCTGCGCCTGACCCTGGCGGCGGCGGACCAGCATGGCTTTCCCCACCATCTGATCACCTTCGAGTTCACCGAGGACGAGCGGATCATCGACCGCGACCACCTTAAATCCATCATCGAGACCTATCGCCGCCATGGCTTCATGACGGCGCTCGACGATTTCGGCGCGGGATTTGCCGGATTGGCGCTGCTTGCCGATTTCCAGCCCGATTGCATCAAGATCGACCGCTGTCTGGTGACGGGCATCGACGGCGACCTTCCGCGCCAAGCCATCGTCTGCGGCCTGGTGAAGACGGCGGAAATGCTGGGCCTGTCCGTGGTGGCCGAGGGGGTGGAGCGGCGCGAGGAGGTGGACTATCTGCGCGCCCTGGGGATTCGCCTGTTCCAGGGCTTCCTGTTCGCCCGCCCGGCCATCGGGGCCCTGGCGGGGGACAAGGACATCAACTGGTAGACCGGGCGCCGGAGCGCCCGATCCGATTCCACAGACAAGCTCAGGCCGCTTCCTTCTTGCCGGGGCCCTCGATCAGCTTCTTGGCCTTGGCCAACAGGCTGGTGGGCGCTTCGCCGGCGATTTCGATCCGGCGGGGCTTCATGGCCTCGGGGATCTCGCGCACCAGGTCGATGGTCAGCAGGCCGTCGGCCAGATTGGCTCCCGTCACCCGGACATGGTCGGCCAGGGAGAAGCGGCGGGTGAACCCGCGCGACGCGATGCCCTTGTGCAGATAGTTGGAGCTTCCTTCCTCCTCCGATTTCTTGCCGGTGACCGCAAGGACGTTGTCCTGGGTCTCGATGTCCAGTTCCTTGGACGAGAAGCCGGCCACGGCCAGGGTGATGCGGTAATGGTCCTCGCCGGCGGTCTCGATATTGTAAGGAGGGTAGGCGGCGTCGGCGTCGGAGCGGGCGGCCGCCTCCGCCTGGCGGGCCAGGCGCTCGAAGCCGATGGCGGTGCGGAGCAGGGGGGAAAAATCGTAGCTCAACATGGTTACATTCTCCTTTGCGAAGCAATGTCACGCTTTGGTCCGTCCCGTTGGACCCGACCGGACCCTTCATAGGCATCCGGCGAAAATGATTTAGGATGGCTTTGCGGGTCTGCAAGGGTGGTTTGTTCACCGGCGATTTGCCATAGTCGCCGCCGGTTCGGGCGGGGCGAGAGGGAGGGAAAATGGCGCGGGCGACCATCGTGATCACGGGGGCGGCGATCCTGTGCCTGCAGCTGATCGCGTCCCGGGTGATGACGCCGTTCTTCGGCGTCAGCCTGCTGATCTGGACCGGCATCCTGTCGGTCACCCTGCTGTGTCTGGCGCTTGGCTATTATTATGGCGGCGTTTTCTGCCGTGAGCGTTCTTCCGACCAGATCCGGGCCGCCTATTACCTGGCGCCCACCCTGTCGGGGGGCTGGCTGGTGGCCGCCGTCCTGCTCTATCCGGTCTGCCTCGGGCCGCTGGCCCAGCTGAGCCTGGTGGGCGGAGCCTTCCTGGCCTCGGTCCTGCTGCTGGCCGTGCCGCTGGTCCTGCTGTCGGCGCTCAATCCCCTGCTGGTGGCCCTGGAGCGGCCCTTGCACGGCGAGGCGGATTCCGGGGCCGGCTGGGTGTTCTTCATCAGCACCATCGGCTCGGTGGGGGGCGTTCTGGTGGCCGCTTTCGGGCTGATCCCCCATCTGTCCGGCCGTCATTCCATTCTCGCCATCGCCGCCGCCCTGTGCCTGCTGGGAGGCGTGGGCGGCAAGCGGGGCCGGGGGCTGGCCCTGGCCGGTCTGGCCGCCGCCCTGGCCCTGGCCATCCTCGATCCCGCCGGGCGAAAGGGGCGCGACGCCCGCGACGGCGAGGACAGGCCCTGGCGCACCATCGCCGCCTATCCTTCCGCCTTCGGGGTGCTGAAGGTGGTGGAACTGGGCGAGGGGCCGGGGATGCTTCGCATCCTGTTCAACGACGGCCTGGCCCAGAACGGTTTCGACGCCGAGGGCCGCCCGGCGCTGCAATTCACCCATTTCCTCGAGGCCGGCGCCGCCCATCTGGCGCCCGGGGCCCGCAAGGTTCTGGTTCTCGGCCTGGGGGCCGGGGTGATTCCGGCCGCCTTCGAGGCAAGGGGGGCCGCCGTCGAGGTGGTGGAGATCAACCGCCGCGCCTATGACGCGGCCGGCGACCATTTCGGCTATCGGCCCGGCCCGGCCACCCGGCTGGTGTTCGCCGACGCCCGCACCCAGGTGCGCGGCTGCGCCCCCGACCACGACATCGTCTTCATCGACCTGTTCTCGGGCGACGGCATCCCCGAGCATCTGCTGACCAGCGAGTTCTTCGCCGACATCCGGCGCTGTTTGGGCGAGGGGGGCGTGGTGGCCATCAACAGCTTCCTCGATTCGCGCCATATGGAGCCCATCGCCGCCGTCCTGGCCACCCTGACCCGGGTGTTCGGGCGCGTCGCCATGGTGGAACAGGACCGCCCGCCGTCGCGTCCGGTCACCAACGGCTTTTTGTTCGCGGCGCGCCAGCCCGACCGCCTCGACCGTCTGGCTGATCTGCGGATCGAGTCCGGATCGGTGTCGCCCCGCATGGCCGAGCAGATGACCGCGTCGCTGGCTTCGCTGCGCTTCGTCGATCGGGCCTCGCCGCTGCTGGCCGGCGCCCCCGTGCTGACCGACGAGGACAACCCGCTGTCCGCCCTGGCTGCGCCGGCCCAGATGGCCTATCGCCGCTCCATGGTCGGCACCATTCCCGATCCCATCCTGGCGGATTGACCCATAGGGCGGGGAGGCTTGACCAAAAGCAAGTTCCTCCTCACCGTCTCCATGGTCTACTCCGGGCCGTATTTTGGAAGGTAAAGCATGTCCGACCGCATTCTCATCCTGGTGGCCCTGTCACTGATCCTCGCCATGGTGGCCGGCACGGCGATCCAGATCCGCAAGCCGCAGCCCACGCCCATCCTGGTCAAGGAATCCATGCGGCGGCCGGACTACGCCATCGCCCTGGAAAACCCCATGACCACCGACATGGCCGGCGTGACCAAGCCCTTCCACGAGCGCGTCAACAAGCCCACCGTGGTGAACTTCTGGGCCACCTGGTGCATTCCCTGCGTGCGTGAGCTGCCGCTGTTCGCCAAGTTCAAGCCCGTTGCCGAGGCGGCGGGCATCCAGGTGCTGACCGTCAACGTCGACAAGGAAGGCGCCCCGGTCGCCAAGAAGTTCCTGGAGGAGCACGGCATCACCGACATGCCGGTGATTCTCGATCCCGACGGTTCGGTGTCAAAGGCGCTGAAGGTGCGCGGCATGCCCACCGCCCTGCTGGTCAACGCCAAGGGCGAGGAAACCGCCCGCATGGAAGGCGAGGCCGACTGGGCGGGGCAGGGCGTCATCGATGTGGTCCGCGAGCTGCTGGCCCTGCCGTCCCATCCCGTGTTGGCCAAGTAGCATCTAAAGAATGGGGGAGAAGATGACCACCATGTCGCGATCCTTCGGCCGCTCCGATCTCACCAACGGCGCTCATCGCGACGTGGCGATCTGGCTGCTGGCCTGTTGCTTCATGGTGGCGGTGATGGTGCTGCTGGGCGGTTTGACCCGGCTTACCCATTCCGGCCTGTCCATGGTCGAGTGGGAGCCCATCGTCGGCATCATCCCCCCCCTCAACGAGGCCGATTGGCAGCTGTTCTTCGCGAAGTACAAGCAGACCCCCGAATACATCAAGGTCAACGCCGGCATGAGTCTGGCGGACTTCAAGGGAATTTTCTGGCTTGAGTACATCCACCGCGTGTGGGGCCGCCTGATCGGCATGGTCTTCGGCCTGCCCCTGCTGTGGCTGGTCTTCTCGGGCCGCATCGGCAAGGCGATGGTTCCCCGTCTGATCGGCGTGTTCCTGCTGGGCGCCGCCCAGGGCGGCATGGGCTGGTTCATGGTCAAGAGCGGCCTGGTGGACAATCCGCACGTCTCCCATTACCGGCTGACCGCCCATCTGGCCCTGGCCTTCCTGATTCACGCCTGGATGTTCTGGCTGGCGCTGGACATCCTGGCCGACCACCGGCCGGCGCCGCGCCGCCTGCATGGCGAGGCCGGCGGGATCTTGTCCTGGCTGCGCTGGCTGACCGTCCTGGTGGTGGTCACCTTGCTGTTCGGCGGCCTGGTGGCCGGCCTGAAGGCCGGGCTGATCTACAATACCTGGCCGCTGATGGATGGCGCGATCATCCCCAAGGATCTGTTCCCCGACGGTTTCCATTCCCTGTTCGAGGACATCAAGACCGTCCAGTTCGGCCACCGCACCCTGGCCGAGATCACCATCGCGGTGGCCCTGGTCGGCTGGTATCGCGCCCGCGCCCGCCTCGGCGCCCAGGTTCCCGCCGCCATCCATGCGGTCGCGATCATGGCCCTGGTCCAGGTCGGGCTGGGAATCGGGACCCTGGTCCTGGTGGTGCCCATCTCGCTGGCTTCGGCTCATCAGATGGGGGCGATGGCCCTGCTCACCCTATGCCTGTGGGCCATCCACGACCTGCGCCGCCGCATCTGAAGTCGGCGCCTGGGTCGTTAAAATCTCGTAAAAAATGTATATGCCCGAGTGAATTGCTTGGGAGGGACTTTACCAAAGTCAAGGAGATGAACTTTCCGTAATGAGAGGTTCATGGTCCGGTCGTCCGGAGTTTTTTTCGGAAATGCCAAGGGAGTTCGATCGATGTCCAATTCAATCGAAAGCAAGGAGGAGGAGCGGATTCCGGCGATGCAGCGCATCCTGGACAATCCGTTCCTGCTGCTTTTTATCGGTGTGGTAGTGCCGACGGTTTCCTACACGATCTGGGGGATCATGGAAGTCGCCCAGCTGCCGATCGCCAAGTAAGGGAGGGATAATAAATGTCTATTACTCCTCCGGAGCAAAAAGTCTGGTTCAACGAGCCCGTTGAGAAGACCGAGGTCATCTGGGTGATCATTGCCCTGACCTGGGCGCTGATCATGTTCGCCATGATGCCGCTGTGGCACCTCAAGGGCACCCAGAACATGTCCAACGAAGCCTATCGCATCCAGCCGGATGTGTATCAGGCCCGCGTGGACGCTTTCGTCGAGAAGTACAAGGTGGGCGAAGAAGGCCACGCCAAGACCCCGGTGGTTCGTCCCCCGGCCGGTTCTGACGTGTACATGATGGCCCGCCTGTGGGAGTGGTACCCGGTTCTCGAACTCGAGAAGGGCAAGTCCTACCGCCTGCACCTCTCGTCGTTGGATTGGCAGCATGGTTTCTCCGTGCAGCCCGCCAACATCAATCTGCAGGTCCATCCTGGCATCGACGAGGTGGTGACCATCACCCCGACCGATTCCGGCGATTTCGGCATCATCTGCAACGAATACTGCGGTATCGGCCACCACACCATGCTCGGAAAAATCCGAGTCGTGGCTGGCAAGTAATCGAGGGGGAGCGCAAATGGTTGCCAAGCCCGTATTTCGAACCTGCGGCTTCACGGGTCTGAAGATCCATGATGACGCAGAGAAGCTGATCAAGATCAACGCGGTCACCGCCATCGTGGTGCTGGCCCTCGGTGGTCTGTTCGGCCTTCTCGTCGTCCTGACCCGTTGGCCGACCGTGCACCTGCTGCCGGCCGACCTGTTCTACCTGGCGCTGACCGCGCACGGTATCGACATCCTGATCGTCTGGTGCATCTTCTTCGAAGTTGCCCTGATGTACTTCGCTTCGTCCATCCTGCTGCAGACCCGCATCGCCACGCCCAAGATGGGCTGGGTTGCGTATGCCCTGATGGTCCTGGGCGCCGCCATCACCAACTGGAAGGTCCTCGAGGGCAATTCCAGCGTGATGATGACCTCCTACGTGCCGATGCAGGCTGACCCGCTGTTCTACGTGGGCCTGATCCTGTTCGCCGTGGGTGCCCTGATCGCCTGCTTCATCTTCCTGGGCACCCTGGTGGTCGCCAAGGCGGAGAAGACCTACGAGGGTTCCATTCCGCTGGTCACCTTCGGTGCGCTGGTGGCTTGCATCATCGCCATCTACACCATCGCGTCCGGCGCCATCATCCTGATCCCGACCTTCCTGTGGTCGATCGGGCTGATCAGCCACATCGACCCGCTGATGTACAAGGTCGTGTGGTGGGGCATGGGTCACTCGTCGCAGCAGATCAACGTGGCCGCCCACATCGCCGTGTGGTACGCCATCGCCGCGATCCTGTTCGGCGCCAAGCCGCTGTCCGAGAAGGTCAGCCGCTGCGCTTACCTGACCTACATCTTCTTCCTGCAGATCGCTTCGGCCCACCACCTGCTGGTGGAGCCCGGCCTGTCGTCCGCCTATAAGATCTTCAACACCTCGTACGGCATGTACCTCGCCGTGCTGGGTTCGATGATCCACGGTCTGACCGTCCCGGGTTGCATCGAGGCGGCTCAGCGTCGCAAGGGCTTCAACAACGGCATGTTCGAATGGCTCCGTAAGGCCCCCTGGGGCAATCCGGTGTTCTCGGGCATGTTCCTGTCCCTGATCCTGTTCGGCTTCCTCGGCGGCATCTCCGGTGTCACCATGGGCGTGGAACAGATCAACATCATGATCCACAACACCATCTACGTGCCCGGCCACTTCCACGCGACTGTGGCGGCCGGTACGACGCTGGCGTTCATGGCGATCACGTACTTCCTGGTCCCGGTCCTGTTCGGTCGCGAACTGGTCATGCCGGGCCTGGCCAAGCTCCAGCCGTACCTGTTCGGCCTGGGCATGGGCGTGTTCTCCCTGTTCATGATGGGTGCCGGTACGCTGGGCGTGTCCCGTCGTCACTGGGACATGGCCTTCTCGGACGCTCCGCACGCTTTCGCTCACGCTCCCGCTGCCTTCCTCATGATGGGCATCGTTGGCGTGGCTGGCGTGATCGCGGTGATCGGCGGCGCTCTGTTCGTCCTGATCATCGTGGGCTCGGTGCTGTTCGGCAAGCCGGTGGTGCATGCTCCGGCCGCGGCCGCTCCGGCTCCTTCGCCGGTGGCTTCGTACGGCAATGCCGAGCACGTGGCCGTTCCGGGCACCTTCGCCCTGGCGCTGCTCTTCCTGACGATGTTTGTGCTCTACTACTTCGTCAACTGGAAGTATCTGGCCAGCACCTGGATCATGAGCTGATCCAGTCTAGGGTTAAAGGCGGGCGGGACCCTCGGGTCCCGCCCGTTCTCCTCCAAGGGTATGTTTTCGAAAGGGTGGGAGAGGGTGATGACGGCGAACCTCAAAGTCCTGGCATCGGTGTTCAAGCTGCGCATCGGCGTGTTCTGCGCCCTGGCGGCCATTGCTGGAGCCCTGGTCACCCCGAGTGCCGTTCCCCAGACCTCCCAGGTCGTGGCCGTGGCCATGGCCGTGCTGCTGTCGGCCGCCGCCGCCGGGGCCTTCAATCATTACTGGGAGCGCGACATCGATCCGATGATGAACCGCACCCGCAACCGTCCTTTCGCCTCCGGCCAGTTCGCCGCCGGTCCGCTGTGGCCCCTGGGGCTGCTGGCGTTGACCGTCGCCGCGGTGGCCCTGGCCGCCTTCGCCGCCAATGCCTGGGCGGCGCTGCACGTATTCCTCGGTGCCTTCGTCTATGGCATCGTCTACACCGTCTGGCTGAAGCGCCGCACCGCCTGGAACATCGTCATCGGCGGTCTGTCCGGCAGCTTCGCCGTGCTGGCCGGTGCCGCCGTGGCGGTGCCGACCTTGAGCCCCCAATCGCTGGTCCTGGCCCTGATCCTGTTCCTGTGGACGCCGCCCCATTTCTGGAGCCTGGCGACCGCACTCAAGGACGACTACGCCGCCGCCGGCATTCCCATGCTGCCGGTGGTCAAGCCGGAATCCGAGACCAACTGGATCATCCTGGCCAATACCATCGCCCTGGTGGCGTCGTCGCTGCTGCCCTTCTTCTTCGGCGCCGGACCGCTCTACATGGGCGCGGCGATCCTGGGCGGCGTGTGGTTCATCTACAAGAGCGTCCTGCTGGTCATGCGCCCGGGGCGCAAGGCCGCCATGGGCAATTTCTTCGCTTCGCTGATCCAGCTGGTCCTACTCTTGACCGCCGTCATGGTTGAGCCGCTGCTGGCGGGGTAGAACTGCGCATGATACATGCAAAAGTCCTAATAATTTTGGGGGCTTTGGTTTCAGCCAGCCTCCAGGCCCAAGCGGCGCCAACCGTTTCCGCCACCGCGGAGGAGGCGCTGAAGCGTTCGCGCGCCGCCGAGGGCAATGTGGTGGGCTCCCACCAGCTGACCGATCAGGACGGCCAGCCGGTCGACCTCACCCAGTTTCGCGGCAAGCCGGTGGTGATCAGCATGATCTACACCGCCTGCGACCACACCTGTCCGGTGACCACCCAGAACGTGGCCAGGGCGGTTTCCGGCACCCGCAAGGCGCTGGGCGACGACAGCTTCCAGGTTCTGTCCATCGGCTTCGACACGGTGCGCGACACGCCGGCCGCTCTGAAGACCTATGCCCGCCAGCAGGGCATCGACCTCAAGAACTGGACCTTCCTGGCGGGCAACCAGGCCACCATGGAGGCCCTGTCGGCCGATCTCGGCTTTACCTGGTACGTGACCTCGCGCGGGTTCGACCACATCGCCCAGACCACCGTTCTGGACAAGGACGGCCGCATCTACCGCCAGGTCTACGGCGAGAATTTCGAGCTGCCGCTGCTGGTCGAGCCGCTGAAGGATCTGGTGCTGGGCCGCACGGCGGCGCTGACCTCGCTGCAATCCATCAGCGACCGGGTCCGGTTCTTCTGCACCGTCTATGATCCGCACTCGGACGCCTACCGCTTTGATTACGGTATTTTTTTCAGCATCGGCTCGGGGTTCCTGGCCGTGCTGACCATCATCTGGATGACCATCCGCATGTGGCGCGACTCGCGCCGGACATCTTGATGAATCCCGCCCGCGCCCGTCGAGGGGGCAAGAAAATGGAAACGAAAAGGAAATTTCGCCTTGTCTAATCCAATCAAATCCGCCGTCAGAGCGGGCCTCTTCCGCCTTGAAAGCGGCTGGGACATGCTGGTTGGGCGCGAGTCCAACCCCATGTACTGCCTGGGCGCCATGTCGTGGTACTTCTTCTGGATCGTCGGCGCGTCGGGGCTGTACCTGTTCGTGCCCTACGACACCAGCGCGGTGCGCGCCTGGAGCTCCATCGAGTACATCTCGCGCGAGCAATGGTACTGGGGCGGTCTGATCCGCTCGCTGCACCGCTACGGCTCGGACGCCATGGTGCTCACCATGATGCTGCATCTGCTGCGCGAATGGTGCCTGGACCGTTATCACGGCGCCCGCTGGTTCGCCTGGTTCACCGGCGTGCCGCTGATTTGGATGGTGTTCAGCTCGGGCGTCACCGGCTATTGGCTGGTGTGGGACGAACTGGCCCAGTACCTGGCCATCGGCACCGCCGAGTGGATGGACTTCCTGGGCATCTTCGGCCAGAGCATCGCGCGCAACTTCCTCAATCCCGGCGCGCTGACCGACCGCTTCTTCACCCTGCTGATCTTCATCCACATCGCCGTGCCGCTGTTCCTGCTGATGGCCATGTGGGTGCATATCCTGCGCATCAACCACGCCAACACCAATCCGCCCAAGCCGCTGGTCATCGGCTCGTCGATCATGCTGGTGGCGCTGTCGCTGCTTCATCCCGCCCAGAGCCATCCGGCCGCCGACCTGGGCAAGGCCATCGGCGATCTCAATCCCGACTGGTACTTCATGGCGCTGTACCCGCTGTACGACGCCAAGGGGCCGCTGGTGACCTGGGCGGTGTCCATCGGCGCCTCCATGTTCCTGTCGCTGATGCCGTGGATGGCCTTCCGCCGCAAGCGCCGCGCCGCCGCCGTGGTCACTCCCGACATCTGCAACGCCTGCGGCAATTGCGCCGCCGACTGCCCGTTCGGTGCCGTGGTGCTGCGTCCGCGTGCCCCCGACGCCACCGGCCAGGCCAAGGTGGCGGTGGTCCAGCCCGACCTGTGCACCAGCTGCGGCATGTGCATGGCGTCGTGCAACAAGACCAACCCCTTCCTGCCCCATAAGGGCGAGGCCCGGCCGACCGCCATCGACATTCCCGACTTCACCTTCGACGTGATGGTCAAGCGGGTGTCGGCCCGCACCCATGGCCTGGTGGGCAAGAACCGCGTCCTGATCATCGGCTGCGAGCACGGGGCGGTCTTGGACCATCTCAAGGGCCCGTCGGTGGGCGTGCTGCCGCTGCATTGCACCGGCATGATGCCGCCGTCGCTGATCGACTACGTGCTGAACAAGGACCTGGCCGACGGCGTGCTGGTCACCGCCTGCCGCCCCGGCGAGTGTTTCTACCGCCTGGGTCCGGAATGGACCGAGCTGCGCATGAACGGCCAGCGTGTGCCCAAGCTGCGCGGCGCCGTGTCGCGTGACCGGGTCCGCCTGTTCTGGGCCGCCAGCACCGAAACCAAGGCCCTGATGGCTGAATTGGCGGCCTTCCGGGTGGCGCTGGAGGAATTGCCGCCCGTTGAACGTCCCGAATCCACCAAAAGGAGGGTGGCGGAATGATCAAGCCCCGTTACATCGCGGGCCAAGCCGTGGCCTATACCGCCTTCGCCCTCATGATCGCCTATTTCGCGTCCAATCCGGTTTACCGGAATCACGATCCGGCCAAGGCCCTGCTGAAGCTGTCGCTGACCCATGCCGGTCAGAAGGTGGGCGAATGCAAGGAGCGCTCGGCCGAGGAACTGGCCAAGCTGCCTCCCAACATGCGGGCCAAGACCTCGTGCGGCCGCGAACGCAATGCCGTGACGCTCGAGATGGATATCGACGGCGTGAAGGTGTTCGCCCAGACCGCCAAGCCGGCCGGTCTGTCGGGCGACGGTCGTTCCCGGTTCTACGATTCGCGTGAGATCAGTGCGGGCAAGCACGTCATCACGGCGCGCATGCGCGACGGCAACGACCCCAACGTCTTCGACCAGGTGGCCGAGGTCACCGTCGAGCTTGCGCCCCGGCAGGTTTTCGTGGTCGATTTCGACGAAGAGAACGGCAAGTTCGAGTTCAAGTGACAAGAACCGCCACCCCGGCTTCGGCCGGGGTGGCGCGGCTTGAGACGGATAGGGGCGGTATGGATCATTCCTGGAGAATGGACGGCTTGTCGGCGGCGCGCCGGGCCGAGTTGCGCGGCTGGGCGCTGCTGGCCATCGGTTCGCTGGCCATCGCCGGGCTGCTGGCCCTGGCGCTGGGGCTGTCGCGCACGCCCAAGGTGCAGGAGCTCCTGCCCTGGGGGCCGCATTTCTTCTACCGCGCCCTGGTCACCCATGTGGTGCTGTCCTTCGAGGTCTGGTTCCTGGCCGCCCTGGGGGCACTGTCGGCCATGGCCGCGCCGCCTTGTCCCAAGGGTGACGCCCTGGGCCGCGTCGCGCTGATCCTCGGTTCGCTGGGCGTGGCGCTGCTGCTGATTCCCGCCCTGGCGGACCAGGGCGAGCCTTCGCTCAACAATTATGTCCCGGTGGTCGGGCACAAGCTGTTCTATATCGGCCTCGGGGTGCATGCCGCCGGCGTGGCGCTGGCCTGCCTGCGGCTGTTGCCGGTGCTGCGCAATCATAGGGTGGTGCCGTTCGGCATCGCTTGCGCCGGTCTGGCCTATCTGGCCGCCCTGGCCTGCTTCCTGATCGCCTGGGCGCTGATTCCGGCCGGCACCGACGCCGACCTGTTCAACGAGCGGGTGTTCTGGGGCGGCGGCCACGTGCTGCAGCTGGTCAACACCATGATCCTGATGATCGCCTGGCAGGCGCTGTCGGAAAAGCATTTCGGCGCCGGCCCGGTTCCCGCCGGGCTGGGCCGCGCCTCCTTCGCGGCGCTTGCCCTGTTCGCGGTGGTCTCGCCGCTGATCTACGCCGTGGGCGGCGACGTGCTGGGGCTCGAGCACCGGCAGGTCTTCACCCGGCTGCTGTGGGTGGGGCTGCCGCTGCCGCCCCTGGTGATGGGCATGGGGCTGGCCTGGAGGATCGTCCAGGGACCGCGCGACTGGCGATCGCCCGCCTTCCTGTCCCTGGCGCTGTCGCTGTTCGTCTTCGCCATCGGCGGTTTCGCCGGTTTCTTCCTCGGCGTGGCCGATACCCGGACGCCGTCCCATTACCATGCGGTGATCGGCGGCGTGCAACTGGGGTTGATGGGCGTGGTGCTGGTCCATCTGCTGCCCGCTCTGGGCCGCAATATCGGCACGGGCAGGGGCGTGCGCCTGCAGTTCCACCTCTACGGCTGGGGCCAGCTGGTCCATGCGCTGGGATTCTTCCTGGCCGGGGCCGCCGGCGTGCCGCGCAAGACCACCGGCGTGGACCAGGGCCTCAACACCCTGTGGAAGAAGGTTTCCATGGGCGTGGTGGGCATGGGAACCGGCCTGGCGGTGCTGGGCGGCGTCATTTTCGTGTGGATGGCGCTTTCCCGTCTGCTCAAGCGGGGCGAGGAGGACGGCAATGCTTAAGGGTTTTGCGCCGCTCGCTCTGCTGGCCGCCACGCTGATCCTGGCTCTGGGCTGGCTGATGGGCCGCACCGGCGGCCTCGACGTGCTGCCGTCGGAAAGCTACAAGGCCGATCTGGCCGAGTTCCACGGCCGCCATCTGGCCCTGCTGGCCGCCCATGGCACCGGCCAGAGCGTGGACGGCATTCCGGTGGTGCGCCCGCCCGCCGGGTCCGACATTCCCATGCTGGCCAAGCGCTGGGAGTTCAGCCCCGCCTTGGAGCTGGAGCCGGGCAAGACCTACCGCCTGCATCTGCTGGCCGAAGACACCGTCCACTCGGCGGCCATCGGCGAGGCCGAGGTGCTGCTGACCCCCGGCCAGGCCCGGGTGGTCAGCCTGACCGCGCCAGCGTCGGGCCGGGTGCGCCTGCAATGCGCCGAGTATTGCGGTCTCAGCCATACCAAGATGATCGGCTCCATCGAGGTGGTGGCCAAGGCTCCGTAACCTTTCCGCCTGTGGCGGCGAAGTTCCCGTCATGAACGCCGCCACGCTCACCGCCTGTTGCCCATCCCGTCCGTCGGGCGCATCCTGCGCCGAGACACGGGAGCGGCGCGTGCGGACCGACGACGATACCCATCTGCAAGAGCTGATGCGGGCGGCCCAGGCCGGCGACGGGCGGGCCTACGGCGCCCTGCTGGCCCAGGTGGCTCCCATCATCCGCCGCGTGGTGGGCAAGCGCTGGCGTGGCCCCGATGCCGAGGACATCGTGCAGGAGGCGCTGCTGTCGCTGCATGCGGTGCGCCATACCTACGATCCCGGCCGTCCCTTCCTGCCCTGGCTGCTGGCCATCGTGCAATACCGGGTCGCCGACGCGGCACGGCGCCACGCCCGCCGGGCGGCGCGCGAGGCCCCCGAATGCGGCTTCGAGCGCGGCTTGCCCGACGTGGCGGCCCCGGCGGCGGAGGAGGGGCCGGGCGACCCGCATCTGCTGGCCCGCGCCCTGGCGGACCTGCCCGAAGGTCAGCGGCGCGCCGTCCGTCTGCTCAAGCTGGAGGAGCGTTCGCTCAAGGAAGCGGCCGAGGCCACCGGCATGTCGGTGGGCGCGCTGAAGGTGGCGGTCCATCGCGGCATCAAGGCGCTGCGGGCCAAGCTGACCGGGAGGGGGGAGGCATGAAGACCGAGGAGCTGATCGCCCGCCTTGCCGCCCAGGCCGCCCCGGTGCACCCCCTGAAGGCCCCCGTCCGGCGGCTGGCGACGTGGTTCGCCCTGGCTTTGCCGGCGGTGGTGCTGGTCGCGCTGTCCATGGGGCTGCGCGACGATCTTTCCCAGCGTCTGGCCGAGCCGGTGTTCCTGCTGCGCATTTCCGCCAGTCTGGCCACCGCCGCCGCCGCCGCTTTGGCCGGTCTGGCGCTGGGCGTTCCCGGCCGCTCGCGGGCCTGGGGGCTGGCGCCCCTTGTTCCCCTCGGCCTGTGGCTGGCCAGCCTGGGGCGGCAATGCCTGCTGGAATGGGGGGGGCACGTCCAGACCGAGCTGCTGGCCGCCCCCCATCTGCATTGCCTGCCCGACATCGCCCTGATGATGGGGCTGCCGACCATCGCCATGGTGGTGATGGTGCTGCGGGGCGCCGGCCTGCGGCGGCGGATGGAACTGCTGCTGGGCGGGCTGGCGGCGGCGGCGCTGTCCAACGCCGCGCTCAGTTTTGCCCATCCGGTGGATGCCGGCCTCCTGGTCCTGCTGCTGCAATTGGCCGTGGTGGGGGGCGTCGCCGTGACGGCGGGGCGGGACGCTTCCTTGACGCCGTTCCGCTAGGGTGGGAAGATTTTCCGGAAATCAGCCATCCGGGAGGGGATCATGGGCGCCGGTAAAAAGAAGCAGACCAGCCTGCGGCCCGACTTCGTCTGGGGGGTTTCCACCTCGGCCTTCCAGGTGGAGGGCGCCACCAAGGAGGACGGGCGCGGCCCCAGCATCTGGGACACCCGCTGCCGGCTGCAGGGCGGCGTGTGGACCGGCGCCAACGCCGACGTGGCCTGCGACCATTACCACCGCTGGCCCGAGGATGTGGGGCTGATCAAGGATTTGGGCGTTGACGCCTATCGCTTCTCCATCGCCTGGCCGCGCCTGCTGCCCAAGGGCAAGGGACAGGTCAACCGGAAGGGCCTCGATTTCTACGACCGCCTGATCGATGGCGTGCTGGAAGCCGGAATCACGCCCTGGGTCTGCCTCTACCACTGGGATTTGCCCCAGGCGCTGGACGATCTGGGCGGCTGGACCAACCGCGACTGCGCCGGCTGGTTCGCCGATTACGCCGTGCTGGCGGCCAAGCGGTACGGCGACCGGGTCAAGCACTTCGCCACCTTCAACGAGTTCTCGGTCTTCACCATGTTCGGCTACGCCATCGACTGGGCGGCGCCGGGCGTGACCGACCGCGCCGCCCACATGAAGGCCATCCACCACGTCAATCTGGCCCACGGCATGGGCGTCGACGTGCTGCGCGATCATGTTCCGGGCGTTTCCATCGGCGCCATCCATAACCGCCAGATCGTGCGGCCCGAGGGCGGGCTGGCCGAGAACCAGGCGGCGGCCGACCTGCTGGACGCCCACTGGAACGGCGTGTTCTGCGATCCGCAGCATCTGGGGCACTACCCCGAGATCATGGCCCGCGACGTGGAGCCCTATGTCCAGGCCGGCGATCTGGCGCGCATCTGCCGCCCCACCGACTGGATGGGTCTCAATCATTACGGTCCCATCTACGCCAAGGCGGACCCCGCCACCACCTGGGGCTACGGCTGGGGCGCGCCGCCGGAATCGGCCAACCATCCGGAAGTGGGCTGGCCCATCTTTCCCGAGGTGTTCAAGGATGAGCTGCTGACCCTGACCCGGCGGTACAAGCTGCCGGTCTACGTCACCGAGAACGGCTGCGGCGGCGGCGCGGGCAGCGATACCCCCGACGAGAACGGCGTGGTCAACGACACCCATCGCCTGGCTTATTTCCGCGAGTACCAGCAGGCCATGCTGGACGCGGTGGCCGAGGGCGCCGACGTGCGCGGCTATTTTGTCTGGGCGCTCTTGGACAATTTCGAGTGGGGCTCGGGCTACGGCCCGCGCTTCGGCCTCTACCACGTGGATTTCGACAGCCAGAAGCGCACCATCAAGAATTCCGGCAAGTGGTACCGGGACATGATCAAGGGCTGGCGCAAGGGGTAAGACTGGGCTATCGCCCAGGCCCATCCGGGGCAAGGCCCCGGACCCCCTTTGATTTCATGAATGGGGTGTGGGCGGGAGCCCTCGCTTGCCTCAGCGCCGCTTGTCGCCGCGCTTGGTCAAGCCGTCGGACAGCGCCCGGCGCTCGCCGCGGCGCAGCAGGTTGCCGAACAGCCGTCCGCCCCAGTTCATGCCGCGCTTGGGCTGGTCCCAGTCCTTGCGGCTTTCGCGCACCAGGATGGTGCCGTCGGGCGAGGGGGTCAGGGTCAGCTTGCGCTGGTGGTACTGCTCCAGCTCGGCGTGGAAGCCGACGGTGAGGATGGTGGCGGCGGGGAACTCGTCGATCAGCAGCTGCATCAGCTTGCGCTCGCCATCGGGGTCCAGCGCGTCGGTGGCTTCCTGCAGGAACACCCATTTGGGCCGATGCAGCAGGAGGCGGGCAAAGCCCAGGCGCTGCTGTTCGCCGGCGGTGAGGCTCTGCTCCCAGATGGCGGTGTCGTCGATGCGGGGCATCAGGTGGCCGAGCCCGACCCGGTCCAGCGCGCCCTCCAGCTGATCCTCGGGGAAGCATTCCATGGCGGAAGGGTAGGTCAGCACGCCGCGCAGCGTGCCGATGGGCATGTAGGGCCGTTGCGGCATGAAGAAGATGTGGGCGTCGCAGGGCAGGTCGACGGTGCCGCGTCCCCACGGCCACAGGCCGGCCACCACCTTGAACAGCTTGACCGCCGCGCCGGGGTCGCCGCCGATCAGCACGTGCTCGCCGCCGATGATCTCGGCGCTGAAGCCTTCGATCACCACGCCGCCATCGGCGTTGGCGATGGTCAGGTCGTGGAAGCACAGCGTGGGAATGGCGGCCTTCTGGACGATGACCGTGTGGGCGTCGGGCCGCGAGGAATCGTCCCTCAGCGCCTGCAGGGCGTCGTGGAGCGACAGCACGCGTTCCACCGAGGCGCGCCACTCGGCCACCTTCTGCAGGTTGTCCACCGGCCAGGACAGGGCCTGGGACAGCTGCTGGAAGGCCTGGGCGGTCTGCATCAGATGGCCCAGCGAGATGATGCCGGCGATGTAGCGGGGCGCCGCGATCAGGATGGGGAAGGCGGTGGAGAACACCGAATAGGCCGAGGTGAACAGGAACAGCCGGGTCAGGCCGGCGGTCTGGCGGTTCCAGGCGCCCTCGATGCCGCGGAACAGCTCGGAGAAGCGGCGGCGCTCGCCGACCTCGCCATGGAGCAGGGCGATGGCCTCGGAATTCTCGCGCGCACGCACCAGGCCGAAGCGGAAATTGGCCTCGGCCGTCTGGCGGCGGTCGGTGGCGCCGATCAGCGGACGTCCCACCCACAGGGCCAGCGACGATGCCGCCGAGGCGTAGATCAGCGCCACCCAGACCATGTGGCCGGGGACGGGAATGTCGAACTCGCCGATGGTAAGGACTAGGTCCCCCGACAGGGACCACAGGATCTGCACGAAGCTGGCCAGCAGCAGGACGCAGTAGAACAGCGAGTGGATGAGGTCGATGGCCGTTTCGGTGGTCAGCCGGATGTCCTCGGCGATGCGCCCGTCCGGGTTGTCGTGGTCGCCCGGCATATGCATCAGCTGGTAATGGTGGCCCATGGCCATCCAATTGTCCTGCAGCCGCCGGGTCAGCCAGCGGCGCCAGCCCAGCTGGATGGCGCGCTTGACCTTGAGGTGGGTGGCGGTGACCGTCATGGAGGCCAGCAGAATCAGGCCGATCTCGACGATCTGGCCGAAGAACTTCTCCATGGATTTCTGTTCGAGCGCGTCGAACAGCTCGGCGCTCCACAGGTTGATCATGATGGGAATGACCACCTGGGCCACGGTCAGGCCCAGCAGCAGGGCGACCAGGCCGCGCACCTTCCACTTCTCGCCCGATTGCCAATAGGGACCGGCCAGGCGGATGAACTGCCTGATGAAACCGGGCGACTGCCGATCGAAATCCTGGCCGTCGCCTATTGCGGCCCTGTTGTTCACGTCGCTTCCCATCCCGCTTGCGCGGCGGAGCCTTTTGCTCCCCCGGTATCACTTAACCCGGAAATGCCGGCCGAGTGAAGCCCGCACCGCATTCATACTGACATTTCAACGTTTCGCAGCGGTTAATTCCCGCACTCTTGCAAGTTGGGCGGCGGGGCGCGATGTTTGGGGCATGGCGAAGGGACAGGGCCGATACGTGCGATACCTGGCGGGAGCGATCCTGGGCCTTGTGCTGCCCACCGCGGCGGCGTGGGCCGAGCCCTCGGCCTTTCTGGCGGTCGATCTGGGCAGCGGCGCGGTGATCGCCGAAAGCCGGGGCGGCGCCGCCCATCATCCGGCCTCGCTGACCAAGATGATGACCGCCTATGTGGCCTTCGCCGCCATCAAGGCCGGCAAGGTCTCGGTCGACGACGTGATCACCGTGTCCGACCGGGCGGCGTCCCAGGGCGGGGCGACGCTCGATCTGCGCAAGGGCGAACGCATCACCCTGGGCGCGGCGTTGAAGGCGATGATCGTGCGTTCGGCCAACGACGCGGCGGTGGCGGTGGCCGAGCACGTGGCAGGCAGCGAATCCGCCTTCGCCGCCCGCATGACCGAGGAGGCGGCAAGGCTGGGCATGACCTCGTCGTCCTTTCGTAACGCCACCGGCATGACCGCCGCCGGACATCTCAGTTCGCCGCGCGACATGGCGATGCTGGCCATGGCCATCGAGCGGGACTTTCCCGCCTTCCGGCCGCTGTTCTCCAGCCGCGACACCACCTGGAAAGGCCGCGTGCTGCCCACCGTCAACGGCTTCCTCGGCGCCTATGCCGGGGCCGAGGGCATGAAGACCGGCTTCACCTGCTCGGCCGGCTACAATCTGGTGGCCATCGCCCACCGGGGCGGCCGGCGCGCCCTGGCGGTGGTGATGGGGGCGGGGTCCTCGGCGGAGCGCCTGGGCGCCATCCGCCGCCTGATGGACCAGGCGCTTGGCGCGCAACCCGCCGCCGGCCGTCCCCTGTCCGGATTGGCCAATGGCGGGGGAGCGCCGCCGGACCGGTCGCTGGAATCCTGCGGCATCGCCCGGGGTGGAAAAAGCGGCGGGCCGGAAAGCGCCCTGGGCCAGCGCCGCGTCGCCCCGGCCGGCTGGGGGCTGGAGGTGGCTTTCGGCCGCGACCTGGGCAAGGTCCGCCGCGACCTGGACAAGGCGCATCGCGAATTGCGCGGGCGGCTGGGCGGCGGTTCCGCCATGGTGGTGATCCGGCCCCGGGACGGAATGCTGCGCTATCGCGGGCTGATCGTCGGGCTGGCCGAGCGCCGGGCCGTCGATACCTGCCTGGCCGAGCGGGCGCGGGTGGGCGAGGAGCGCTGTCTGGTGATGACGCCGACCATGCTGGCGGGCGCCGTGGAGGACGAGCGGCGGTTCAAAATGATCTCGGCTCATTGAGGCAAACATCGTATACTCTAGGTATAAGCAATTCGGGAAGTCATCGACCCCTGGGGAAAAAGGGCGGTCGGTTCCGGGAGGGGGGTGGTCGGTTTGAGCCGGAGCGAATGTTCGTAACGAAGTTTGACGGAGTAGTGTGCCCGCCCGATTATGGAGGGACCGCTTCTATGCTAGACTCCGAAGAATCGGCTAAGGAGGCCAAGATGAAGAGCAAACTGTTCGCTGCCTTGATTTTCGCGGTTGGGCTGCTGGTTTCGCAGGTCCCTGGCGGGGCTTTGGCCGCCGATCCGCCGGTTTCGCTGCTGATGCAGGTCAGCGGCACTGTCGAGCATAGCCGGGACGGCACCGCCTGGAAGCCCGTCAACCGCAACAAGTACCTGTTCGCCGGCGACATGATCCGCACCGGCGCCGACGGCTCCGGCAAGCTGGTCGATCAGGCTACCAACATGGCCCAGACCATCGCGTCGGGCAGCCAGATCGAAGTGGCCGGCAACGCGCTGAAGGTGGTGAGCGGCAAGCTGTCCGCCCCCGAAGCCGCGTCCGGCGACCTGGTGGCCGGCCTGGGCAACCGCTTCGCCGAGGCCCAGCGCTATACCACCGTGCGCCGCGGCGTCGCCAAGGACACCGCCATCAAGCTGCGCGTGGTGCAGCAGGTCACCCTGTCGGCCACCTATCCCGAGCTGGCCTGGCAGAGCTTCGGCAAGCAGCACTCCTTTGTGCTGACCATCGACGGCACCGCCCATCAGGTGCCGGGCGCCGACGGCGATCTGGTCCGCTTCAAGGTGCCGGAACTCTCGCCCGGCAAGCACAGCTTCACCGTGGCGGTGTTGGAGAACGGCCAGAAGGTGGCCGAGGCCGACAAGGAAGGCGCCATCATGTGGCTGTCGGCGGCCGAGGATAAGGCGCTGGCCGACAACATCGCCAAGATCCGCGCCATCAACCCCAAGGACGACTTCTCGGTGGCCAACCTGCTGGACGAGAAGGGCGCCACCGTGGCGGCCATGGACCTGTATCGCAAGTATTTCGACGAGAACAAGGACGACAACGAGATGCGTCCGTTGCTGATCCGCGCCTACAACGAGCTGAAGCTGGTCGAGCTGAAGCAGAAGGAAGCGCTGGTCTACAACGACAAGCTCAACGCCAACTGACCTTTACAGGGCGCCCTCTTCCGCGAGGAGGGCGCCCTTCTTGATTCCGGGGAGCGCCATGAGCGGAATGACCAAGCGATACGACATTCTCTTCACCCTCATCCTGTTCCTGGTCGCCATCCCCGCGCAGCATTTCGAATGGTTCGCCCTGTTGGAGGACCAGACACTGTCCTTCCGGCACCAGTTGCGGCTGGCCTATGGCGATGCCAAGAAGCTGGCCGTCTCGCCCGAAGTGGTGGTGGTCAACACCGACGAGGCGTTCTTCAAGGCCTATAAGAGCTTTCCGCTCAGGCGCACCGACATCGGCGCCATGGTGACCAATCTGAAGACACTGGGCGCCAAGGTCATCGCCGTCGACATGCTGATGGACTTCCCCTCCTCGTACAACGAGGACCCGGCCCTGGCCAAGGCGCTGGGCGATTCCGGCAACACCCTGCTGGTGGCCCAGGGCGAGTTCCGGGACGGCAAGTTCGTCAAGATCAACTATCCGACCACGCTGCTGGACCAGGCCTCGGCCAGCGCCTACACGAACATCCAGTCCAATTCCAAGATCGTCACCACCCTGTCGCGTCTCAAGGTCTTCCCCGAGACGGTGGGCGAGAAGGGCGGCTGGCCCTTCGCGGTCAAGGCGGCCGCCATGTTCCTGGGCGTCGAGCCCAAGCTGGACGGCAACACGCTGGTCCTGGGCGATCTGAAGGTGCCGCTGGACCACGAGAACAAGCTTTACATCGACTTCCCGCCGCTGCCGACCGGCACGCGGTTCCTCAGCCAGTCGGCGGGCCTTTCGGCGCTGGAGTTCCTGGATATCTCCGGGCTGGACGAGCGCGAGCTGGCCGAGCTGGAATTCTGGGTCAAGGACAAGATCGTCGTTCTCGGCGACACCTCGGAAGTGTCGCACGACTGGTTCGACACCCCCGTGGGCATGGTCTACGGGGTGGAGATCATCGCCGATTCCATCAGCTCCATCCTCAAGGGCGCGCCGCTGCGCGCCGCCAGCCCGGTAATGGACGCCGTGCCGCCCCTGGCGTTGATGCTGGCCATGATCCTGCTGTCGCTCTATCTCACCCGTCCGCTGCTGCGCGGCATGTTCGTGGTGGCCCTGGGCCTGGGCTTCATCCTGGCGGGCAGCGCGCTCTACGTGAACCTGGGCGTGGTGGTCTCCATGTCCTACGCCGTCCTGGCGCTGGTCCTGTCCTATCTGCTGGTGGAGTTCCGCCAGTACATGATCGAGCGCAATCAGAAGCAGCAGATCGCCAAGACCTTCGGCCAGTACATTCCGCCGGAACTGGTGGCCGAGATGAACAAGACCGGCCAGCAGGTGACGGTGGGCGGCGAATCCCGCGAGATGACGGTGCTGTTCTCGGACGTGCGCGGCTTCACCACCATTTCCGAAGGCCTGGCGCCGCAGGAACTGACCGTGCTGATGAACGCCTTCCTCAGCCCCATGACCCATGTGATCCACGATCACCGCGGCACCATCGACAAGTACATGGGCGACGCCATCATGGCCTTCTGGGGTGCGCCGCTCCACGATACCGACCACGCGCGGCACGCCGTCCAGGCGGCGCTGGGCATGGTCAAGAAGATGGACGAGCTGAAGGACGACTTCATCGCGCGGGGCTGGAAGCCCATCAAGGTGGGCATCGGGCTCAACACCGGCGTCATGAACGTCGGCAACATGGGGTCCGACTTCCGCATGGCCTATACGGTGCTGGGCGACGCCGTCAACCTGGGGTCGCGCGTCGAAAGCCTGACCAAGCAGTACGGCGTCAACATGATGGTCACCGAATACACCCAGGCGGCGGTTCCCGGCCTGATCAGCCGCGAGATCGATCTGGTGCGGGTGAAGGGCAAGGACACCCCGGTCCGTCTGTACGAGCCCCTGGGCTTCGAGGGCGAGGTGGACGCCGAGGCCGTTGCGGCCCTGTCCAAGCACCTGGCCGCGCTGGTCATGTTCCGCGAGCAGAAGTGGGACGCCGCCCGCATGGCCTTCCAGGAATTGCACAATGCCGATCCCGAGCGGGTGATCTACAAGATCTATCTCGCCCGCATCGAGCATTTCATCGAGGAGCCGCCGGGTTCCGATTGGGATGGCGTCTATACGCACAAGGAAAAGAGCTAGATTCCGCCGTTGAACATTGGGGAATGACCGGCGGCACATGGGAGAGGGTTCGATGATGGCTTCGCGTGCCTTGACGTTGCTGAGTGGCGCCGCCCTGGCGGTGCTGATCGCCGCCTCTCCGGCTTTGGCCCAATCCGCCGACGACCTGATCGGACAGGCCAGACAGGCCATGGCCGCCGGCAAGGCCGAGGACGTGCGCCGGCTGGATGACGAGATCACCAAGGCCCGCTCGACGCTGCCCGCCTGGGTGGCCGAGAAGCAGCAGGCCGCCTCGGGCGTGCCCCAGCCGAAGCAGCGCGCCGCCATGCTGTGGAACCGCGCCCATCAGGCCGCCATCGCCTCGGCCGGGGGCGGCGACCTGCCCAAGGCCATAGAGGAGGCGGCCCAGGCGCTGTCCATCGCCAAGGACAATCTGGGCGAGGGCCATCTGGCCACCATCATCAGCGCCACCGACCTGGCCGCCCTGCAGCAACTGGCCGGCAAAATCGAGGACTCCGAGGCCAGTTACCAGCTGGCGGTGAAGCTGTCGCAGGCGTCCCTGGGTGATGCCCATCCCGAGACGGTCAAGGTGCAACAGGCCCTGGCCGGGCTCTATTCCTCCCAGGCCAAGTTCGCCGAGGCGGCCAAGGTCTATGAGGCCGCGGCCAAGGCGTCGGCCACCGGATTGGGCGCCGCCCATCCCCAGACCATCAGCCTGCAGCTGGCCCTGGCCCGCGCCCAGGTCAACGCGTCGAAGACCAAGGACGCCGACAAGCTGCTGGATTCCACCTGTTCGGCCAGCCGCAAGGTCTATGGCGAGGCCCACGGCGAATTCTCGCGCTGTCTGGCGCAACAGGGCGCCTTCAAGCGCGTCCAGGGCGACTACAACGCCGCCGCCACCCTGCTGGATCAGGCGGTCGCCATCCAGAAGCTGGCCCTGGCGCCCGCCGATCCCTTAAGCCTGACCACCCGCATCGAGGCGGGCGGGCTCTATCATCGCCAGGGACGCCTGCCGGAATCGCAGGCGCTCCTCGAATCCGCCGTGCGCGACGCCCAGGCGGCGGGCGACCAGCAGAACCTGCTGTCGGCCAAGGGCGATCTGGCCGACGTGCTGGACGATCGCGGCGAGTACGACGCCGCCGAGAAGATGGCCAAGGAGGTGCTGGACGCCCAGACCCAGGCGCTGGGCGCCGCCCATCCCAACACCGTGGCGGCGCTCTCCTCGCTGGCCTCCATCTACCGCAAGCAGGGCCGCCTGCTGGAGGCGGAAAAGACCTTCATGGAGGCGTGGGAACGCTACCGCAAGGTGCTGGGGACCGAGCACCGCTCGACGGTGATCGCCGCCAACAACGTGGGCGAGATCCTCGAGAAGGAGGGCATCTACGAGCGGGCCGAACCCTTCCTGCGCGGCGCGCTGGACGGCGGCCGCAAGGCCTTCGGCGAGACCCACCCGGCCACGCTGACCACCATGAACAACCTGGCGCTGCTCTATGAAAGCCAGGGCGTGTTCGACAAGGCCGAACCGCTGTACCAGAGCGTCATCACCGTGTTCGGCAAGACCATCGGGCCGAAGCATCCCGACACCATCGCCGCCACCAACAACCTCGCCTATCTCTACATGCTGAAGGGCGAGTACGACCGCGCGGCGCCCATGTTCAAGACGGTGCACGAGGCGTGGGTCAAGGCCTATGGGCCGAAGCACCAGAATACCCTGAAGGCGCTGAACAATCTGGCCCGGGCGCTTCACCGCCAGGGCAAGCTGGGCGAGGCGGAGAAGGCCTTCGACACCGCCCTGGCCGGGCGCCGCTCGGTGCTGGGCGAGAAGCATCTGGACACTCTGCGCTCCATGCACGATCTGGCGGCGCTGTACCGCACCCAGAAGAAGTTGAAGGAGGCGGCGGCTCTCCTGACCAAGACCCTGGCCGGCGACGAGGCGTCGCTGGGGCCGAGCCATCCCTATACCTTCGAGACGCTGAACACCCTGGCGGCGGTGCAAGAGGACATGGGCGACCTGAAGTCGGCCTTCGCCACCCGCCAGACCACCTTCAAGCGCCGCACCGAATTCTTGAACCGGGTGCTCTACGTCACCGGCGACAACGCCCGCGAAGGCTATGTGCGCCTGCACGCCCCCGAACTGGCCGCCTACGTGGCGCTGCTCGCCAAGCTGGACGAGCCCACCGCCGGCAAGGCGCTGATGGAGATCAGCCTCAACCGCAAGGGGCTGCTGCTCAAGGTGGCGTCGGAAATCCAGCAGGTGACGCGGCTGTCGCGCGATCCCGAGCTGAGCAAGCTGACCGAGGAACTGGCCGAGGTCAGAAAGCGCCTGGCGGCGCTGACGCTGTCGGGTCCCACCGAGGAGACCAAGGACAACCACGTCGAGGTCATCAACGGCCTGGAAGAGAAGATCAACGACCTGCAAGGGGCGCTGGGCCGCTCCTCCACCCGCTTCCAGCACTCGGTGGCGGCCATCGCGCTCGACGACCTGGTCAAGGCGCTGCCGGCCGAATCGGTGGTGGTCGACTTCTTCATCTACGGCGAGGACGGAAGCCAGAAGCTGGTGGCCGCCACGCTGCGCAAGGAGGGCGACAATCCGGTCTATGGTCTGGTGAAGTACGATTCGCTCAAGACCATCGACGACGCCATCGTCAAGTACCGCACTGACATCCAGAACGAAGAGATCGAGATGGACGACCTGCTGGATGTGGGCCAGCAGGTGCATAAGCTGGTCTGGCAGCCCTTGGAGCGGGCGCTGGGCGGACGCAAGAAGGTCTACGTCATTCCCGACGGCATGCTGAACATCGCTCCCATCAGCGCCTTGGTGGAGCCCAACCGCAAGTACCTGATCGAGCGCATCGACCTGCATGTCCTGAATTCCAGCCGCGACCTGCTGCCGTCATCCATCCCGGCGGCCAAGGGCGGCTATCTGATCAATGCCGGTCCCGACTACAACACCGAGGAAGTGACCGGCAAGGCGACCCTGGAAAAGGCCCGCTCGCGCTCGGCCGGCAACGACGTCCAGTCGGCGGTGCGCGGCATGAGCGGCATGCGCGGCCTGAAATTCGACCCGCTGCCCGGCGCCGAGAAGGAAGGCCAGCTGATCGTCAAGACGGTGGAAAGCCAGGGCAAGCCCACCAACATCTACTCCAAGGCCGCCGCCCAGGAGAAGGTGCTGCGCGAGATGAACGAGCCGCCCGAGGTGCTGCACATCGCCACCCACGGCTTCTTCCTCAAGGCCGACGACACGCTGAGAAAGCGCCTGTTGAAGCTGCAGCGCTCCAGCGACTTCCAGTTCCCGCCGCCCGGCGACAATCCGCTGCTGCGCGCCGGTCTGGCCTTTGCCGGAATCAACTCCAACGCCCAGGTGCTGGGCGACATCGATACCGACAACGACGGCGTGCTGACCGCGCTGGAGGTGCTGGGCCTCGATCTGACCGGCACCAGGCTGGCCATCCTTTCGGCCTGCGAAACCGGCCTGGGCGAGGTCCACGAGGGCGAGGGCGTCTATGGCCTGAGGCGCTCGTTCCAGGAGGCCGGGGCCCAATCCGTGGTCTCCTCCCTGTGGGAGGTCAGCGACGCCGGAACCCAGACTTTGATGGCGGCCCTTTACAAAAGGCTTCTGGCGGGCAAGACTCCCCACGATGCCCTGCGGGAGGCTCAGCTGGAAATGTTGCGCAACAGCCAGTGGAGCATGCCGTATATCTGGTCGGCATTCTTCATGGTTGGTGGTTGATGGCGAAAGTCGGGCGCCATTCTCAGCCGAAACCGGAACGCGGTCCTGTGGGGGGAAGCCGCATGCGGGTTGTTGCTGTATCGTCTGGAATCAGCTGGGTCGAGGTCCCGGAAGCGGACCTGCGCGTCCTGTGCGGCTGTCCCGCCGACAGCGTCAAGCACCTGATCAAACGCGGCCTGATCGTTCCCACCGAGCGGGCGGGGGTGACGTTCGAGACCGGCCCCAACGCCATTCTGCTGTCCGACGTGCCGCTGCAGAACGGCGCCTTCTCCAATCTGTCGGAATTTCCCATCCTGCAGATGCTCTACCGCCAGGGGATGATCATTCCCGGCCATCCCAACTGCTCGGGGCGCAAGCCGCTGCTGATGGGCCTCGCCCAGCAGGTCGAGGCGCAGATGGAATACGTCATGCGCGGCAATTACGGCCTGCTGTCGGAAGAGGAGATGCTGGCCGCCGGCGTTCCCGCCGACATGGCGGCCGAGTGGATGCGCATGAAGCTGCGCTTCGCCTTCGGCGCCATCCGCCCGCCGGGCGACCTGCTCGACACCTGCTTCATCGGCGACGGCTCGGCCATCCTGCCCGGCGGCGTGACGGTGCGCCGCCTCGAGGTCAACGTCTTCGAATTTGCATACGCAGGCGAGACGGCCCTGGTGGACCTCAACCTGCCGGCCGGCCACACCTACGAGACGCCCTATCACCTGGGCTATCACGATCTGGAGCGCGAGTACTTCTCGGTGGTCCATTCGGGCGAGGGCGACGGCTGGGACCCGGAACGGGCCGCCATGTCCTCGATCCTGATGTTCCAGGGCAAGATCTATCTGATCGACGCCGGCCCCAACATCCATTCGGCGCTGCAGGCGCTGGGCATCGGCGTGCAGGAGGTGGAGGGCATCTTCCACACCCATTGCCACGACGACCATTTCTGCGGCCTGACCACCTTGTTCCGCGCCGACCACCGGATCAAGTACTACGCCCTGCCGGCGGTGCGCTCGTCGGTGGCCAAGAAGCTGGCGGCGCTCACCAATATCGGCGAGGATTCCTTCGGCGAGTATTTCGAGATTTGCGACCTGCAGCTCGGCGTGTGGAACGACATCGACGGGCTGGAGGTGCGGCCCATCTTCTCGCCCCATCCGGTGGAGACCACTGTCTTTCATTTCCGCACGCCGTGGGAGGACGGGTTCCGCTCCTACGCCCACATGGCCGACATCGTGTCGCTGGACGTGCTGGGGCAGATGGTGGACGACGACGAGACCCGCCACGGCATCAGCAGCGAGTTGATGGTCCAGGTGCGCGACGACTATCTGGTCCCTGCCAACGTCAAGAAGCTGGATATCGGCGGCGGTCTGATCCACGGCTGCGCCGAGGATTTCCGCGAGGACAAATCCGAGAAGATCATCCTCTCCCACACCGCCCTTCAGCTTACCAAGGCGCAGAAGAGCATCGGCTCGGGCGCGCCGTTCGGCACCGTGGACGCCCTGATCCCGTCCTACCAGGAATACCGGCTGCGCGCCGCCCACGGCTATCTGGCCGAGTACTTCCTGGGCGTGCCCGAGCACCAGATCCGCATCCTGCTCAACCACCCGGTGGTGACCTTCAACCCGGAAACCATCCTGCTGCGCGAAGGCAGCTACTGCGACGACGTCCATCTGATCCTGACGGGACTGGTGGAGACCATCGAGCCGGATTCCGACCAGACCGCCATGCTTTCGGCCGGCGCCATGATCGGCGAGTCCTATGCCCTGTCGGGCGAGCCGTCGTTCGAGACCTACCGGGCGCTCAGCTTCGTGCGCGCGCTCAAGATTCCGTCGGGGCTGTACCGCAGCTTCGTCGAGCGCAACGAGATGAGCGAGCGCATCTCGCGGCTGGCGGATCTCAGGAATTTCTTCAATCACACCTGGCTGTTCGGCGAAAGCCTGTCCAACCTGACCGAGGTGCGCATCGCCGAGGCCTGTCAGCCCTATTACCTCGCCACCGGCGAGGAGATCGACATGACCGGCCAGGACTTCGTCTTCATGGTCAGGGACGGCCGCCTCGACCGCTATTTCGACGGCACCGTGGTGGAATATTGCGGCATCGGCGAGCCCTTGAACGAGTCCGAGGTCCTGTTCTCCCAGGCCGGGCAGGGGCGTCTGATGGCGGCCATGCGCAGCGAATTGCTGCTGGTTCCGGGCTCCATGGTGCGCGACATCCCGGTGGCGCGGTGGAAGCTGCTGGAACTCTACCAACGCCGCCAGCGCATCTTCTCGTCCCTGCGGCAGGACGCGGGAGTCCCGTCGTGAGACATGCGCTCGTGGTGTCGGCCGCCCTGTTAGCGGCCGGATGCGCCTCCATGGTCAACGGCCCGTCGTCGGAGGTCAACATCGCCACCCAGCCCGCCGGGGCCCGCTGTCATCTGGGCGGCGGCGACGGCTTTTCCGCCGAATTGGTCACCCCGGCGACGGTGCAATTGCCGCACAAGGCGGCCCCCATCACCGTCACCTGCGAGGCTCCGGGCTACCGGCGCACCGTCAACACCTTGAATTCCGGAGCCAACGGCTGGCTGTGGGGCAATACCGCCTTCATCGTCTTCACCGGCGGCGCCGCCGTCCTGGGACTGGTGGTCGACGAGGCGGTGGGCGCCACCACCAGCTACCGCAAGGACTTCAACATGGACCTGGACGTCGAGGCGGCGCGGCGGCTGCGCGCCACACAACGCAACGGCGGGCCATCTCTCGATCTCAGGACGCCATAATCCGTTCCTTGCCAGCCAATACCGTTGGGAGCATCCTTTCGGTGGGTAGGGAAGGCAAGGAGGTACGCATGGCAACCTGGCAGGAGCACATGCGGGTCGGAATCGACGTGGTCGATGACGACCATCAGGAACTGTTCGCTCTGGTCCGTCAGTTCGAGGAGGCCAGCAAGACCGCGTCAGGGCAGGTCGACCCGGCCGAGATCGGCCACATCCTCGAACGTCTCCAGGCCTATGTTCACGACCATTTCGAGCGGGAAGAGACGGCCCAGCAGGAGGCCGGCTACGAGGGCTACGCCGAGAACAAGCGCCAGCACGACGAATTGCGCGCCACGCTGGAGAAGTTCCTGGTCAAGCACCGGGCGGGGGATTGGGGCGACCTCAAGGTGGCCACCGAGAACATGCGCAGCTTCCTGGCCATCTGGCTGCAGGAGCACATCATGAAGACCGACCGCAAGATGCGCGGCCGCATCCTGCCCTGGGTGCGCAAACGGGCGTAGGGCGCCGCCTTTTCCTCTCTTTATCGTCATGGCCGGGCTCGTCCCGGCCATCCATGCTGTTGCGCTGGAATCCTGTGTGGAATCACCAGGTTGGCGGTGGGGCGTGGATGCCCGGAACAGGTCCAGGCATGACGAAGGGTGGCGAGGGGCTCCTTGGTCGAACCCTATTCGACCCGGCACTCGATGAAGACGGTGACGCGCTTGATACGCTCGCCCACGTCGGCCACCGACAATTGGGCCGAGGACGCCGCCGTCTGGTAGTTGACGCCGTTGCTGTCGAGATAGCTGCGCGCCAGATCGGCCTTGATGGCGAAATTGATGTTCTGGGGCAGGTCGCCGGTTTTGTCGGCGATCTTCATGGCGTTCAGCTTGGAGGTGACGACGCCGACGATGTTGCCGCCCATGTCGATCAGCGGCCCGCCGGAATTGCCCTTCTGCACCGGGGCAGTGATCTGGTAGTGGCGCGGGTCGCCGCGCATGCCGTTGAGCGCGCTGACCACGCCGGCTGTGACGTTGGGTTCGCGCGACAGCAGCGAGGACAGGGGATAGCCGACCACCACCACCTCGTCGCCCGAGCGCAGCGGCCGGTCCTGGCGGAAGCGGGCGATTTCCGGCAGCCGTAGCGAGGTTTTCAGCAGGGCCAGGTCGTTGGCGCCGTCCTTGGCCTTCAGCGAGGCAATCTCGGCGGGGCCTTCCTGCGGCTTGACGGTGATGGTGCGGCACTGCTCCACCACATGGGCGTTGGTCATGATCACGCCGTCGGTGGACACCACGAAGCCCGAGCCGGTGGTCATCTTGCCGCCGGTGGGGCGCGGCGGGGCGGTGGCCGGTTGCTGGGCCGAGGGCGCCGCCGGGGTGGCGGCGGCAGGGGGCGGGGCGGCGCTGGCCACCTGGGGGCCGACGGCGTTGCCGGGCTTCCACTGGGCGACCCGGCCGCGGGCGGCCTCCAATTCCGCCGGGGCCAGGCGGCCGGCGGCGGCATCACGTTCCTTTTCGTAATTGGCCTTCAGGTTGGCCGGCGCCCGCTGGGCGCCGAGCGCCATCCAGAAATAGGCGTCGGCCGGCGATTTCTGGACGCCATGGCCGTTGGCGTACATGACGCCGAGATTGTGCTGGGACTGGGGGTGGCCCTGGTCGGCGGCCTTGCGGAACCACTGGGCGGCCTTGGCCATGTCCTTCTCGACGCCGCCCTGGCCGAGCAGATAGCCCAGTCCCAGGACGAACTGGGCGATGGGGCGACCGGCATCGGCGGCGATGCGGGCATGCTCCAGGGCCTTGACCTTGTCGGTGGGCATGGCGCGGCCATCCCAGCTGAGGGTGGCGAGGCGCTCGTGCGACGCGGCCCAGCCCTTCTCGGCGGCGCGCTTGAAGTATTCGACGCCCTTGCCTTCGTCCTTGTTGATCCCTAAGCCGTTGAAATGGATCTCGCCCATGGCGTGGAGGGATTCCGGCTGGCCCTTGTCGGCGGCGCGGCCGAACCACACCAGGGCCTGGGAAATGTCCTTAGGGACAGCACGGCCGTTGAAATAGGCGTTGCCCAGCAAGTGCTGCGCCAGGGAATCGCCGGACGCGGCGGCGGCGTTGAGCAGGCGCAGCGCCTCGACGTCGTCCTTGGTCCCGCCCAGTCCCTCGAACAGCATGTGGCCGAGCCGGGCCTGGGCGGCGGCGTTGCCCTGGGCGGCCAGCGGCTTGAATTCCCGCAAGGCGGTGGGCCAGTCCCGCTTCTGATAGGCGGCCAGCCCCTCGTCGTAGCCGGCCATGGCCGGACCGGACCCCAGGCCCAGCAACAGGGCGAGGCCGAAAGAGGCGAGGGGGCGGCTGATCCTGGGGGGCGGGAACATCGGGCTATTCGGCGGCGTCGGCCCGCAGGCGGCTGGCAAGCTTGCCCAGTTCGTCCACGGCGGCGCCCATTTCGGCTTCCAGCGACTGGGTGATGCCGTCGATGCTTTCCGACACGTTCTTCACCTCGCCGGCCACCACGGCGAAGCCCTTGCCGGCCTCGCCGGCGCGGGCCGCCTCGATCAGGGCGTTGAGCGCCAGGATGCGGGTCGTGCCGGTCACCTTCTTGATCTCTTCCACCTTGCGGGAGACCACGTCGGCGAGGGTGGCGGTCAATTCGATGATGCGTTCCTGATCAGACATGATGTCGCTTCCCGCAAGAGTGTTTGACGCAGTGTACGGGCGGACCGGCCGGGGGGCAATCGCCCGCTTGCGAAATCGTTCATGACTTGGGAGGTCGCCGCTTTCGTGCCATTGTGCCGACGGCTGGGGTGTGAAAGAAGGGCAATCATGACGGGTACGCTGATCGAGCTGGACGGCCATCTGGCCGTCATCACCATGACCAACCAGGCCAAGCGCAACGTGCTGTCCGAAGCCATGATCGACGGCATCATCGACGGGCTGGCCCAGGCGTCGCGGGCCAAGGCGCGGACGGTGATCCTGCGGGCCGAGCCGGGCTGCAAGGTGTGGTCGGCGGGCCATGACGTGTCGGAACTGCCCAGCACTCACCGCGATCCCCTGGGCTGGAGCGATCCGCTCCGCGTGGTGATCCGCGCCATCGAGGAGTTCCCGGCTCCGGTCATCGCCCTGATCGAGGGCGGCGTGTGGGGCGGAGCCTGTGAGATGGCCCTGGCCTGCGACATGGTGGTGGCGACGCCCGATTCCACCTTCGCGCTGACCCCGGCCAAGCTGGGCATCCCCTACAACGTGTCGGGCCTGCTGACCTTCATGAACGTCACCGGCATCCACGTGGTGCGCGAGATGGCGTTCACCGCCCGGCCGGTGGGCGCGGCCCGCGCCCAGGCGCTGGGCATCGTCAACCATCTGGTCGAGCCCGATGCCATCACCGGATTTTGCACCGACATGGCGGGCGACATCGCCAAGCTGGCGCCCTTGGCCATCGCGGTGATGAAGGAGGAGATGCGGGTGCTGGCCTCGGCCCATTCCATCTCGCCGCGCAGCTTCGAGCGGGTACAGGGCCTGCGCCGCCAGGTCTACGACAGCCACGACTACCAGGAAGGGGTCAGGGCCTTTCGCGAAAAGCGCCCGCCCTGCTTCACGGGGGAGTGACTATCCCGCGCTTCGGGCGAAGGCGTTGTTGATCAGCTCCGCCACCCGGCCGGCCTGACGCTCCTTGAAGGCGCCCCACCAGGCGATGACCTGGCGCTGAAGGTCGGCATAGCGTCCGGGATCGGCCTCCACGCTTTGCCACCACCCGGGCAATTCGTCCCACGACGACAGGATCACGGCGGGAATGCCGCCGGCGGTCCGCTCGTCCTTAAGGAAGGGGGCGTCCAGGCAGACCGGGATGGCCCCCGTCTCCAGGGCGTCGTAGAGGCGGATGGTCTCGACCGAGTTGCCGCCGGGCACCAGGGCGAAGCGGGTGTCTTCCATCACCGCCCGATAGCTGTGGGCGCTGAACTCGCCGCCGAAGACCAAGGTGGTCTCCAGCCGGGCCGGCAGGTCGTTGGCCCGGATCACCTCCATCATGCGGTGGCGTTCGGCCAGTTCGGGCGGGGTGCGGCCGATGAAGGTCATGGGGGTGGTGCGCAGTTCGTAGGGCAGTAGACCCGGGGCGGGGCAGGGGCCGACGCCGGTGCGATAGCCGTTGGGCACCCAGATGGCGCCTTTGCAGCGGCTGCCCGCCGGAATCTCCAGCACGTCGGGGCGCCAGTAATTGCGGAGCACGTAATCGACCTTGGGGTAGTACGAGCAATCGGCCGACAGCGTCTCGTCGGCCATGTGCAGGACGCCCACGTTGCGGAACGGCGCTGCGGCGAAGGCGTTGACCACCGGGCTCAGCCTGTTCTCGAAATCGATGACCAGAACGTCGTCCATGGCCTGCATCTGCCGGTCCTGCTCGCCCAGCACCATGCGGACGGGAACATCGACCTTGCTCAGCAGGACGTCGCGGATGAATCCGGTCTCCATGATGAAGTCATACAGCTGCCGCGGAGCGAGGACGCTTAAGACCCGGTTGCCTGTGCGTGTCATGGAGAATCCCGTTTTCCAGTTCTTCCGGATTTGTATGCCCCCAAGCGCAAGGGGCATCAAGGAAAAGCTGGAAAGCAAAAGGCCTGGAAAACAGCGGCTTGCCGCGTTTTCCAGGCCCTTCATTGGCTCCGGAGGAGGGATTCGAACCCCCGACCAGCCGGTTAACAGCCGGCTGCTCTACCGCTGAGCTACTCCGGATCAACGGCCTGCCAAAGCGGTAGCGGCAAGCCGAGGAATTCTGTTTCTCACGTTCGTACCCGGACCTGGGGACGGTGGAGGCCGAGGCCGGAATTGAACCGACGTACGCGGATTTGCAGTCCGCTGCATAGCCACTCTGCCACCCGGCCAACCGGCCCAGCCGGCGGGTGCCGACGTGAGGACGCTGCTTATACGCGCTGTTCGATACCGGGTCAAGCGGCTGTTTCAGCCTTTTCGCAGCATTGTTTTCGCGGGCGGTCGGGCCTATAAATTCCACCCGTGGCTCTGCCCGTGCAAAACAGGGGGGCGGGCCCGTCAAAGACTTCGACGATCAAAATGGGAGCCCGAGGGCCATGGATTACGCCGGCGCCAGATTCAATATGGTCGAGAACCAGATCCGCACCAACAAGGTGCATGATCTGCTGGTGGCGGGGGCCATTTCCTCCACACCGCGCGAGGCGTTTCTGCCCAAATCCATGCGCGGCTTCGCCTATGTTGACGAGGACGTGTCCATCGGCGGCGGACGCTATCTGATCGAGCCGCTGGTGCTGGCCCGTCTGCTCCAGGCCGCCGCCGTGCAGCCCACCGACGTGGTGCTGGCCATCGGCGACGCCACCGGCTGGGCCTCGGCCGTGCTCGCCAAGCTGTCCAGCACCGTCGTGGCGCTGGAAGGCGACGCTGATCTCACCGCCCGCGCCACCCAGGCCCTGTCCGATCAGGGCATCGACAACGTGGCCTATGTGAACGGCGATCCGGCCGCCGGCTATTCCGCCCAGGCGCCTTACGACGTCATCGTCTATGTGGGCGCGGTGGCGGATATTCCCGCCGCGTTGTGCCGCCAGCTGAGCGACGGCGGCCGTCTGGTGGCCGTGGTCGATTCCGGGACCAGGGGCGCCGGCAAGGTAGTGCAGGTGGTGCGCGTCGGCGACACCTTCGGCCGCCGCGCGCTGTTCGACGGCTCCACCCCCTATCTGCCCGGCATGGCGCCGAAGCCCGGCTTCGTATTCTGAGACTCCGCCCTATCTCGTTCCGGCCTATCTCGTTCTGGCCTATCTCGTTCCGGGTGACGGTGGATCCGCTCACCCGGACAAGGGTAGGGGGCTGGATTTGTCCTTGATCTTCCCCGTCCAAGGTCTAATGTTCTCGGGCGATATTAGGTCGTTCCGGGGATGGGGACCCGCATTGCTGAATACAGGTGTTGAATGAGGAAGGTAAGCTGTGGGCTGATCGGCGCAGCGTGCATCGTCGTGGCCGCTTCCACTCCCGTTGCCGCCGAGACGCTGGAGGAGGTGCTGGCCTCCACCTATTCGTCCAATCCGACGCTGCTGGCGCGCCGCGCCAAGCTGCGCTCCACCGACGAGGGCGTGCCCCAGGCGCTGTCCAACTGGCGGCCCACGGTATCGCTGACCGGTTCCGTCGGCCGGGGCAGTTATGACAACAACACCCTTGCCAAGTATTCCATGACCCGCACGCCGCGGACCGAGGCGCTGACCCTCAGCCAGCCGCTGTTCCGCGGCGGCCGCACCCTGGCCGCCACCGCCCAGGCCGAGAACACCGTGCTGAGCGAGCGGGCCCTGCTGGCCTCCACCGAGCAGACCATCCTGCTGGCCGCCGCCACCGCCTATCTCAACGTGGTCCGCGACGAGGCGGTGCTGAAGCTGTCCATCAACAACGAGCAGGTGCTGCGCAAGCAGTACGAGGCGACCCAGGAGCGCTTCAAGGTCGGCGAGCTGACCCGCACCGACGTCAGCCAGTCCGAGGCGCGTCTGGCCAAGGCCACCGCCGACCGCGTCGCCGCCGAAGGCAACCTGCAGAGCTCGCGGGCCAATTACGTGAATAATGTCGGTCGCCCGCCCGAGGCGCTGGCCGCTCCCGCTACGCCGCCGGCTCTGCCCGCCAGCCTGGACGAGGTCACCAATCAGGCGCTGGCCGCCAATCCCAACGTGGTCTCCGCCGATTTCACCCATGCCGCCGCCAAGGACAACACCGACCTGATCTGGGGCGAGCTGATGCCCACCGTGTCGCTGTCCGCCGACATCACCCGCGGGCTGCAGAACTCGACCATGGATTCCTCGTACACCAACCGGCAGGTCCTGCTGAACCTCAGCGTGCCGCTGTACGAATCGGGCAGCGTCTATTCCCGGGTGCGCGCCTCCAAGCACACTGCCGGCCAGCGCCGCATCGAGGCCGATCAGGCGCGGCGCGACGCCATCGAGACCGGCACCAAGGCGTGGGAAAGCCTGCAGGCTGCCCGCGCCCAGGCCAATTCCTATCAGGCGCAGATCAAGGCCTCGGAGCTGGCCCTGGCCGGCGTGCGCGAGGAATCCAAGGTGGGCTCGCGCACCATCCTGGACGTGCTGAACGCCGAGCAGGAGCTGTTCGACGCCCGCGTCAACCTGGTCAAGGCCAGCCGCGACGTGCTGGCGGCCTCCTATCAGGTCAAGTCGGCCCTGGGGCAAATGACCGCCCAGGGGCTCAATCTTCCCGTCGAGGTCTATGATCCGACCAAGCACTATGACGATGTCCGTGGCCAATGGTTCGGCAATGGCATCGACAAGGACAAAGGATACGAGTAGAAATAGTGGGGCTCGGATCGGCGTCGAGTGGCTGATCCGGGTTTCTCTTGGGGACTCGTGGAATTTTAACCATTTGTTACCAGCCGTAAGTCACTATTACGGCAGGTCCCTTTCTTGGGCGCAGGCAGACAGAATAGCCGTGACATGAGCGACGACAAGGCCCAGCAAGAACCATCAATGGAGGATATCCTCGCCTCTATCCGACGCATCCTGTCGGAAGATGAAGCCGAGGATAAGCCCAAGGCCCCCGAACCGGTCGCTCCCGAGCCGGAGCCGGAGCCCATGCCTCCGCCGGAACCCGAGCCCGAGCCTGAGCCCGAGCCCGAACCGACCCCCACCTTCGCCCAGGACGATATCGACTCCTTGTTCGATACGCCGGCGCCGGCCCCCGAGCCGGAGCCCGAGCCCGAACCCGAGCCGCTGCCCATCCCCGAGCCCGAGCCGGAGATCGAGGACGACGTCCTTGAACTGACCGACGACATGGTGATGGAGGAAGCGCCCGAGGAGCCGGAGCCCGCTTTCGACATCAACGATTTCAAGGCCGATCTCGGCGATTTCGAGCCGGCCCCCGTGATGGCCGCCGCCAGCCGGGTCATGGACGATTATGAGCCGCCGCCGCGCCGCGCTCCGCCGCCCGACGATGAAGGGCTGATGAGCCCGCCCAGCATTGACCATGGCGCCTCGCTGCTGACCAATCTGGCGCGCGAGATCGTGCGGCAGAAGTCTTTCGGCCTGGGCAACAGCGCCGTCACCCTGGAAGATCTGGTGCGCGAGCTGTTGAAGCCGATCCTGTCGGAATGGCTGGACCAGAACCTGCCCTACATGATCGAGCGCATCGTCAAGAAAGAGATCGAGAGGATGGTAAACCGCACCGGAGAGTACTAATCTCCGCCGGTTCGAAGCCATGGGGCGGCCCGGCGCGATCGGGCCGCCCTTCTTGTTTGTCCCCCCTTTAGGTGAAGTGACAGTCCGATGGCCATGCTGGATAAGACGTATAGCCCCGCCCAGGTGGAGCCGAAGCATTACGAGCGCTGGGAGGCCCAGGGCGCCTTTGCCGCCCATACCGAGTCCAACGCCCAGCCCTACACCATCATGATGCCGCCGCCCAACGTGACGGGCAGCCTGCACATGGGCCACGCGCTGACCTTCACGCTCCAGGACGTACTGATCCGCTATCGCCGCATGACCGGCAAGGACGCCCTGTGGCAGCCCGGTACCGACCATGCCGGCATCGCCACCCAGATGGTGGTGGAGCGCCAGCTGGAAGCGCAGAAGATCACCCGCCACGATTTGGGCCGCGACGACTTCATCAAGCGGGTCTGGGAGTGGAAGGCGGAATCGGGCGGCACCATCACGCGCCAGCTGCGCCGGCTGGGCGCCTCGCCCGACTGGGCCAAGGAACGCTTCACCATGGACGAGGGCCTGTCGGCCGCCGTCCGCAAGGTCTTCGTCACCCTGCATCGCCAGGGCCTGATCTACCGCGCCAAGCGTCTGGTCAACTGGGACCCCAAGCTGCACACCGCCATTTCTGATCTGGAGGTTGAGCAGCGGGAAGTGAAGGGCCACATGTGGCACCTCAGGTATCCCGTGGATGGTATTGAAAATACTTACATTACCGTGGCCACCACCCGCCCCGAGACCATGCTGGGCGATGCGGCGGTTGCCGTTCATCCTGAAGATGAGCGCTTTACCGCCCTGGTGGGTAAGATGGTGCGGCTACCCATTTGTAATCGCTTGATTCCCATCGTCGCCGACGAGTATTCCGACCCCACCAAGGGCACCGGCGCGGTGAAGATCACCCCGGCCCACGATTTCAACGACTTCCAGGTGGGCGTGCGGAATAATCTTCCGCAAATCAACATCTTCGACCGCGATGCGCGCACCAACGACGAGGTGCCCGAGGGCTATCGCGGCCTGGACCGCTACGACGCCCGCAAGAAGGTGGTCGCCGAGTTCGAGGCCCTGGGCCTGCTGGACAAGATCGAGCCCCACACCCACATGGTCCCCTATGGCGACCGCTCGGGCGTGGTGATCGAGCCGTGGCTGACCGACCAGTGGTTCGTGGACGCCGCGACGCTGGCCAAGCCCGCCATCGAGGCGGTGGAGACCGGCAAGACCCGCTTCGTCCCGAAGCACTGGGAGAACACCTATTACGAATGGATGCGCAACATCCAGCCGTGGTGCATCTCGCGCCAGATCTGGTGGGGCCATCAGGTGCCGGCGTGGTACGGCCCCGACGGGGCGTTCTTCGTCGAGGAGACGGAAGGCGAGGCTCAGGCCGCCGCCGCCAAGCACTATGGCAAGGCGGTGGAACTGACCCGCGATTCCGACGTGCTGGACACCTGGTTCAGCTCGGCGCTGTGGCCGTTCTCGACCTTGGGCTGGCCGGAGCAGACTCCGGAACTGGCCCGCTACTATCCCGGCGACGTGCTGGTCACCGGCTTCGACATCATCTTCTTCTGGGTCGCCCGCATGATGATGATGGGTATCCACTTCATGGGCGACGTGCCCTTCAAGGACATCTACATCCACGCCCTGGTCCGCGACGAGAAGGGCCAGAAGATGTCCAAGTCCAAGGGCAACATCATCGATCCCCTGGACCTGATCGACAAATACGGCTGCGACGCGCTGCGCTTCACGCTGTCGGCGCTGGCGGCGCAGGGACGCGACGTCAAGCTGGCCGAGAGCCGGGTGGAAGGCTACCGCAACTTCGCCACCAAGCTGTGGAACGCGGCGCGCTTCTGCCAGATGAACGAGTGCCGTCCGGTGGAAGGCTTCGATCCCAAGGCGGTCAAGGAGACCGTCAACCGCTGGATCGCCGCCAAGACCGCCGAACTGGCCGCCAAGGTGGGCAGCGCCATCGAGAACTACCGCTACGACGCGGCGGCCGGCGGCTGCTACCAGTTCGTCTGGGGCACCTTCTGCGACTGGTACCTGGAATTCGCCAAGCCCATCTTCAACGGTGGAGACGAGGCGGCCAAGGCCGAGACCCGCGCCACCGCCGCCTGGGTGCTGGACCAGATCCTGCACGTACTGCACCCCCTGATGCCGTTCATCACCGAGGAGCTGTGGAGCCAGATCGCGACGCGCGACGGCGATCTGATGCTGCGCTCCTGGCCCGCCCTGGACGGCCTGGCCGCGCCCGCGGCGGAAGAGGAGATGGATTGGGTGGTGCGCATGATCTCGACGGTGCGCGGCGTGCGCTCCGAGATGAACGTGCCGCCCTCGGCCCAGGTGGACCTGCTGGTGTCCGGTCTGGCCGATGCCAAGCGCGGCTGGGCCAAGACCCACGCCGACCTGATCACCCGTTTGGCGCGCCTGACCGCCTTCGAGGCCCAGGCCTCGGCCGAGCGGGTGGCCCAGGCCTCGTCCCACGGCGCCGCCCAGATGGTGGTGGACGAAGCCACCCTGGTGATGCCGCTGTCGGGCGTCATCGACGTGGACAAGGAGCGCGCCCGCCTGGACAAGGAGATCGCCCGCCTGGAGGGCGAGGTCGCCAAGGTGGACAAGAAGCTCTCCAACGCCGACTTCATGGCGCGGGCGCCGGAAGAGGTGGTGGCCGAGCAGCGCGAGCGCCGCAACGACTGGGCGCAGGCGGTGGCCAAGCTGCGCGAAGCCCTGGAACGCCTCTCGGGGGCCTGAAGCGGCTTTTTGCCGTCCCTTGAATAGAGGCCTGTCTCGGCGCGCGCCGCTCGCCGAGACAGGCCTTCGCTTTGCCGCTATGATCAATGGCGGGTTATGCGGGAAGTCTGGGGATGTCTGATCTGGGTGAGCGGATCACGCGGGAACTGACCACACGGTATGTCGCCGTTCTGGTGGTGCTCGGCGCGCTTGCCCTGATGTCGTTCGTCGCCCTGACCCGCATGATCGTCGATGCCGAAGGCAGCGCCGAGTTGGTCAATCTGGCGGGACGCCAGCGCATGCTGGTGCAGCGGGTGGCCTTCGCCGCCAACCGTCTGGTCATCGTCGACGACGCGGAGCGCGCGGCCACGGCGCGTCTGCTGGGCGAGACCCTGGACCAGATCGAGGAACGGCATGACCGGCTGATGCGCGGCGACAAGTCTCCGCCGCCGGCTTCGGTGATGGAGGTGTTCTCCGGTCCCCCCTGGAATCTCGACCGTGATCTTCAGGGGTTCATCGCCCGTGGCCGCGCCATTCTGGCCGAGGAAGGCCGGCCATCCGCCACCAATCCCGATCTGGCCGCCATTTCGGCGGGGGCGGTGGGGTCGTTGCTGCGCTCGCTCGACGAACTGACCATCCGCTTCCAGCGGGACAGCGAATCCCAGATGGAAGAGCTGATGAAGCTGCAGGCGGTGACGGTGGCGGTGGCCGTCGGCCTGCTGGTGCTGTCGGCGTTGGGGGTCTTCCGCCCCATGGTCGAGCGGCTGCAGGCCGACATCGCCGAGCGCTCGGCCAATGCGGCGCGGCTCAAGGAAAGCGAGGAGCGGCTGTGGCGCATCCTGGAGGAAAGCCCGGTGGGCGTTTCGGTGTCGCGGCGCCGCGACGGCCGGGTGGTGTTCGCCAATTCCCGCTTCACCGACATCATCGGTATGAGCAAGGAGGAATTCCTGGGCTCGAAGGCCCGCGATCACTATGTGGACGACGCCCAGCGGCAGGTGGTGCTGGCCCTTCTGCGCCGCGACGGACACCTCGACGACGTCGAGGTGGAGTTCCGCCGCAAGAACGGCGCCCCGTTCTGGAGCCTGCTGACCATCCGTTCCCTGGGTTTCGCGGACGAGCCGGTCAATCTGGCCTGGATCTACGACATCACCGAGCGCAAGGCGGCGGAACAGCAGATCATGCTGGCCTCCAAGGTGCTGGAGACGGTGACCGAGGCGGTGGTCATCACCGATGCCGACAACCGCATCATCTTCGTCAATCCCGCCTTCACCACCATCACCGAATATTCCAAGGACGAGGTGCGGGGACAAAATCCCAGCTTCCTGCGTTCGGGCCGGCATGAACCGGAATTCTATGCCGAGCTGTGGCGGAGGCTCTCGGAAACCGGCCATTGGGAGGGCGAGATCTGGAACCGGCGCAAGTCGGGCGCCTTCTATGCCGAGTGGCTGTCCATCAATGCGCTTCGCGATGTCGGCGGGGCCATCACCCATTTCGTGGCGGTGTTCTCGGACATTACCCACCGCAAGGAGGACGAGGAGCGCATCTGGCGCCAGGCCAATTACGATGCGCTGACCGGCCTGCCCAACCGCTCGCTGTTCCTCGATCGCCTCAATCAGACCGTGCGCCAGTCCAAGCGGGAAAAGAAGCGCTTCGCCCTGTTGTTTCTCGACCTGGACGGCTTCAAGGCGGTCAACGACACGCTGGGCCATGCCGCCGGCGACGTCTTGCTGCAGCAGACCGCGTCGCGCATGTCGGAATGCGTGCGGGCCGCCGACACCCTGGCCCGGCTGGCCGGCGACGAGTTCGTGCTGATTCTGGACGGAGTCCACGGCCGCGACGATCCCGCCCTGGTGGCAGGCAAGATTCTGAGGCTCCTGGCCGAGCCCTATGCGCTGGAGGCCGGGACCGCCCATGTGCGGGGCTCCATTGGCGTGGCGCTTTATCCCGATGACGCCGAGGACGGGGCAAGCCTGATCCGTCGCGCCGATGCCGCCATGTATGCCGTCAAGCGGATGGGGAAGAACAACTTCCTGTTCTCCGCCGACCTGCCGTCCGGGGATTAGAGTTTGTCCGAGCTTAGTTGAATCGATGCCGCCTCCTCGCCCGTCACCCCGGCCTTGAGCCACTGCTGTCCGGTTTAAATTTCCATGAGAGCGCCGAATGGCGGAGCCAATGCGGGTTTCATCTGGTCATGGAACACGGATGGACACGGATGCCGCTTCGCGGTCACGGATGATCACGGATTATGGAAATCCCATATGGTCATTCTGGGGCTGGGTCGGGGAGGTAGCCGGAAACCAGAGCATTTCCGTGTTTATCCGTGAGCGGTGCGAAGCGCCGCATCCGTGACATCCGTGTCTCATGACTCCACGCCTGCCGGCTCGAATCAAACCGGACAGCCGTGGCCTTGAGCCGGGGGCCAGGGGGGAAAGCCTAAATGCCATCGTCTGCGACTCCTGGGTCCCGGATCAAGTCCGGGACGACGAGGCAAAGAGCTTTAACCTTCTGGAGCCTCAGGTCAGCTTCATGACGTAGGGACGGTAGGGACGGTCCTCGGCGATGATGTGGTCCACCAGCCAGCGCTGCAGGAACCGGGCCGCCTCCAAGGTGAGGTCGCGGGATGCGCCTTCGTCCGCTCCGGCGTCGGCTTCCAGGGTGGTGAAGCGCTCGTAAAGCCGCTGGGCGTCCACCAGCAGGCGGGCATGCGCGGACCTGTGCCCCGCCAGGCCGGGATAACCGGCATGGTCCAGCAGGGTTTCCTCCGCCTGGAAATGGATGCGGGTGCGGGCGATCAGTTCACCCATGATCCGGGTCAGCCGGGAAAACGGCGCGTGTTCCTTGGCGGCGGCCAGGAAGTCGTTGGTCAGGCGCAGGAGCTGGTGGTGCTCGGCATCCATGGCCGGCACGCCCAGCTTCAGCTCGTTGGTCCACTCGATGACGGTCATGCCGCATGCTCCCGCCGCATATACAGCCGGAAGTATAGCACTCCCAATTCAATGGAGTATTAATGCCAAACCGCGACGAGCCCAGCTCATCGCGGTTTGGTTAGGCGCGAGGCGCCGCACGCCTTATGGCGCGGGAGCCAAGCCGCCACCGGCGGCGCCCGCCGATTGAGGGCGATCCCGGTGATCGGCTGCGATCATCGGGATACGATATTAACCCAGCGCCGCCAGCAGGGTTTCCAGCGCCTGGTGGAACATGGCCTCGGTCAGGCGACCGGTATTGGTGTTGTAGCGCGAGCAGTGGTAGCTGTCGCCCAGCACCAGCCCGCCGGGCAGGGCGTGGAGGCGGGCATGGCCGAAGGGATGGGCGGCCTGGCGCAAGGACAGGGTGGACAGCACCTGCTGGTGCGATTCCCGGCCCAGGCAGAAGATGCCCTTGAGGTTGGGCATGGCCTTGATCTCGGCGGCCAAGAAGGGGCGGCAGGCGGCGAACTCGGCGGGCAGGGGCTTGTTGGCGGGCGGCACGCAGCGCGCCGCGTTGGTGATGCGGCAATCCACCAGTTCCAGCCCGTCATCGGCCGATTGCCGGTATTCGCCCCGCGCCAGCCCGTACTTGATCAAGGTGGCGTAGAGCAGGTCGCCGGCGTAATCGCCGGTGAACGGGCGGCCCGTGCGGTTGGCGCCCTTGAGGCCGGGGGCGAGGCCCACCACCAGCAGGCGGGCGTCCAGGTCGCCGAAGGACGGCACCGGATCGTGATGCCAGCCGGGGTACTGGGCGCGGTTGGCGTGGCGGAACTCGGCCAGACGCGGGCACAGGCCGCAATCGGCCGCAGGCGGGGAGAAGGTCATGTCATACCCTTGTGCGAGGATGCGGGCGGGACGCCCGCGCTCCGGGGTGGCGCGCCTCTTCTTGGAGCGCGGGCGTCCCGCCCGCATGAGACGATGATCAATCCGCCGGATAGGCGCGGTCGTCGCGGTGCGATTGCTGGGCGCGGGCGATCTGGCTTTCCAGGTCCTGCAACTCGATGAAGACGTCGGCCTGGCGGCGCAGTTCGTCGGCCACCATGGGCGGCTGCGAGCGGATGGTGCTGACCACCGAGACGCGCACGCCCTTTCTTTGGACCGCTTCCACCAGCCGGCGGAAATCGCCGTCGCCGGAGAACAGCACCACATGGTCCAGGTACTGGCACATCTCCATCACGTCGATGGCCAGCTCGATGTCCATGTTGCCCTTGATCTTGCGCCGGCCCATGGCGTCGGTGAATTCCTTGGTCGGCTTGGTGACCATGGTGTAGCCGTTGTAGTCCAGCCAATCCACCAGCGGGCGGATGGGGGAGTATTCCTGATCCTCCATCAGGGCGGTGTAATAGAAGGCGCGGATCAGCCGCCCCTTGCCGGCGAACAGGTTCAGCAGCTTCTTGTAGTCGATGTCGAAGCCCAGCGCGCGGGCCGCCGAATAAAGGTTGGAACCGTCGATGAACAGGCCGAGTCGCTCGGCGGAATAAAACTGCATGGTGAACTCGCTTGGTCGAAATGGCTTGGCCCGCCAAAGCGGGGAAGAATGACCTCAACGTAGGGGGCCGCGGGGCCTGCCGCAAGGGGGCGAAGGGATGGGGGCTTGCTTTCGGGGCCCAAGCGACGATATAAGCTGTCTCTTTCCGAGATTGCCTAAAGCAAGGATCTTCGATGGCGCGCGTTACGGTTGAAGACTGTGTACTGAAGGTTCCGAACCGCTTCGAGCTGGTGCTGATGGCCGGCCAGCGGGCCCGGGACATTTCCGCCGGTGCCAAGCTGACGGTGGAGCGCGACAACGACAAGAACCCGGTTGTGGCGCTGCGCGAGATCGCCGACGAGACTGTCGGGCTGGACGGCCTGCAGAACGCCCTGATCCTGGGCCTCCAGAAGCACGTCGAAGTGGACGAGCCGGAAGAGGACGAGATGGAGGGCTTCATCCCCGACCGCGACATGGCCTTCGAGACCGTCGCCAACGAGGACGAGATGATCGAGGACGGCATGTCCATCAACGACACCGGCGCCGATTTCGACGTGGATTCCGGCGACGAGTAAGTCTTTCCCAAAAGGCCGCCCGTTCCCATCTTTGGTGGGGGCGGGCGGCTTTTTTATTCTTTTTCCTCTTTGCCGCCGGCCTTTGGTCGGTACACACTTGGGCAGAAAGGTTGAGGTGACCTAAGGCGATGATGCGTCAGTTCGAGTTGGTGGAGCGCGTCAAATCCTACGATCCCGGCGCGGACGAGGACGCCATCAACCGCGCCTACGTCTTCGCCATGAAGATGCACGGCTCGCAGCTTCGGGCCTCGGGCGATCCCTATTTCTCCCACCCTATCGAGGTGGCGGGCATCCTGACCAAGTACCGGCTGGATTCCTCGTCGATCATCACCGCGCTGCTGCACGACACCATCGAGGACACGCCGGCCACGCTCGACGACATCGAGAAGCTGTTCGGCCGCGAGATCGGCCGTCTGGTGGACGGCGTCACCAAGCTGAACCGCATCGAACTGCAGTCGGACCACGCCAAGCAGGCCGAGAACCTGCGCAAGCTGGTGCTGGCCATGAGTGAGGACATCCGCGTCCTGCTGGTGAAATTGGCCGACCGCATGCACAACATGCGCACCCTTCACTACATCAAGAATCCCGACAAGCGCCGCCGCATCGCCATGGAGACCATGGAGATCTACGCGCCGCTGGCCGAACGCATCGGCATGCAGGGCATCAAGATGGAACTGGAGGACCTGGCCTTCGCCGAGTTGCATCCGGATGCGCGGGGCTCCATCGTGGCGCGCCTGTCCTTCCTGCGCGAGCAGGGCGGCGACCTGATCGGCCGCATCCTGGACGAGCTTCGCGCCATCCTGGACGAGGCGGGGATCAAGGCCGTGGTCTCGGGCCGCGAGAAGACGCCCTATTCCATCTGGCAGAAGATGCAGAGGAAGAATGTCGGCTTCGAGCAACTGTCCGACATCATGGCCTTCCGCGTCGCCGTGGGAAACATCGAGGACTGCTACCGGGCGCTGGGTGTGATCCACTCCAAGTATCCGATGGTTCCCAACCGCTTCAAGGACTACATCTCGACGCCCAAGCCCAACGGCTACCGCTCGCTGCATACCGGCGTGTTCGGGCCCGAGCGTCACCGCATCGAGGTGCAGATCCGCACCAGCGAGATGCACGAGGTGGCCGAATTGGGCGTCGCTGCCCATTGGAAGTACAAGGGCGGCGGCGGCGACGGCGGCAATATGACCGACGGCCGCCAGTACCGCTGGCTGCGCGAACTGCTCGACATCCTGGAGCACGCCTCCAACCCCGAGGAATTCCTGGAGCACACCAAGCTGGAGATGTTCTCCGACCAGGTGTTCTGCTTCACGCCCAAGGGCGACCTGATCAATCTGCCCCGGGGCGCCTGCCCGGTGGACTTCGCCTATGCCGTCCACTCCCAGGTGGGCGACACCTGCGTCGGCGCCAAGGTCAACGGCCGGATCATGCCGCTCAGGACCCAGCTGAACAACGGCGATCAGGTCGACATCATCACGTCCAAGGCCCAGACGCCGAACCCCACCTGGGAACGCTTCGTCGTCACCGGCAAGGCCAGGGCGCGGATCCGCCGCTTCATCCGCACCCAGCAGCGCGCCCAGTACACCGAGCTGGGCCGCGCCATCCTGGTGCGCAGCTTCCGCCAGGAAGGCTACGAATTCACGGAAAAAGCCCTGGACGGCGTGCTGCGCATCTTCAAGGCGCCGTCGTCCGAGGATCTGCTGGCCCTGGTGGGCGAAGGCACGCTGACCGCCCGCGAGGTGGTCTCCACCGTCTTCCCCGAGCTGAAGGCCCAGGCCAACCGCAACGACAACGTGGTGGCGCTGAAGGCGCGCGGCGGCGACAAGCCGACCACCAACAAGAAGGACAAGGCCGGCGCGGTGCCCATCAAGGGGCTGATCCCCGGCATGGCCATGCATTTCGCCGGCTGCTGCCACCCGCTGCCCGGCGATCGCATCGTCGGCATCGTCAGCACCGGCAAGGGCGTCACCATCCACACCATCGACTGCGAGAACCTGGAGCAGTTCGCCGACCAGCCCGAGCGCTGGCTGGACCTCGCCTGGGACGAGGCCGACAGCAATGCCCATGTGGGCCGCATCGACCTGGTGGTGACCAACGAGCCCGGCGCTTTCGGGGCCATTTCCACGGTGATCGCCAAGAACATGGGCAACATCACCAATCTCAAGATCACCAACCGCACCACCGACTTCTTCGAGATGATCATCGATATCGAGGTGAGGGACGTGAAGCACCTGACCAACGTCATCGCCGCGCTTCGCGCCACGCCCGCCATCAACTCGGTGGACCGGGCGCGTAACTGAAGTCATTCATGGGCTGCCGCCCATACCTGCTTGGGGCCAAGGGCCCCAAACCCCATTCATGAAATAAAATGGGGTCCGGGGCATCGGCCCCGGATGGGTTCGGGCGATAGCCCAATTCAATGGAGTTATGAGGATATGACCGGCCGCCTGCGCCTCGGCGTCAACATCGACCACGTCGCCACCATCCGGAACGCCCGCGGCGGGCGTCATCCCGATCCGGTCCGGGCCGCCCACATGGCGGCGGCGGCCGGTGCCGACGGCATCACGGCCCATCTGCGCGAGGACCGGCGCCACATCTCCGACCGCGACATGGAGCGTCTGGCCAACGAGATCACGCTGCCGCTCAATTTCGAGATGGCGGCCACCGAGGAGATGGTGGCCATCGCGCTGCGGCACCGTCCGCACGCCGCCTGCATCGTGCCCGAGCGGCGCGAGGAGCGCACCACCGAGGGCGGCCTCGACGTGGTGGGACAGTTCGAGTCCTTGAAGCCGCTGGTCGGCCGCCTGGTGGACGCCGGTATCCGCGTCTCCATGTTCATCGAGGCGAATCCGGCGCAGCTGGACGCCTCCAAGGCCCTGGGCGCGCCGGTGATCGAGCTGCATACCGGCGCCTATTGCGACGCCGAGGGGGCCGAGCGCGACCGCGAATTCGCCCGCATCAAGGCGGCGGCCGCCCATGCCGCTTCCATCGGCCTGGAATGCCATGCCGGCCACGGCCTCAGCTACGACACGGTCAAGCCGGTGGCGGCCATTGCCTCCATCATGGAGCTGAATATCGGCCACTTCCTGGTGGGGGAGGCCATCTTCGTCGGCCTCGACGCCTCCATCCGCCACATGCGCCGCCTGATGGACGAGGCGAGGGGGGCTTAAGGCCCCCCTTTCGTTTCTCAGCCCGTCGCCTTGTACGGCGAGGCGGACGGCAGAAGGTGGGCCAGCTTGCGGTCCTCGCTTCCGGTGTGGCTGACGAACCACTGCATCAGGAAGGCGACCATCTCGCTGGTGCGGATCTGATCCACCGAGACGGAATCGATGTAATCGTGGAGCTGCTTCAGCAGGTCGCGGTGAAGCGCCTTGTGGGCGGCGGTCTCCGGCCACTCGATCTCCTCCATCAGCCCTTCCTCGCTGAAGAAGTGGAAATCGGCGTATTTGTAGAGCTCGGCGCAGGTCCTGAGCAGCCGCTTGGCCGTCGCCCCGGATTCCGCCTGCCGGGCGAACTGCTCGATGAGATCGAGGAAGATGCGGTGCTCGAAGTCGATCCTCGGGTGACCGATCTCGTATTTGCGCTGCCAGTTGATGTCGACCATTTCGTCCTCTCTAAGGCTGCGGCATGCTGTGCCACCAGATGCGCGCCTCGCGGCACAGGCCGCCGGCGAAGCTGGCCTGCAGCATGCCGTCCAGCACCATGCGGGGCAGCGGATCGCCGGGCTTGCGGTTGGGCAGGCCGGTTCCCGTGGACTTGGCCCAGATCTGGAACAGTTCCTCGGAAGCCACCTGATAGGTGACGTGCCAATGGGCGATGCCGCCGCCGTCCTGGCTGGCCAGGATCTGGTAGGCGACATGGACGTCTTCCTGGAGCTGCACCCGCTTCCAGTACTCGGCCAGTTCGGCGGTGCCGGTCTGAACCTGGAACGGGGTGTTGTGGTAGCGCCCGTCGGCGTGGAAAAGCGCGGCGAACCTGGCCGGGTCGCGGCCTTCCCAGGCCGTCTTGTATCCTTGCATGAAGCCGTTGATGTCCATGTCCGTTTTCCCTGCGGTGATTTGTGTTGTTGCGGGCAGGGTAGCCGGATTCTAGGATCGCCGCCACGGGAGTGAAGCGCCAATGATCATCGGCCTGGGCAACGACCTGGTGGACATCCGCCGCATCGAAGACAGCCTCGAGCGGTTCGGCGAGCGCTTCGTCGCCAAGGTCTTCACTGAAGAAGAAAAGGCCACCGCCGAACGGCGGGTGGGGGCGGCGCGTTCCGGGGCCTACGCCAAGCGTTTCGCCGCCAAGGAGGCGCTGGTCAAGGCGCTGGGAAAGCAAGGCGTCGGCTGGCGCGACATCGAGGTGAGAAACGACGGCGAGGGGCGTCCCTGCCTTCGCTTGAGCGGTGGCGCCGCGGCGCTTCTGGCCCGGCGGATTCCCGAAGGGATGCAGGCCCGGCTGCACCTTACGCTCACCGACGAATATCCCCTGGCCCAGGCCGTGGTGATCATCGAAGCCGTGCCGGCTTGACAGCCGGGCCATTGGCTGGCTTGATCTCGGCGGCGCCCTCGGCCTTGTCGAAGGCGGGTGCCATGAATTTCAATGGGATAAGCGGCTCAATTCATGTCTAAAGGCAAGTCGGGCGGAATGGGCGAGACGATCCGCACCATCGTCTACGCCATGCTGATCGCCGGAGGTGTTCGCACCCTGGCCTTCGAGCCCTTCAACATTCCATCGGGATCCATGATCCCCAGCCTGCTGATCGGCGACTACCTGTTCGTCTCCAAATACGCCTACGGCTATTCCCGCTATTCCATGCCGTTCGGCATCGGGCCGGGCGGCGGCCGGATCATGGACCGGGCGCCCGAGCGCGGCGACGTGATCGTCTTCAAGAAGCCGCCCGAGAACAAGATCGACTACATCAAGCGGGTGGTGGGCCTGCCCGGCGACCGCATCCAGGTGAAGGGTGGTATCCTCTTCATCAACGGCACCGCCGTGGAGAGGAAGCGGATCGAGGATTTCGTCGAGCGGGACAAGGACGGCAACATCCTGCGCGCGCCGCAATACGTCGAGACGCTTCCCAACGGGCGCAAGCACAAGATCATCGAATTCCTGGGCGACAACGGCCCCGCCGACAACACCATGGAATACGTGGTGCCGCCCGGCCATTACTTCATGATGGGCGACAACCGCGACAATTCGGCGGATTCCCGCTTCCTGTCCGAGGTGGGCTACGTTCCGGCCGAGAATTTCGTCGGCCGGGCGGAAATCCTGTTCTTCTCGGGCGACGGCAGCGCGGCGTTGTGGGAAGTCTGGCGTTGGCCCTGGGCCATCCGCTATTCCCGCCTGCTGCAGGGGATCGAGTAGGCGATGGCCGGCTCCGCCGCCGCCGCCGACCTTCATGCGGTGCTGGGCCACGCCTTCACGCGGCCCGAATTGCTTTCCCAGGCGCTGACCCATCCCAGCATGCAGCAGGGGCGGCGCACCAAGACCTCGGACCCGTACGAGCGCCTGGAATTCCTGGGCGACCGCGTCCTGGGCCTGGTGGTGGCCGAGATGCTGTTCGACCGCTTTCCCAACGAGGCCGAGGGCGCCCTGGCGCGCCGTCATGCCGCCCTGGTGCGGCGCGAAGCGGTGGCGCGCATCGCCAACCAGATCAATCTGGGCCGCCATCTGGTGCTGGCCAGGGGCGAGGACGAGGCCGGCGGGCGGACCAATCCCGGCATCCTGGCCGACGCCTGCGAGGCGGTGATCGGGGCGCTCTATGCCGATGCCGGCTTCGCGGTGGCCGCGTCCTTCGTGCGCAATCGCTGGGAGCCCCTGATGGAGGAAGCCCTGGCGCCGCCCAAGGATGCCAAGACCGGGCTGCAGGAATGGGCCCAGGGGCGGGGATTGCCGCTGCCGCTTTACAAGATTTTGGGTCAGGAAGGTCCGCCGCATGAGCCGATTTTCCTGATGGAGGTCAGTGTCGAGGGTGTAGGCTCGGCCGTGGGCCGCGGTGCCTCGAAACGGGTGGCGGAGCAGGCGGCAGCCGGCCTGCTGCTGCAACAGGTGATGAAATGAACGAAGTTCCTGAAACCGATCAGCGCTGCGGCTTCGTGGCGGTGGTGGGCGCTCCCAATGCCGGCAAGTCCACCCTGGTCAACGCCCTGGTGGGCACCAAGGTGTCCATCGTCTCGCCCAAGGTGCAGACCACCCGCTTCCGGGTGATGGGCATCGCCATGGTCGACGACGCCCAGGTGGTGCTGGTGGACACCCCCGGCATCTTCAGCCCGAAGAAGCGCCTGGAGCGCGCCATGGTGGCCGCCGCCTGGAACGGCGCCGCCGATGCCGACCACGTCTGCCTGCTGGTGGACGCCTCACGCGGCTATGACGACGAGACCAGGGCCATCGTCGAGAAGCTGAAGGAGGCCAACCGCCAGGCCATCCTGGTGCTGAACAAGGTGGATCTGGTCAAGCGCGAGAAGCTGCTGGGCCTCACCGCCCAGCTGGATGCCGAGGGCATCTTCACCAACGTCTTCATGATCAGCGCCTTGAAGGGCGACGGCATCGGCGACCTGCTGGCCCATCTGGGCAAGATGGTGGCGCCGGGGCCGTGGATGTTCCCCGAGGATCAGGTCTCCGACCTGCCGCAGCGCCTGCTGGCCGCCGAGATCACCCGCGAGAAGGCCTTCCTGGCCCTCTACCAGGAACTGCCGTACTCCCTCTATGTCGAGACGGAGAAGTGGGAGGAGAAGGAGGACGGCTCGGCCCGCATCGATCAGGTGATCTATGTGGAGCGCGAAAGCCAGAAGCCCATCGTGCTGGGCAAGGGCGGCCGCCAGATCAAGGCCATCGGCGCTTCCGCCCGCCAGGAACTGGAAGAGCTGCTGGAGCGCCGCGTCCACCTGTTCATCCACATCAAGGTGCGCGAGGACTGGTCGGAAAAGCGCGGCCATTACTCCGAGCTTGGCCTGGACTTCGATTCGTGAGGACTGAACCATGAGCCTCCGCGCCATCGCCATTGCCCTGATGTGGGTGGGGGTCGTGGCGCTGCTGGGGCTGATGGTTCACCGCTTCACCCGGGGCGCCTGGAGCCTCGAGGACGACGACATCCCCGTCATCTCGACCGGCCAGAAGCTGCTGGCCGCCCTGGCGCTCGGCCTCACCGCCGCCGGGGTGGCGCTGTTCGTGTGGAGCTGGAATGGAATGGGATGACGATTCCATCGTCCTGGCGGTGCGCCGCCATGGCGAGACGGGCGCCGTCGCCTCCCTGCTGACCCGCGCCCACGGCCGCCATGCCGGGCTGGTCCATGGCGGACAGGGCAAGGCCAACCGCCCCATCCTCCAGCCCGGCAACGCGGTGCGGGCCAAATGGAATGCCCGCCTGCCCGAGCAATTGGGCAATTTCAAACTTGAATTGCTGCACGCTTATGCCGCCGCCTTCCTTGACGACGCGGCCCGTCTCGCCGCCCTCGGCTCGGCCTGCGCCCTGGTGGAGGCGGCCTTGCCCGAGCGCCAGCCCCATCCCGCCTGCCACGCCGCCCTGGCGGCGCTGCTGCATGCCCTGGAAGCCGAATCCTGGCCCAGCGTCTATGTCCATTTCGAGCTGGCGCTGCTGCGCGACCTGGGCTTCGGCCTCGACCTCACCGCCTGCGCCGCCACGGGCCAGACCGACGATCTGGCCTGGGTCAGCCCTAAGACCGGGCGCGCCGTGTCGCGGGCGGCGGGCGAGCCCTATCGCGACAAGCTGTTCGCTCTGCCCGCCTTTCTGATCGACGGCGGGGAAGGGGATTCCACCGCCATCCGCCAAGGGCTGGAGATGACCGGCTTCTTCCTGCAGCGCCACGTCCTGGCGCCGCGCCACGCCGAATTGCCGGCGGCGCGAGGGAGGATGATCAGCAAGCTGGAATAGATGCGGGCAGGATGCCCGCGCTCCAAGGGGCTGTCGGAGCGCGGCCGTCCCGGCCGCATCGTCATGCGGATGTCGCATCCCCCTTGACCTTGCTGTGATGAATGAATAATCATTCATCTGAATGAGTGTTCAGTCAGCGGAGGATCGAATGAGCTTGTCCAATGGTGCTCCCGGGGGCGTGCCCAGTGCCCATGTGGACCGCTTTGCCCGCGAGTTGCTGCCGCCCCCTGACCTGTGGCCGGTGTTCGACTACTCTGCGGCGCATCTGTCGCATTATCCCGATCGCATCAACGCGGCGGCCGCGCTGATCGACACCGCCGTAGCCGCCGGGTTCGGCCCTAAGCCGGTGTTCCATTACGCCGAGGGCACGTGGAGCTACGCCCACCTCAAGGACCGGGCCGAGCGCATCGCCCGCGTGTTGACCGAGGATTTCGGGCTGGTGCCGGGCAATAGGGTGCTGCTGCGTTCGGCCAACACGCCCATGCTGGTGGCCTGCTGGCTGGCGGTGCTGAAGGCGGGGGGCATCTGCGTCACCACCATGCCGCTGCTGCGCGCCAAGGAGCTGAGTTTCATCGTCGAAAAGGCCCGCATCAACATCGCGCTGTGTGAGCTGGATTTGGCCGAGGAGATGGAGCTGACGAGGGCCAAGGTGCCTGAGCTTCGCCACGTCTCCTATTTCACGCCGCTGGGGGAGGGGAAGGTTTCCGACGCCGATCTCGACCGCCGGGCGGGGGCAAAGCCCGCCGGTTTCGCCAACGTGGACACGGCGGCCGACGACGTGGCGCTGATCACCTTCACCTCGGGAACCACCGGCAATCCCAAGGGCGCCATGCACTTCCACCGCGACATCCTGGCGTCGTGCGATTGCTGGCCGCGCCGTCACTCCGTGGACGCGGACGAGATCGTCATCGGCTCGCCCTCCATCGCCTTCACCTACGGCAAGGCGGCGTTCATGATGTACCCGCTGCGCTATCGCGCCACCGCCGTGCTGGTGCCCAAGCCCTTGCCCGAGCTGATCCTCGAAGGCATCCAGCGCCATCGCGCCACCAGTCTCTACGCCGTGCCCACCGCCTTCCACGCCATGCTGGGGATGGTGGACAAGTACGACATCTCGTCGCTGAGAAAGGCCTCCTCGGCGGGCGAGCACCTGCGCCAGAAGCTGTACGACGACTGGCTGGACCGCACCGGGGTCAAGCTGGTCAACGGCATTGGCATGACCGAGATGCTGACCCATTTCATCTGTCAGTCGGCGGATGTGGCCAAGCCGGGCGCCACCGGCTTTCCCGCCGACGGCTACAGCGCCTGCATCCTGGACGACGACTTCAATCCGCTGCCGGCGGGCTCCAAGGGCCGCCTGGCGGTGCGCGGCCCCACCGGCTGCCGCTATCTCGACGACCAGGCGCGCCAGGCGGCCTTCGTGCGGAACGGCTGGAACGTCACCGGCGACATCATGGAGCAGGACGAGGACGGCTGGTTCTGGTACGTGGACCGCTCGGACGACATGATCGTGTCGTCGGGTTACAACATCTCGGCCCAGGAGGTGGAGCGCGCCATTCTCGAACATCCCAAGGTGTCGGAATGCGCCGTGGTCGGTGTGCCCGACGAGACGCGCGGCACCATCGTCAGGGCCTGCATCGTGCTGGACAACCCCTCCCAGGCCAGCGAGATGCTGGCCGAGGAGATCCAGAACTTCGTCAAGGCCTCCATCGCGCCCTACAAGTATCCCCGCGACGTCAAGTTCGTGGAGTTCCTGCCCAAGACCCAGACCGGCAAGATCCAACGCTTCCGCCTTAGGGATTTGTAGGGCAGTCTTGGCGCCATGATCGATTCCATCCAGATACTGGGCTTCCTGGCGGCGGCCATGCTGGTCACGCTGTCGCCGGGGCCCGACAATCTGATGATCCTGTCGCTCGGCCTGTCGCGGGGCCGGCGCTCCGGCATGGCCTTCGGCCTGGGCTGCGCGCTGGGCTGTCTCAGCCACACCGCCCTGGCGGCGTTGGGCATCAGCGCCGCCATCGCCGCCTCGCCCATGCTGTTCACCGGACTGAAGCTGGCGGGCGGGGCCTATCTGGTGTGGCTGGGCATCGGGGCGCTGCGCTCCTCTGGCGCCATGCGCATCGACGGCAAGGTGGGGGGCGACGAATCCCTGGGCCTGCTGTTTCGGCGCGGTCTGCTGGCCAACGCCATCAATCCCAAGGTGATCCTGTTTTTCCTGGCCTTCCTGCCCCAGTTCGTCGATGCCGACAAGGGGGGCGCGGGATGGCAGACGGCGCAGCTGGGCGTGCTGTTCACATTCCAGGCCTGCGTGCTGTTCGGCCTGATCGGCTGGTTCGCCGGCTCGCTGGGCGGCTGGCTGGGCCGCCACGGCAGCGCCGGGCTGTGGCTCGACCGGCTGGCCGGCGGCGTGTTCGTGGCCCTGGGGGCCAAGCTGATCCTCGACCGATGAAGGACTGGTTCGTCTACGTCCTGCTGAACGGGGCCGATATCGCCTATACCGGCATCGCGCTGGACGTGGACGACCGTCTGGCCCGCCACAACGCCGGCGAGGGGGCCAAGTTCACCCGGGGGCGCGGCCCCTGGCGGCTGATCCATGTGGAAGGTCCGCTGCCCCATGGCGACGCGCTCCGGCGCGAGGCGGAGATCAAGCGCGACCAGGCCTTCAAGCGGGCACTGAAATCCGCCGGGGCCTGACCGCCAGTTCGAGCCCCAGGGCCAGGACCAGGGCGGCTCCTCCCAGGGCGAACAGCATTCCATAAGCGCCGCCGCTGGTGGTGAAGACCCAGGCCAGGCCGTAGGCGCCCGCCGCCTGCCCCAGGGCGAAGGCGGCGGTGGTGCGGCTCCAGGCGGCGCGTTGCGCGCCGAAATCTCCGGGCAGCAATTCCCGCACCCGGCCGAGGACGACCGGCACCACGCCGGGGGTGAAGCCGCCCATGATGAAGCCGGAAACGCCCAGCCAGCCGATTTCGCGGGTCGTCGCGGTCGCCGCGACCACCAGGGCCTGGGTGACCAGCGCCGCCCGCAGCACCACGCCGAAGCCGAAACGGTCGCCGAGGCGGCCCAGGACCACCGGCCCCACCGAGGCCCCCAGTCCGAACAGCAGCCAGATGGCCGCGCCGCGCTCGATTCCCTGGCCCAGGCCGCGCGCCACCAGATCCACCAGGAACACCATGTGCGGCACCAGCCCGAAGGCGTTCAGCGCGTAGACGCCCATCAGGGCGCGCAGGCGGGGATCGCGGGGCAGGGGAACCTGATTGCCGGCGGGCGGCACGGAATCCTCGGGCCAGCCGCGCCACGCCGCCAGGGTAAAGACCAGACACAGCAGGCCAAGCACGATCCAGGTGGCGGCCATGCCCTGGGCCAGCAGGGGCGGCAGCAGGATCGACGAGGCGACGGCGCCCAGGCCGACGCCGGCGAAGATCAGCCCGCCGGCCAGTCCGCGCCGCGATTCCGGCACATGGGGCAGCGCCAGGGTGGCGGCCAGCACCATGATCACGCCGCCAGCCAGCCCTGAGGCGAAGCGCCAGACGAAGAACCAGGCGAAGGGCAAGGGCTGGGCGCACAGCAGGAAGGAGAGCGCGATGACGGCCATCATGGCCTTGAGAGCCCCGGCGGGGCCCAGGCGGCGGCCCAGCGCGCGGGCCGAAAGCGCCCCGGCCAGATAGCCGGCCAGATTGGCGGCCCCCAGATAGGCGGCGGCCGAGGCGGAAAACCAGCCCTCCGCCACCAAAGCGGGGATCAGCGGCGAATAGGCGAAGCGGGCCAGGCCGATTCCCACCAGATTGGCGAGCAGGGCCGAGACGGTGGATCGCCAGGGACCGGGACGGGGCATGGTGCGCTCCTTTGAAACCGAGACAACCCTATGCCTCCGCCGTATTCATTGGAAACGATTTGATGTGATACGATCCATCTTTCATCAAGATGGCTTTGGGGGCGTCATGGATGCCGGCGATCTTCGGGTATTCGAGGCAGTGGCCCGTCTGGGCGGCATGAGCCGGGCGGCGGCCGAACTGAACACCGTGCAGTCCAACGTCACCGCCCGCATCCGCTTGCTGGAGGAGGAGCTGGGCGCGGAATTGTTCGAGCGCCATTCGCGCGGCGTGATCCCGACCGCCGCCGGGCGCCGCCTGATGCCCTATGCGCTTCAGGTGATCAGCCTGCTGAAAGACGCCCGCCGGGCGGTGGGCGACATGGGCGAGCCGTCGGGCGACCTGGTGATCGGTTCGCTGGAAACCACCCTTTCCATGCATCTGGCGCCCTTGCTCACCACCTTCGTCGAGCGCTGGCCCGGGGTGGACCTGTCCATCCGCGGCGGCACCACCCGCGAAACCGTCGAGCAGGTGCTGGAACGCCGGCTGGAGGGCGCCTTCGTCGCCGGTCCGGTCAACCATCCCGATCTGGTGGAGGAAACGGTGTTCCGCGAGGAACTGGTGGTGCTGACCGCGCCGTCCATCGGGCGTCTGGACTGGTCGGCGGGGCTGGCCGGCTTGCGCATCGTGGTTCTGCGCTCGGGCTGTTCCTACCGCCAGCGGCTCGAGGACATCCTGGCCCGGCGCGGCGTGGTGGGCTTGCGGCTGCTGGAATTCGGCACGCTGGAGGCCATTTTCGGCTGCGTCGCCGCCGGCATGGGGATCACCTTGCTGCCCCGGCGCATGGTGGAGCGGGTGTGGCGCGGTCGGAAGGTGGGCGTCCATACCCTACCGCCCGACGAGGCCATGGTGGACACGGTGTTCGTCCGGCGCCGGGATTCCTTCGTATCCAGCGCCCAGTCGGCTTTTCTCGACCATGTCCGCCATGGGCTGGCCCAGGCGCAGGCCGCCGAGTAGGGATTATCCGTTACCTCCTTGATCCAACGGGTATTGCATCGCGGTAACAGGGGGGGTATATAGCCCCACAGTGACGCACACGTACGTGCCTATGGCCCTCGTCGGTTATGCAACGACGGACGCGTCCTTTTTGGAAGAGCCGCCGGGTTCTTTGGCGGCGCCCGAAAGGGAGGTGGACATGTTCGTGACCCACAAGATGGGCGTTACCCTGGAAATTCCTCACAGTATGTGACGGCGGCCGTGGCCCGTTGAGGTCGCTTGCCGCCGTTGCTTTCGAACGCGGACTCCTTAGCGGAGCCCGTGGGCAGGAGCGTTGTTGATGTAATCAGGTCCCGGGGGCGAAGCCGGGCCAAGCCGAGGTAAGGGGAGTACCGCTATGCGCACCATTGTCTTCAGGGGCCGTTTGGTCATCATCGGCTGCGGCAGCATCGGCCAGGGCATTCTGCCCCTCATCCTGCGCCATATCGAGATCGAACCGGCCCAAATCACCATCATCACCGCTTGCGAACGCGGCCGCGAGGTCGCCGCCGAATACGGCATCCAATTCATCAACAAGCCGCTGACCAAGGATGATTTCCGCGACCGTCTGACTCCCATGCTGCGCAAGGGCGACTTCCTGCTGAATCTTTCGGTGGATGTGTCGTCGACCGCGCTGGTCGAGCTGTGCCGCGATCTCGGCGTGCTTTATCAGGACACCTGCATCGAACCCTGGGCCGGCGGCTATACCGATCCCAGCCTGTCGCCCAGCTTGCGCACCAATTACGCGCTGCGCGAGGAGATGCTGCGCCTTCGGGTCAAGGGCCCGGCGCCCACGGCGCTGGTCACCCACGGCGCCAATCCCGGTCTGGTCTCCCACTTCGTCAAGCAGGCGCTGCTCGACATCGCCGCCGATACCGGCCTGGGGAGCGACGTTCCCAAGGACCGGCAGGGCTGGGGCGAACTGGCGTCACGCCTGGGCGTCAAGGTCATCCACATCGCCGAGCGCGATACCCAGCAGGGCACCGTCCCCAAGGGACCGGACGAATTCGTCAACACCTGGTCCATCGACGGTTTCGTCGGCGAGGGATGCCAGCCGGCCGAACTGGGCTGGGGCACCCACGAGAAGGAGATGCCCGCCGATGGCCGCCGGCACGAATTCGGCGGCGACGCGGCCATCTACCTGCTGAAGCCGGGCGCCAGCCAGAAGGTGCGGACCTGGACGCCGGTGGAAGGGGCCTTCCATGGTTTCCTCATCACCCACAACGAATCCATCTCCATCGCCGATTACTTCACGGTGAGGGATGGGGAGCGGATCGCCTATCGCCCCACCGTGCATTACGCCTATCACCCTTGCGACGCCGCCGTGCTGTCGCTGCACGAACTGGCGGGCAAGAACTGGGCGATGCCGTCCAAGCAGCGTCTGATGGTCAAGGAACTGGTCAGCGGCATCGACGAACTGGGCGTGCTGATCGCCGGCCACGCCAAGGGCGCCTATTGGTACGGCTCGCAGCTGTCCATCGCCGAGGCCCGCGAACTGGCGCCGCACAACAGCGCCACCAGCCTGCAGGTCACCGCCACGGTGCTGGCCGGCATGGTCTGGGCGCTGGAAAACCCCATGCGGGGCATCGTCGAACCCGACGAGATCGATTTCCAGCGCATCCTGGAAATCGCCCGGCCTTATCTCGGCCCGGTGGTCGGGGTCTACACCGACTGGACGCCGCTGGACGGCCGCGGCGCATTGTTCGCCGAGGATCTGGACACTTCCGATCCCTGGCAGTTCAAGAACGTCCGGGTGATCTGACCTTAGCGGCAGACGAAGAAGTTGTTGGTCTGGATCTCTGCCGGGCAGGGCTGTTGCGGCTCGCCGTCGTTGCGGCGTTCCTCGTTGTCCGCTGCGCAGCGTTGCGCGGGGGAAATGTCGCCGGAGGTGCCGATATTCATGCGGGCATAGCCTTTGGGGCAGGTCCGCGCGGCGGCGGCGTGGCAGGATTCCAGCTTCAGGGTGCTGCCGCAATTGACGTGATGGTAAGTGGAGCCGTCGGGGCGGCGGAAGGTTGTGACCTCGGCGCAGGCGCCCAGGAACAGCAGCAACGACACAACCGCGACGAGTCTCATGCTTTTCATCCTCTGGTTCCCGGCTTGCCACCGGGAGCCAGAGGATAGCCGTCCGCAATCTTCGATGCAAACGGCGGCGAATCACATTTTCAGGCGGCTGGCGTGGCGGGCTTCCTCGCTGGCTTCGATGCCGACCGAGGCGATGGATTCCGCCAGTCCGCCAAAGCCCATCAGGCGTGCTTCCTGGGCGAGATCTTCCAGCAGCCGGGCAATGTGGAGGGCGGCGGCGGCGGTGGGCTGGTCCGAGGGACCTTTGCCGGTGATGATCATGGGACGGGTCTCCCTTTGTCGGATCAGGCCGGAACCGGCTGGTTGGGCTGGCTGGCCATATTGCTGTTCAGCACGAAGACGCGGATCGCCGAGGTCAGGCTGCTGGCTTCGAACCTGCGCCGCGCGGCCTCGCACAGATCGTCGATGGTGCAGTGCGCCTCGCCGGCCATCACTTCCAGGGCCTGCCAGAACTCGTTCTCCAGCTTGACGCTGGTGCGCTTGCCCTTGATCCGGACGTTGCGGCAGATCAGCGTCACCGGCCGCTTGCGCGGGATTTCTTCCCGCGCATAGGCTTCCGGGTCGGCCAGGCGCTCGTCCAGGGTGTTGATGGCGACCTCGAGGATCGCCATCAGCGGGCCGTCGTCACGGTCGAACGCCTTGTCGGCCAGACGCTTCAACTCGATGCGCAGGTTGAGGTCGGCGATCATGCCCTGACGGTCTTGCCAATTCATGGCGGGCTACTCCGCGGCCGAAAGGTGGACGGGAGCCTTGAGCTTGCTGAAATCCCAGTTGCCTTCCTGCTGGACGATCAGGGATTCGAACTCCGGGTCGCCGAACGGGCCGGCCTGAATGCTGCCCAGGTCGGGGCGGCGCGGAATGTCGTGGACGATGGGAACCAGGGTGCCGCGGTACATGGTGATGGCCTCGCCCGACTGACGGCCGCCGAAGCGCTTCCAGAAATTCACCGTCTCCAGCCGGGCGCGCCCGGCGGCGATGCGGTATCCCTTCTGGCGGGCCAGATCCAGGGCGGCCCGGGCCAGCGAGGCCAGGACCTGATAGGAACGGTAGCGCTTGCGGATGCCGACCCGCTCGAGAAGGGCGAAATCGGCGAACCAGCGCACCCGGATGACCCCGGCCGGATCTCCATCCACGAAGGCGATCAGGTGGGTGGCCACGTAATCGTTGCCGTTGAACTCGTCGAAATAGGTGATGTTGTCCTCTTCAGCGAGGAAAACCGCAGCGCGAATGGCCATGGCCATGGCGAATTCGTCCGGAGTGCGGGCGATCTTCACGGTAACAGACGCGCTGGGGACCTTGCTACCGTTGCGGATCTCTGTCGTCATCGGTGCGCCTCCATGCAAGAAACTCGTTGGGGGCTATCTTGCAGGGATGCGCGGTGTTACGGTATGCCGTGAAATGTGAATACCGAGGGGTGTCGCAAGAGGGCATGGGTCAGTTTCGCCTGCACGACTGGAACGACGTCCGGCTGATCATCGCCTGCGCCGAGCATAAGAGCTTCGCCGCGGCCGCCGCGGCCATGGGCGTGGATCAGACCACGGTCAGCCGCCGGATCGGCAACATGGAGGCCGCCATAGGGCGGCCGCTGTTCACCCGGCGCAAGTCGGGGGCGGCACCGACGCCGGCGGGCGAGGCCCTGCTGGAGCGGGCGCGGGCCATGGCGGCGCTGGCCGACGACTTCGAAGGCGCCATGCAGGGCCTGACCAGCTTTCAAAGCCCCAAGGTGACGGTGGCAGCCAGCGAGGGATTGCTGACCTACACCCTGATTCCCGCCCTGATGGGCCAGGACAAGCATGAGCTGCCGCTCGACCGCAGCCTGGTGAGAAACGAACTGCCCAAGCTGGCGTTCACCACCGCGCCGGCCAAGGCCGACATCTCCGTCATGGCGACCTCGCCGGGAGATCTGCCCAAGGTCGGCGGCTCCGTCCATGTGCGGCGGGTCGGAACCATGAATTTCGTCCCCGTGGCCAGTCGGGGTTTCCTGCACGAATTGCGGGGAGTCTCCAGCTTCGATGATCTGGCGCAGCTGCCGCTGCTCGACATCGGAATCTACCGCGCCATTCGCGGCCTGGACGCCTGGAACGGCCTGGTGGCCAGCAAGCAGGGGGAGGGGGTCAGCGTGGCCGCCAATACGCCCAAGGTCCAGCGCCCCTTGCTGGGAGGCGAAGGCATCTCGCTTCTTCCGGACTATTCGACGCTCTACGAGCATCAGTTGGAAGCCGTCGACGTCAAAACCCCGTCTCTGGCGGTGTCGCTGTGGCTGGTCTCGCACGAAGATACCCTGCGCGAGCCGTCGGTTCGCGATCTGTACGACCTGCTGGCCGGCATGTTCACCACATCGGCGTGGTACCGGGAAAAGTGAATCCGGATTTGCTGCAATGCGGTAAATGCATACCCAGGTATTCAGCTGCATACTAAAAACGGTTGCGTTTGCCCCCGTGTCGGTTAGAATGCAACCATGTTTCTCACTCAATTAGGGGTATTGTTTTGGCGAAGCGAAATGTATCGACCAGGGGGCGGCTGGAGAGCGGAGCTCCCAATCCGGTGGACGTTCACGTCGGTGGCCGCATGCGTCTGCGCCGCACGCTGTTGGGCATGAGCCAGGAAAAGCTGGGCGAGGCCATCGGCCTGACCTTCCAGCAGGTTCAGAAGTACGAGCGCGGCGCCAACCGTATCGGCGCTTCGCGCCTTTTCGACCTGTCGCGCGTTCTCGACGTGCCGGTGTCCTACTTCTTCGACGACATGGCCGATCAGGTCCAGGCGCAGAGCCCCGTGAACATCATCAAGGGTTCGGTCGGGCTGTCGGAAGAGCCTGCCACCTTCGAGGCCGACCCCATGACCAAGCGCGAGACGCTGGAACTGGTCCGCGCCTACTACAACATCACCGATCCTCAGGTCCGCAAGCGGGTCTACGAATTGGCCAAGGCTCTGGCTGCCGTTGCCGGCACCGAATAGAGTCCGTCGGTACGAGTGAGAAATGCGGCCGGGGCATGCCCCGGCCGTATTCGTTTGGGAGCGTCGGCGAGGAACCGGCCGAGTGGGTTCTTGTCAATTGCCGCCGCCCGAGCCATTCTCGACGGATCGCGCCGTTCCCTTCCCGCAGTGCAAGCCTCCGCCCCATGGATGAAGTCCAAGATTTTCCCGAGATGATGGACACCCATCAGGTGGCCCGCTACCTGCGCATCAAGGAGCGCAAGGTCTACGAGCTGCTGAAGGAGCGGCGGATTCCCTGTACCAGGGTGACCGGCAAGTGGCTGTTTCCCAAGGGTGAGATCGACGCCTGGCTGAAGCGCAACAGCGCCTCGCCGTCGGACGCTCCCCGCCAGGGACCGGCGCCCATGGTGGTGGCCGGCAGCCACGATCCCTTGCTGGAATGGTGCCTGCGGGAAATGGGCGGGGGACTGGCCGTCCTGCCGGGATCGTCCATGGATGGCTTGCGCCAGCTGGCCGCCGGCGAGGCGGCGGTGGCCGGCATCCATCTCCTTGATCCGGAGAGCGGCGCCTACAATCTGCCCCAGGTTCAGGACGTGCTGGCCGAGCGCAACGTGGTGCTGATCGAATGGGCCTGGCGCCAGCAAGGACTGGTGGTGGCGTCGGGCAATCCGCTGGGCATCGCCTCGCTGGCCGATCTGGCGACGGCCAAGGCCCGCGTGGTGCTGCGCCAGGAGGGGGCGGGCAGCAGGCTGTTGCTGGATCGCCTGCTGGCCGAGGCCGGAATCGCTCCGGACGCCCTGGTTACCGCCAAGGTTCCGGTGCGCAGCGAGACCGATGTCGGCCTGGCCATTCTGGAAGGCGCCGCCGATGCCGGCTTGGCCGTCGCCTCGGTGGCCAAGAGCCTGAAACTGGACTTCGTGCCGTTGCACCGCGAGCGTTTCGACCTGGCGGTGGATCGCCGCGCCTATTTCGAGCCGCCCATCCAGACGTTGCTGGCCTTCACCCGCACCGTGGAATTCGCCCGTCGGGCGGAAACCCTGGGGGGCTACGATATTTCGGGAATCGGCGCCATTCGCTGGAACGGCTAGTGTGGTGATTCTGAAATTCGCAGCATTCTGCGAGTTTCAGAATCACCACACAATTCAATTGGCTAGTGGCCTGCTTATCCCCGAAAATCATGATATGAATTTCGGGGGCAGGACACTAGGCGTCGGCCGTCTGGGCGGAGCGCAGCATCCGTGACGAGCGCGGCACGCCGCGTGGCCGGACCGTGTCCCACCAGCGCATCAGCGCGCCGCAGCCCGGACTCAGTTCCTCGGCCAAGCCGCCGGTCAGTTCCCGCCAGTGCGCCAGCAGCGGCGATTCCACCGAGGTCAGCAGTGGGATGCCGCAGCTGACGGCGGCCAGCATCTCGTCGATCATGCCCCGGCCCTGGGATTCCAGCTTGCCGAACTTGTTGACGATCAGCAGGTCGGTTTCGCCCGCCATGGCCCGGCGAAGGACCGAAGTGGCCTCGGCCACCGCCTGGGTGTCGACCCGGCAGCAGGTGGAGCCGGTACCCAAATCCTGGCTGATGCGGAATTCCTCGCCGTTCTCCAGGTCCACCAGGGTCATGGTGCAGGCGCACGACGCCGGCGACGGGGAATTGCGCTGGATCAGTCCACGGACGTGATACCCCTGGCCCTGGAGGATGCGGGCGAATCCTTCCATGGAATCCGGAGATCCGGCCTCCGGCGATCGGACGATCACGCCGACTTTCGGCGGAATTTCGATAGGGTCTTCGGCCATGAGGATTCCCGGACTCCCGATCTTTTCCCTTATCAGATGTATCATATTGTAAGGGATCGCGACACCAGCCTTGCTGGATAGGCCGAAAATAAGAATATTCAGTCGTTATGCAGCCTTCGGCCTTGTGATTGCCTGGGCGTCATTGAACAATGATGCGGGACGGGAAGACGATGAGGGTGAGCATGCTGTCGTTGCCGAAGGGGCTTGAGGGACGCGGAGGGGGCGGCTGAATGCGTCCAGCGCGCTCCGATGCCAAAAGCTCGGACGATAGCATCGGCGCGCTTCCGGCGACCGAAGGACGGCGGATTTTCGATCTGGTAATTCGCTATGGCGCCGGCGCGGTGCTGCTTTGGACCGTTCTGCTGGGCCTGTCCTTGTGGTGGACCATCGGCCACCAGAAGGACACCACCTTCGAACTCGCCCTGAATACCGCCCGATCCGCCTTCAACAAGGATCTCGCCTACCGGCGCTGGGCCTCGGGGCATGGCGGCGTGTACGTGGAGCCGTCCGAGAAGACGCCGCCCAGTCCTTGGATGTCCCATCTGCCTGACCGCGACATCATCGCCAATGACGGGCGGCTGCTGACCCTGATGAACCCGGCCTACATGCTGCGCGAGATGATGGCCGATTACGGCGACGATTACGGCATCAAGGGCCGGATCGTCGGCATCGTCTATCTCAATCCCAACAACGAGGCCGATTCCTGGGAGGCCGAGGCCATCCGGCAGTTCTCGGCCGGCACCATCACCGAGAAGCTGGAGATCTCGGCGCTGGAGGGCAAGCCTTACCTGCGCCTGATCAAGCCGTTCATGATGGAGGAGAGCTGCCAGAAGTGCCATGGCCACCTAGGCTTTCCCAACGGCTCGGTCCGGGGCGCCGTCGGCGTTTCCGTCCCCATGGAACCCTATCTCGAGGTGGAAAGTCAGGCCATCCGCGCCCTGGCGGTGTCCCATGGCGGCTTTTGGCTGGTGGGCGTGCTCGGCATCGGCCTGATCGGCCGGCGGAGCGCCCGGCGGCTGAAGGAGAAGGCCCTGGCCGACGAGGAGACCCGTCTGGCGGCCCATGTGTTCCGCAACGCCCTGGAAGCCACCATCATTACCGATCCCCGCGGGCGGATTCTGCGGATCAATCCTATGTTCACCGAGTTGACGGGCTATGGCGAGGCGGAGGTGGTCGGCGGCAATCCCCGCATCATCCGCTCCGACCATCACGATGCCGATTTCTACAAGGAGATGTGGCAGGCCATCTACCGCGACGGCCGCTGGCAGGGTGAAATCTGGAACCGCCGCAAGGACGGCCGGGTCTTCGTCGCCTGGGAAAGCATCGTCGCCGTCTATGACGCGGCCGGCGCCATCCGTTACTTCATCGGCAGCTTCAGCGACATCACCGAGCAGGTGGAGGCGCAGCGCCATATCCTGCGTCTTGCCCATTACGACGTGCTGACCGATTTGCCCAACCGGGTGCTGTTCCAGGATCGTCTGGAGCGCGCCGTGGTCCACGCGCTGCGCCATGACCGGCTGGCCGCGCTGCTGTTCCTTGATCTGGACGGCTTCAAGAAGGTCAACGACACCATGGGCCATCGGGCCGGTAACGAGCTGCTCAAGGAAGTGGCCGTTCGCCTGCGCGGCTGCGTGCGCATGACCGACACCATCGCCCGGCTGGGCGGCGACGAATTCACGGTCATCCTGGACGAGATTTCCTCGGCCGGGGACGCCGCCGTGGTCGCCGAGAAGATTCTGGCGGCTTTGCGCGCTCCCATCGCCATCGACGGGCGCGAGGTGTTCATCGGCACCAGCATCGGCATCAGCCTGTTCCCCGCCGACGGGCAGAGCGGCGACGAATTGCTGAAGCAGGCCGATACCGCCATGTATCAGGCCAAGGCGGCGGGCAAGGGACGCTTCAACTTCTACTCCGCCGAAATGACCAAGCGCGAGGAGCATCGCCTCGAACTGGAGATGGCGCTCCGCCAGGCAGTGGACGAGGAGCAGTTCCACGTCCATTACCAGCCGAAGAAGAACCTCGCCGCCGGCCGGGTGTCCGGTTTCGAGGCTCTGGTCCGCTGGCAGCATCCCAGCCTGGGCATGATTGCGCCCCTCGATTTCATCCCCTTGGCCGAGGAAATGCATCTGGTCGACCGGATCGACCTGCTGGTGATGCGCCAGGCCTGCCGGCAAGGGCGGATCTGGCTGGACCAGGGGCACGACGTGACCATGGCCGTCAACCTTTCCGGCGTCAACTTCTCGGTTGACGACCTCCCGGATCAGGTTCGCCGGGTCCTGGACGAGACCGGATTTCCCGCCGACCACCTGGAGCTGGAGATCACCGAAAGCTTCGTCATCGACCTGGAGGTGGACCAGCGCGAGGTGATGCAGCGGCTGCGCGCCTTGGGCGTGATGCTGGCCATCGACGATTTCGGCACCGGCTATTCCTCTCTCAGCTACCTGAAGCGCCTGCCGGTCAACACCTTGAAGATCGACCGCTCGTTCGTGCGCGACATCGCGCGGGATTCGCGCGACATGATGCTGGTGTCCTCCATCATCGGCATCGCCCATTCCCTGGGCCTGAAGGTGGTGGCCGAGGGCATCGAGGACTCGGAGCAGATGAGCATCCTCGAAACCCAGGAATGCGACGAGATTCAGGGATATTTCATCGCCAAGCCCATGAGCGCCGAACTGGCGGGCATCTTCATGACCGGAGCACCCGCCAGCCATGCCGTCATCTCCGGCTGATCCCGCCCATCCCCGGTTCGACGAGGCCCTGCGGGTCTGGCTGCGCGTCGGCCTGCTCAGCTTCGGCGGCCCGGCCGGGCAGATCGCCACCATGCACCGCATCCTGGTGGAGGAGAAGAAGTGGGTGGGAGAGGCCCGCTTCCTCCACGCGCTGAACTTCTGCATGCTGTTGCCGGGGCCCGAGGCGCAGCAACTCGCCACATATATCGGCTGGCTGCTGCACCGGACCTGGGGCGGCGTGGTGGCCGGAACCCTGTTCGTGCTGCCCGGTTTCCTGGTGATGATGGGGCTGGCGGCTCTGTATGCCGGCTTCCATCAGGTTCCGCTGGTGGAGGGCCTGTTCTACGGCATCAAGCCGGCGGTGCTGGCCGTGGTGATCGAGGCGGTGCTGCGCATCGGCCGCCGGGCGCTGCGCTCGGTCGAGAAAATCGTCATCGCGGCGGCGGCTTTTGCCGGCATTTTCTTCGGTGACCTGCCGTTTCCGCTGATCGTGCTGGCGGCCGGGCTCTGGGGCTTTTTTGCGGCGCGGACGGGGCGGGCGGCTTTCCTGCCCGGCGGGGCCGCGGCCCAGGCAGAGTCCAAGGGGGTCGCCGACCGGATTCTCGACCAGGGGGCTCTGCACACCCGGCCCGACCGCCGCCGCGCCATCCTGACGGCGGCCGTCTGCCTGGTCCTGTGGCTGGCCCCGGTGGCGGCGGCCATGGCCTGGGGCGGCGGCGCGTTCGGAGCCGTCGGCCTGTTCTTCTCCAAGATGGCGGTGGTGACCTTCGGCGGCGCCTATGCCGTGCTGGCCTATGTGGCGCAGCAGGCCGTCGAGGTGCATGGCTGGCTGGCGGCGCCCGAGATGCTGGACGGGCTGGGGCTGGCCGAGACCACGCCGGGGCCGCTGATCCTGGTCAACCAGTTCGTCGGCTTCCTGGCCGGTTACCGTAATCCCGGCGGTCTCGATCCCTGGCTGGGGGGAGTTCTGGGGGCGAGCTTGACCGTCTGGGTCACCTTCATGCCCTGTTTCCTGTGGATTCTGGGCGGCGCCCCCTATGTGGAGGTTCTGCGCGGCTATCAGGCGTTGTCCGGCGCCCTGGCGGCCATCACCGCCGCCGTGGTGGGGGTGATCTTCAATCTCGGCCTGTGGTTCGCCCTGCACGTGCTGTTCGCCACCGTCGAGGAACGGCATGTGGGGCCGCTGCGCCTGTTCGCCCCTGATCCCAACAGCCTGGACCCGGCGGCGCTGGGCCTGGCCCTGGCCGCCGCCATCGCCATGCTCCGCCTCGGCATCGGCATGATGCCGACCCTGCTGGCGGCCGGATTGTCCGGCATCGCGTGGAAGCTACTTCTTTTTCCGTAGGGCGACGGCCGGTTCCAGTTCCTCGGCGGTCAGGCCGCGTCCCAGCTGGTCTTCCAGATGGGGCAGGAGCTGCGGAAAGAACTTGAGCGGCGCCAGCAGCTTGATGGCGTTGGCGGTACCGGCCCCGTCGACGCTTTCGTCGCCGGCGTCGCGGCGGCAGCGCTGCAGCACCGACGCGACAAGCCAGTCGTCCCAGTCGTCCTGGTCGTAGCCCGAAGGCGGCGGCAGGCCGGCGAAACGCTTCAACAGGTCCATGAGTTCCGATCGCGACATCTGCGCGACGGTCTTATCTTTTCCGCTCATCCCCAATGACTCGCCACTGATACTTCCCCGTACCGATCCTACCGCAGGGGTTCGCCGCGAGGAAAGCGTTTCAGGTGACGATTTGTTCCGCCGGCTTCCAGCGGCGCATCAGGAGCCAGGCCAGAACGGCGGACAAGGCCGACAGCCCGGCCATGGCCAGGAAGGAGCCGCCGCCCAGGATTTCGTAAAGCCGGCCGCTGAACGGCGTGATCAGGCCCGGGGCCAATCCCACGGCGATGGCGGCGAAGATGCCCTGGGTGCGGGCCGACAGGCCTTGGGGCACGGCGCGGGAGATGAAGTGGATGGCACCCAGATGGGCGCAGCCGAAGGTCGCCGCGTGCAGCAATTGGGCCAGGGCCACCAGGGGCAGGGAGACGGTCGAGCCCAGAACCAGCCAGCGCGCCACGCCGCCCACGGCGGCCAGCACAAGCAAGGCGGCCGGGCCGAAACGGGCCACCACCCGGTTGCTGACGGCGAACAGGACGATCTCGGCCACCACGCCTTCCGACCACAACAGGCCGATGGTCATGTCCGAGAGACCGGCCGCCTTCCAGTGGATGCTGGCGAAGGCGTAATAGACGGTGTGGGCCATCTGGTTGAGCGCCGCGCTTCCCACGAAAAGCAGGAACAGCCGGTTCAGCAGCACCGGGCGCAGCGATGGCGGCCTGCCCTCGTGGCGGGGTACCTTGAGGTCGGGCAGGCCGAGGCACGAGGCGGTGGTCAGCAGCAGCGCCGCGCTCATCAGCCAGGGCAGCGCCGTTATCGGCCAGGACCCCAGGGCCTTGCCCAACAGGGTGGCGGCGGCGATGAAGGCCAGTGATCCCCAAAGCCGTGCACGGCCGTAATCCAGGCCGTGGCGTCCCACCACCGCCATGGCCAGGGTGTCGCCCAGCGGCAGCAGGCCGGCGAAGGGAAAGGTGGCGATCACGCTTAAGGCTAGGACGGGCCAGAAGCCGTCGGCCAGGGGGAACAGCAGCCAGACCAGCCCGGCGCTCATTGCCAGACGGATCATCAGCCGCCGACGCTCGCCGCCATGGTCGGCCAGGTGGCCGATCACCGGGCTGGCCAGGATGCGGGTGAGATAGCCGGCGGCGGCCACCCAGCCGATATCCGAAGCCGACAGGCCCCGATCCTGCAGCCACAGCGGCCAGAAGGGGAGATGAATGCCGACCGCCACGAACAGGGCGGCGTAATAGGCGCCCAGCCTGAAGCTGGCGGAGGAGGGGCTCATGCCGTGGTTCCGCCCGGCCGGGCGGGCAAGATGCCCGCGCTCCGAAGAGGGAGATGTTTCCTGGAGCGCGGCCGTCCCGGCCGCATTCCCGCCACCGGCATCATTGACGGTCCGGCCGGGCCGCCAGGGTGATGCCGCGATCGGCGAGCGACAGGGCGCAGGCGTCGGATTCGAGGAACCGCCACTCCACCTCGCGCTGGTCGGTCAGCCACTCGCAGGCGCGCAAAGGCTCGTCCACCTGGCCGGGATGGCACATCACCAGGGTTCCCGGTCCGGGGGACTCGGTGAAGATGCCAAACAGCCGGGCATAGGGAACCTTGCCGGAAAAGTCGTAGACCCCCCGGAAGCTGCGGTTGTGCGGAATGCCCTCGGCCCGCATGCGCATCCTCAGGCCGATGCCCAGCAAGGCGATGATGGTGGCGCGGACGGGATCGATTCGGCGCCGGGCGATGGCCAGCGGGTTCTCCCAGCACGACCGCACCCAGCCGCCGGTGGGCTTCAGGCGGCGGCGCCACAAATCCACCACCACGTCGCGGACGATGGGCAATTGGTGGACATGGTGATGGCCGTCGAGGAAGTCGGGCGGGCGGCCCATATGGGCCTCGAAGGAATCGACCTGGCGCTCCAGCTCGGCGGCGATCTCGGCCTTGTCCAGGCGGTGCAGGACGGCGCGCTTGACCATGGCGCCGATGGGAGGCAGCCGGCCTTCGGGCGCCAGGGAGGGCATGGCCCCCAGCGGCCGGTGATCGGTCAGCGTCAGGTGGACGCCGAACTCCGCCCGTCCTTCCAGGGACTTCAGCAGAACGGCTTCGTCCGGCCAGAAGGCCGAGCCGGTCATGCAGCCGGTGGCCTGCAGGCGGCCTTGGCCGATCAGGGCGCGGATGGCGAGCCCCAGGCCCGGGGCCAGCCCGTAATCGTCGGCGCAAAGGGTGATGGCGGCTTTGTCGCGTGGCATGGCGGCAGGATAGAGAGGCCGGCGTCGACGCGCAATCAGTACAGCTCGCCGGCCAGCCATGTGCCGATCAGCCCCGCGCCCCTCGGGTTGTAATGACCGTCCACCGGGAAGACCAGGCCTTCGCGGTAATGGTCATGCAACAGGGAAAAGGCGTTGAGGCATTGGATGGCATGCGCCTGGCAATGGGGGCGGACCAGCGCGTCCTGGTAGTCGGCGGTGGGGAAGTCGCGGCCATTCACGGAATAGGTGGCGAAGGCCTCGTCCTCGAAGAACATCCGTTCGGGCAGCAGGACCACCACCATGCGGCTCCCGCGTGAGGCCGCGATCTCCGACATCTGGCGGACCATCAGGAAATTGGCCTCGGGCACTCCGGCGGTGACCAGATTGGCGACCGGGGAGTGGGAGCGCAGGCGGTAATAGATCGCCTTGGCCCGGGGATACAGCAGCCCGGTCAGGGCCGAGGACTGGCTCAGCGTGTCGAGAAAGGTCTTGATATCCTGGAACTGGGGAACCAGGACGCCGGTAAAATCGTAAAGCCTGACCCGCGCCTTGGCGCTCGAATCATCGGCTCCTCCCGAATTGCTGACCAGGTATCCCTCGACGATGCGGTTGGAGTCCTGGTCCGAGGGCGGGGTGATCACGTCATTCCAGCTGAGCGCCACCAACAGGGTGTCGCTCGGCCCCAGCGTGGGGGCGATGACCCGCAGGCGGGCGAGATACTGATCGATGTTGATGGCCGGAATGGCCAGATTGTTCACCGCCACGTCGATCCCCCGGCGGTTCAGTTCTTCCTGCAGGCGATTGGGCCAGGAATCCTCGTCGGACAGGCCATGGCCGAAGGCCTGGCTGTCGCCCATGACCAGAAGGCGCCGTTCCGCCGTCTTCGGGGCGGCGGGCACGATTCGCTTTCCCTCGGAATCGGCGGTGGCGACGGCATTGGTGAAATCGACGCGGTTGTCCATGGTCCCACGGAAATCGGGCGTCATCCGCCAATAGCCGTCGGGGCCCACGTCGAACATGCCCTTGGGAAGGCCCGGCTTCGGCGGTGGGCTGACGATCCAGGCCACGCCTTCGGCCAGGGCCAGGAAGAGCGCGACCGAAACGAGGGTGAGTAGGGTATTGGCAAGAATGCCGCCGCTCTTGGTACGTCGCCGTGTGGGCAAGCCCGATCTCCTGTTCAAACGGCTGAAGGCAGGCCGATGATGAATTGGGCGCCGCCCAGGGGTGAGGTGCCCGCATCCAGCGTTCCGCCGTGGTCGCGGATGATGCCGTAGGAAATCCATAAACCCAAGCCCGTTCCCTTGCCCACCGGCTTGGTGGTGAAGAACGGGTCGAACACCTTGGAGGCGATGTCGGGGGAAATGCCGGGGCCGTTGTCCTCGATGACCAGGGTGACGCCGCCGGCTTCGGCCTTGGCCGTCACCCGGATGCGTCCGTCGGCGCGGGGAGCGACCGCATCCTGGGCGTTCTCGATCAGGTTGACGATGACCTGATGCAACTGGCCGGGATTGCCGCGCACGTTCAGGCTTTCCGGCAGGTCGAGATCGATGGCGGCCAATCCCTTCTTGCCCGAGGCCGACCACTGCACCGCCTTGGCGACGATCTCGGCCAGATCGAAGACTTCCGCCTTGCCCCCGGCCGAGAACGACAGGCGCTTCAGGCTGCGCACGATGTCGGCCACCCGCTGGGCGCCCTCGGCGGTGCCTTCCATCAGGCCCGGCAGGTCGGCCAGGGTGGCGTCGATGCGCAAGGTCTGGCGCAATGCCTCCCGCTCGGCCTCGCCGCAGCCGCCATGGATGGCGTCCAGGTAGGAGGAGATGCGGGTCGAGTATTTGGACAGCGCGTGGACATTGCCGTAGACGAAGCTGATGGGATTGTTCAGCTCGTGCGCCACGCCGGCGATCAGGCGGCCCAGCGAGGCCATCTTCTCCTGTTGGATCAGCTGGGCCTGGGCGGTCTTCAGCGCCTCGTAGGCGCGGCGCAGCTCGCCCACCGGGCGGCCCGTCAGCACGATGCCGGCCGGCAGGCCGCGATGGTCGAGGCGGGTGGCGCAGGAAAGGGCCACCGGCTCGGTGAGGCCGCCGTCCGACGAGCGGAAGCGCACTTCGCGGTCGCGGCTTTCCACCGAATCGATCCAGCTGAACAGGCGCAGGTTGCCGGTGCCCTCGGCCAGCAATTCGTCCAGGGGGCGCTCGTACAGATCCATCTCGGCGATGCCGGTCAGCTGGAGGAAGGCCAAGTTGACCTGCTGGATACGTCCCGACTGGTCGCAGACGATCAGGATATCGGATACCGCCGACAGTACGGAATTGATGAAGCGCTGGGCTTCTTCCAGAGCGGTGTTCTTCTCCTCCAGCTCCACCTCGTAGGAGATGAGGTCGGAATAGACCTCCTCCATCTTGCGGATGACCTCGATCCAGGCGGTTTCCTGGGCGGCCGCCATGTCGGGGTCGTAGCCGCCGGCGAAATCGTAGGCCGAGGAGGGGCGGGGGTCGCTGTAATTGGCCATCAGCCGTCGCGCTCCAGGCCGTAGCGGCGCAGCTTGGCGCGCAGGCCGACGCGGGACAGCCCGGTCTCCTCGGCCACCCGGGTGATGTTCCAGCGGTGCCGGGTCAGGGATTCTGCCAGCAGGCGGGCTTCCAGCGCCTCCACCTGCTCTTTCAGCGTGCCGGGTTCGCCGTGATCGGCCAGGGCGCGGCCGGCGGGGCAGGCGCGGGCCTTGAGGCGCGGGCTCAGCAGGTCGGGCCCCATCACGCCGCCTTCGGCCAGGGCCACCATGCGCTGAATCTCGTTTTGCAGTTCACGCACGTTGCCCGGCCAGTCGTAGCCTTGCATCTGGGCCATGGAATCGGGGCCGAAGCGCAGGTTGGGCCGTCCGAAGCCCTTGGCGGTGTCGCCCAGCAGCCGTTCGGCCAGCATGGGCACGTCCATGGGCCGTTCGCGCAAGGGCGGCAGGTGGATGGGGAAGGCGGCCAGGCGGTAGAACAGGTCGCGGCGGAAGTGACCGCCCCGCACTTCCTCCTCCAGGTTGCGGTTGGTGGCGGCGATGACGCGGACGTCCACCTTGCGGGTGAGGCGCGCGCCCAGCGGCCGGATCTCGCCTTCCTGGAGCACGCGCAGCAGCTTGACCTGGAAGGCGGGCGAGGTCTCGCCGATCTCGTCGAGGAAGATGGTGCCGCCCGACGCCTGCTCGAACAGGCCGATGCGGTCCTCGTAGGCGCCGGTGAAGGCGCCCTTCTTGCAGCCGAAAAGCTCGGATTCCAGCAACTGGTCAGGCAGGGCGCCGCAATTCTCCACCACGAAGGGCTTGTTGCCGCGGGGGCTGTTGTAGTGGATGGCGCGGGCCAGCAATTCCTTGCCGGTGCCGGATTCGCCGGTGATCAGCACCGAGATGTCGAAGGACGACACCTTGCGCGCCATCTCGATCACCTGGGCCAGCGGCGAATCGGGAGCGTGGATGATGCCGTCGAAATGGTGCTGGCGCTTGAGCGTGCCGGTCTTGCTGGCGATGGATTTCTGCAAGGCCGCCTGGGGCACCTTGAGGTCGAGGCTGGCCTGGGCGCTTTCCAGCTGCAGGTCGTAGAGTTTCAGCGCGCCGTGCAGGGTCTGGACCAACTCGTCCGGCTCCCACGGCTTGGTGATGTACTGGTAGATGCCCGCCTCGTTGACGCCGGCGATGATGTCCTCGGCCTCGGAATAGCCCGAGATGATCATGCGCACCGGATCGGGCCAGCGCTCGCGCACCGTCTTCAGGAATTCCACCCCCTGGATGCCCGGCATGCGCTGGTCGCACAAGATGGCGTGGACCATCTCCTGCTCCAGCAGGTCCTCCGCCTCCTCGGCGGTGGACGCGGTCAGCACCCGGAATTCGTCGGACAGGACGCGCCGCAGCGCTTCCTGGGACTGCTTCTCGTCGTCCACCACCAGGATGATCGGCAAGGTGGTCATGTCCGGGCTTGCTCCTGTGGCCTTCGACGGGACGGAGCGGTATTCTTGAGCCTGGGACCACCAGTGGTCAACCAATTACCAGAATGGATGGATGATGACCGGTTTGATGGCGGAAGTCGCGGCGGCCAAGGTGGACAAGGGTACGCTCGCCCTGTGGTTCCTCGGCCAGAATGGCTGGATGGTCAAGTCGCCGGCCGGCCACGTGCTGGCCGTCGATCCCTATCTCTCCAATTCCTGCCATCCGTCGCGGCGCGGCCTCGACGTCGACCGCCGGGTTCCGATCCTGGTGACGCCCGATGATTTGCAGGCCGACCTGCTGCTTTGCACCCATTCGCACCGGGACCATGCCGACCCCGAGACCCTGTGTTCCTGCGCCGCCAGCGGCCGGGTCAAGGCCTTCGCCGGGCCGGGCGACACCCAGGCGGTGTTCGCCGCCGCCCAGGTGGCGGAAAGCCAGCGGCGCCTGACCTGGCCCAATGACGAGATCGGCCTGGGCGATCTGCGGGTGACCGGCACCTTCGCCCTGCCCACCGATGCCGGCGACTTGACCCATATGGGCTTTGTCATCCGGGGTGACGGTGGGCCGAGCCTGTGGATTACCGGCGACACCGCCTGGTGCGACCTGCTGGCCGAGGCCGGTTCCAAGCACAAGCCCGACGCCGTTTGCCTACCCATCAACGGCGGCTACGCCAACCTGTCCCATTGGGAGGCGGCGGAACTGGTGCGCCGGGTGGGACCGGCCCAGGCCATTCCCTGCCACTGGGACATGTTCGCCGACAATTCCTGCGATCCCCGCATGTTCGAAGCCTCGCTGAAGGTCAAGGAGGTGCGGGGCGTCTATCGCCGGCCGGACCATGGCCGCAAGATGGTGATCGAGCCTCGGTAACTTCCCCTATTTGCCCGAATCTTAGGCGGTGGTCGGACCAGTTTGGTGCAAATTTCCTGAGCAACTTTGATGAATATCAAGGTTTGGCGGTGCCCTGCGACTGGCATGGGGGTTGCGATGATCTGTCCCGGAAGGTGTAAATCCGGGAGACATTGATGATCGAGCAATTGCTTCAGTTGACGGGCGGCGTGGCCTCGGTGGCCGACGACAAGATCATGCGGATCAACGGCATCACCCGGCGTTCGAAGATGCTGGCGCTCAACGCCACCATCGAGGCCCACCGGGTGGGCTCGGCCGGGCGGGGCTTCGCGGTGGTGGCCGACGAGGTCAAGGCCATCTCCAACGAGATCGCCCTGCTGACCGATTCGTTGCAGGGCGAATTGCGCGGGCGCCTCAGCGAACTGTCGCAATTCGGCGAAAGCCTGGCCTCGCAGGTGCGCCAGGTGCGGGGCGAGCGCCTTGCCGACCTCGCCCACAACACCATCGAGGTGATGGATCGCAATCTTTACGAGCGCTCGTGCGACGTGCGCTGGTGGGCCACCGACGCGGCGATAGTGGCCTGCGCCGGGCGCGCCGACGAGCCGGCGGTGACCGAGCACACCTGCCGCCGCCTGGGCGTCATTCTGGATTCCTACACCGTCTATCTCGACCTGTGGGTGGCCGACGCCCAGGGGCGGGTGGTGGCCAACGGGCGGCGCGGACGCTATGCGGGTGCAGTGGGAACCGACGTCTCGGGCGAGGCCTGGTTCCGGGACGCCATGGCCACCAATGACGGCGGGGCCTTCGCGGTGGCGGACGTGGCGCGCAATCCCGGCCTGGGCAACGCCATGACCGCCACCTACGCCACCGCCATCCGCGACGGCGGCGAGGCCGACGGCAAGCCCATCGGGGCGCTGGGCATCTTCTTCGACTGGGAGGCCCAGGCCCAGGGCATCGTCGACGGGGTGCGCCTCGCCCCCGAGGACAAGGCCCGCTCGCGCTGCCTGCTGCTCGATTCGCAGCACCGGGTGATCGCGTCTTCGGACCGTACCGGCGTGCTGTGCGAGGTCTTTCCCCTGCGCACCGAACGGGGCGAGCGGGGGCACTATGTCGATCCCACCGGCGTGATGGTCGGCTACGCCCGCACGCCCGGCTACGAGACCTATGACGGATTGGGCTGGTACGGGGTGATCGTCCAGAAGCTTTAGAACACCCGGGAAAAGACCACCGGCAGCCAGACCAGGGCGAACAGGGTGCTGGCCGCCACGGCGATGGCGGCGCGGTCGGGATGGATGTTGCGAAGGGTGGCGTGCACCACGGTGACGGCGGCCAGCGGCACCAGGGATTCGATCAGCAGCACCTGATGCCCGACCCGGCCGAAAACGTGCAGCCAGGCCCGGTCGGCCCAGATGAAGGCCAGGGCCAGGGCTGGCCACACGGCGAACTTGACCGCGAAGGTGAAGGCGGTGAAGCCCAGGTCGAGGCGCAGGCTTCTGACCTGGGCCAGCCCCAGCCCGACGATCATCATGCCCACCGGCACGAAGCCGCCCGACAGCAGGTCCACCGCCTGCATCGCCGCAACCGGTACCTTGGTGCCGCTGAGATTGAGCGCGGCCCCCAGCCAGCAGGCGTGCAGGCCGGGATATTTCAGCACCCTGAGGATGGCGCCGCCCACCGAGGCCTCGGCCCTGGCCACGGTGTAGAACCCCACCGAGTTCTCGTAGGCGGTGGCGCCGAACGACACCATGACCACATAGGGCAGGGAATCAGGCCCTACCAGGGCCAGGCAGGCGGGAATGCCGAAGAAGCCGGTATTGCCGGTGCCCCCCGTGAAGGCGGCCATGCGCTCGCGCCCGTCGCGCCAGAAACGCCCCGCCACCGGCGCGGTGAAAAGCGCCACGGTCGAGCACAGGCCGAACACCGCGAAGGGCAGCACCAGCAGGGCACCCTTCAAATCGGCGGTGACGAAGCCCTTGAACACCACGGCGGGCGACAGCACGAACAAGGCGAGGCGGCCCAGATCCTGGCCCTTGACCCCGCCGAAGCGGCCCAGCGCGAAGCCGATCCCCACCAGCAGGTATAGCGGTACCAGCTTCATGGCCAGGGAGGTGTCGAAGGGCAGGGTCATCGCACCAAAATCGCCCGAAAATCGTTGACGTTGGTGAGCGTCGGGCCGATCTCAACAAGATCTCCCAACGCCTTGAAAAATCCGTATGAATCGTTGTTGGTCAGATATGCTTCCGGGTTGATTCCCAAGGCTCTGGCGCGCTCTAGCGTATCGGGGGCGATGGTGGCGCCGGCATTGTCCTCGGAGCCGTCAATGCCGTCGGTGTCGCAGGCGATGGCGTCCACGCCGGGGCAATCCTTGAGCGCCAAAGCCAGGGCCAGGGCGAATTCGGCGTTGGGGCCGCCCTTGCCTGGGCCGCGCAGGGTGACGGTGGCCTCGCCGCCTGACAGGATCACCGCCGGGCCGGGGGCCGGCTGCTGGTGGGCGCGGATGGATTTGACCATGCCGGCCATCACCTTGGCCATCTCGCGGGCCTCGCCCTCCAGGCAATCGCCCAGCAGCAGCGGATAAAGGCCGGCGCGCGCCGCCACCAGGGCGGCGGCCTCCAGCGATCGCTGCGGCGTGGCGACCAGGCGGTATTCACTGCCCGGCAACTCCTTGGGTGTCTCGGCGGCCGGATCGTTCAGCCGCGCCGCGATGGCGGGCGAGGGGGTGATGCCGTACTTGGCGAGCACGGAGCGCGCCTCGGCCAGGGTGGTGGGATCGGCCACGGTAGGGCCCGACGCGATCACCGAAGGATCGTCGCCGGGCACGTCGGAAATGGCCAGCGTCACCAGCCGGGCCGGGGCGGCCAGGGCGGCGAGGCGCCCACCCTTGACCGCCGAGAGATGCTTGCGCACGCAGTTGATCTCGCCGATGGCGGCGCCCGAGCGCAACAGAGCGCCGGTCAGGGCCTGCTTCTCCGCCAGGGGGATTCCCGGGGCCGGGCGGGCCAGCAGGGCCGAACCGCCGCCCGAGATCAGGCACAGCACCAGATCGTCGGGGCCGAGACCCTTCAGCAGTTTGATCATGCGTCCCGCCGCGTTCTCGCCGGCCGCGTCGGGCACCGGGTGGGCGGCCTCGGCCACCTCGATGCGCCGGGTGGGCACCAGATGGCCGTAGCGGGTGACCACCAGCCCGGACAGCGGGCCCGGCCAATGGTCCTCGACGGTACGCGCCATGGCGGCGGCGGCCTTGCCGGCGCCGATCACCAGGGTTCTTCCGGCGGGCGGGGCGGGCAGGAAGGGCGGCAGGCAGACCGAGGGCCGGGCCGCTTCGACCGCCGCTTCGAACATGCGTCGCAGGATGCTGCTCACTGGACTCTCTTTCCCTTTCCGGGCTCAATGGTCACACCAGTAGACAGCGGAAGGCGACCATGAGCAATCCCGACGCGCTTGGCGGCGTTCTCGCCCCCATTCTGACGCCCTACGACGCCGAACTGGTGCCCGATTCCGAGCGCTTCGTCCAACTGGCCGGGCACCTGATGGAGCAAGGTCTGGGATTGGCGCCGTTCGGCACCACCAGCGAAGGCAACTCGCTCAGCGTGCCGGAAAAGGCCGAACTGCTGGACGCCCTGGGCGCCGCCGGGCTGGAGATGGGGCGCATGATGCCGGGAACCGGGTGCTGCGCCCTGTCGGACTCGGTCGCGCTGACCCGCTATGCCGTCGAGGCCGGTTGCGGCGGGGTGCTGATGCTGCCGCCCTTCTACTACAAGAACCCCAGCGAGGATGGGCTGTTCGCGGCCTTCTCCGAGGTGATCCAGCGGGTGGGCGACCCGCGTCTTAAGGTCTATCTCTACCATTTTCCCCAGCAGAGCCAGGTCCCCATCACCCATGCCCTGATCGAGCGGCTGCTGGCCGCCTATCCCGGCATCGTGGCGGGCATCAAGGATTCATCCGGCGATTTCGCCAATATGGAGAGCATGTGCCGGGCGTATCCGGGCTTCAAGGTGTTCGCCGGAACCGAACGGCTGATCTTGCCCGTGATGCGGGCCGGCGGCGCGGGCTGCATCAGCGCCAACGCCAATATCCACGGCCCGGCCATGCTGGATCTGTGGCGGCGCTGGCGCGAGCCCGAGGCCGAGGCGCTGCAGAAGGACATGGACAACTTCCGCGCCATCATGGAGGGAATGCCGCTGATCGCCGCGCTGAAAGCGCTGACGGCGCGGCGGACCGGCGATTACGGCTGGCGGCGGACGCGCCCGCCGCTGACGGCCTTGCCGCCCGAGGCCGAGATCGAGCTGGTCGAGCGCCTGGGGAAGGCCAATATCGTTCTTTAGGCGCTGTCGCTATTTGAGTTCGACAATGGCTTCCAGGCCGTTGGCGCGGGCGGCGGCCATCAGGCGGCCGTCGGCCTTGGTGCGGGCCACGAAGGAATCCACCGTGTCCAGCCATTCGGCGTCGCCCGGCGCCATGGCGTAGGCGTAGGGGCTGGGTGCCAGCGGCTTGGGCGGCGTCAGCAGCTTGGCCCAGTCGTGGCGGGCCAGCATCTTGCGGCTGAAGGGGTAGTCGGTGACGAACAGGTCGGCGCGGCCGCTCATCACTTCCTGCTCGCGGGCTTCGGGGGTGGCGACCTCGAGCAGGCGGGCCTGCTTCAACTCGGACTTCATCACGTCCACCATGAAGGTACCGGTGGCCGCCGCCACGACGATGCCGTCGCGGTCGATGTCGCTCCATTCCTTGATCACCGGATGGGTCTTGGTGGTGATGGCGACGATGCCGCTGCGCAGATGGGGGCGGGTGAAGGCCAGCTTCTCCTGGCGCGGCGGAGTGATGGCCACCGCATGCATGGAAATGTCGCACTTGTCCGACAGCAGGTCGTCGATCAGGGTCTTGAACGAGGAATCCACGAAGCGCACCTGTACCCCCAGGTCCTTCGCCAGTTCCCCGGCCATGTCGATGTCGATGCCCTCCAGCTTGCCGGTGCGGGTGTTGCGGTACGAGATGGAATAGTAGTCGGGCCAGATGCAGACCCTGACCTCGCCGCTCTGACGGATCTTTGCAAGCCTGCCGCCGGCCGGAGCCGCGATGACCTGACTTGCCAGGAAGAACGCGGAAAGAATGGCGAAAAGACGGATCAGGCTATGCATTTTTGTCCTCCAGATACGGACGTATTATGCTATTTCACCTAAGTCATGCAAGCCAGCCCGAAAGAATCCGAGGTTTTGTCCCCATCCCAGCGTGCTCCGGTGGTGCTGGGCAGCGTGCAGGTACAGCCGGTGTTCTCGCGCCGGCTGATCGCCGCCGTGGTGATTTTCGGCATCGGCATGGCGCTTCTGGTGGCCGTCGCCACCACGCTCGGCCTCTGGGCCGGGCGGCAGGAGGCCATCAGCGGTGCCGAGGCGGTGACGCGCAATCTGGCGCGCAGCCTGACGGAATCGGTGGAGCGTTCCATCAATTCGGTGGACGTCACTTTGGCTTCGGTCGCCGAACTGGCCTCCGAGCAAGGGTTGGCGGGGCCTCGTCCCGATCTGGGGGCGGCGGTCGTCCAGCGCCTGACCTTCATTCCTTATCTGCGCCAGATTCTGGTGGTGCGGGTGGATGGCGCCGTTCTGTTTGATTCGGCCGGCCAGGCCGACGGCCGCACGCTCGACGTGGCCGCCCTGCTGGCCGAGCATGCCCGCCTGCCGCGTCCCCTGGTGGTCGGCGTGCCCATCGACGGACGCTTCATCGGTGGAGGCGGCCGGGCGTCGGGGCTCAAGAGCATACCGGTCAGCCGCGCCATCCGGGCGGCGGACGGCTCGGTGTTGGGGTTGGTGATCGGCGCGCTTAATCCCGAGTATTTCATCGCCAGCTTTCAGGGGATCGAGGCCGAATCGGGGGCCCATACCCATCTGTGGCGCTTCGACGGCCTGATGCTGGCCGGAGCAGGGGGGGGCAACGACGTTCACCAGGAGATCGGCCGGGACAATCCACTGTTCACCCGTCACCTCAAGGACTCGGAGATGGGGACCTTCACGGGGCCGGGCGGTGACGGCGTCACCTGGATCACCAGCTACCGCACCACCTTGTCCTGGCCGCTGGTGATCAGCGTGGGGATTTCCCTGGATACCGCCCTGCAGAGCTGGAGGCACAGCGTCGAGACCATCGCCTGGCCGGTGGCGACCGTCACGCTGATCGTCCTGGGGCTGACGGCGGCCATGGCCATCGTGCTGCGCAACCGTGGCCGCGACGAGGCCCGGCTGCGGCTGTCGGACATGGTGCTGTCCAACGTGTCCAACGGGGTGACCATCGCTGATGCCGGCGCCAGGGACTTGCCGCTCATCTACGTCAATCCCGCCTTCGAGCGGATTACCGGCTATTCCGCCCAGACCGCGCTAGGCCAGAACGCCCGCTTCCTGCATGAATTCGACCCGACCCAGGAGGGACTGGACGACATCCGCGCCGCCCTGGCCGAGGGCGAACCGGTGTCGGTGGTCCTGCGCAACCAGCGGGCGGATGGGACTTTCTTCTGGAATCAGCTGTCGCTGTCGCCGGTGCGGGGCGCCCAAGGCGTGGTGACCCATTGGGTGGGCGTGCAGCGCGACATCACCCAGCAGGAGGAGGCGCGCGCCGCGCTCGCCAAGGCCTATGACGACGTGGCCCATTACAGCGAGGACCTGGAGCGGTTCTCCTTCGTCCTGGCCCACCATCTGCAGGAGCCGGCCCGCCAGATGCGGCTGCAGGCCCAGGTGCTGCTGCAAAGGATCGAGGACATCCCCGAATCCGGCGCCCAGCAGCCGGCCGAACTCATCATCAACGCCGCCAAGCGGCTGGTGGAGATGCTGCGCGACGTCCAGGCCTATCTCGCCATCGAGCGCCAGCCGGTGGCCGGCGGCACGGCGTCTTCGGAATCGGCCCTGGCCGCGGCGGTCAACCGCTTCGTCAACGTTGAGGTGGTCGGTCCGGTGGAGGTGGCGAGGGGCATGCTGCCCCGGGTCGGCGTTCCCCAGAAATACCTCGACGACCTGTTCGAGATCCTGATCGAGAACGCGGTTCGCTTCCGTCATGGCGAGCGGCCGCTGCGCCTGTCGGTCGGCGCCCAATCTCATGTGGATGGATGGCTGTTCCGGGTCGAGGACAACGGCATCGGCATCGATTCCAGCTATCACGAGCGGGTGTTCGTGGCGCTGGAGCGCCTGCATTCCGGCACGTCCTACGCCGGTACCGGCATCGGGCTGGCCATCGCCCGCAAGATCGTCGAGGCGGCGGGCGGGCGCATCTGGGTGGAATCCGACGGCACCAGCGGCTCGACCTTCTGCTTCACCCTGCCCATGCCGCCCAGCGGCGTGGTCTGAGTCCGCACGGGGGTCTGCCCTTCGGCCAGATCAGCCGAAGGGATCGTCGCACTTGCCGCACATGGGAATCTGGCTGACGTCGCCTTTGCGGAAGGCGTTCAGGATGGCGCCATAGGCCGGGCCCCGGCGGATGGCGCCCAGGCCCTGCTCCATGATGTTGCCGATCTTCAGCTGGGCGTTGGAATCATAGCAGCCGCAGGCGGTGACGGTGCCGTCGCAGAACACGCCCACCGCCTTGAGGAACAGGCGACACGGCATCAGCCGGTGGTGCCCGATCTCCTTGAGCGACCAGATGCCGTGGCGCTCGTTGAAGGTGCCGCACTGGACCGTGCCGCCGAAATTGTTGGCCGGCACCGTCCACACGTCGGTGATGCCGTGCGAGGCGAGGAAGGCCTTGGTCTTGCGCAGGTTCTCTTCCCACTCGCCCAGCGCCACCGCCTTGACGGCGAAGCGGGTGGGCGTGCCCTTCAGCGCCTTGTGGATGGCCTTGAGATTGGCGAGCGTGCGTTCGAACTTCGAGCCCACATAGACGCCCTCGTAGCTTTCGGCGTCCCAGCCGGCGAACGAGAATTGCAGATAGGCCAGTCCAACCTTGGCCAGCCGGGCGATCTTGTCGGGGGTGAAGGGCGTGCCGTTGGTGACGATGCCCACCTGGAACCCCTCGGCCACGGCGCGTTCCAGCATCTCGAACACCCGGGGATGAAGGAACGGCTCGCCCTGGCCGGCCAGGATGTGCATGGTGGTGATGCCGCACGCCTTGCCTTCGGCGATGACCCGCTCGAAGACCTCGTCCTCCATGAAGCCGGAATTGTCCTTCCAGATCTCCCAGCCGCACATGGTGCAGCGCAGGTTGCAGCGGCGGCTTAGCTGGACGTACAGCTCGTAGGGCACCAGCTGGCGCCGCTCGGCCGGGGCGATGACCAGGGCGCGGGCCTTGGCCAGATGGGGGAGGGCGGCCTCGGCCCGTCCGGCCTCGTCCAGTGCGATGCCCATCAGGTATTGGATGCGGCCCGATTGCGGCTGGATGGCGGCGGCGGGTTCCAGCAGCGGCACGGCCTCGGCGGCGCGGCCCTGTTCGACCAGGGCGCCGGCCAGCCCCACCATGGTGTCGAGATGGCCGGGCACCGCCGTCAGCACCCGGCGGAACAGCGCCTCGGCCTCGGCGGCGCGCCCACGGGCCAGCAGCAACCCGGCGCGGCGGTAGTCGCATTCGGGATGGCCGTCGGCCTGTTCCAGGATTGCGGTGGCCTCTTCCAGCAATTGGCCTTGGGCCAGACGCAGGGCCTCGGCCAGGAGGAGGGCGGGATCGGCGGGCTTGGTCTTCTTCTTCGGCGCTTTCATGACGCGGCAGACTAGCATTGCCGCCTAGCGGCTTTCCATGCCGGTGTTGTCTGGGGCATGATGTTCGCCGGGTTTCAAGGGGGAGAGCGGCGCGTGCCGGGGGTGTCAGCCGACGACAGGGACACGGCGCAGGACAAGTGGTCCGGCGGCCGCTGGCGATTCGGCATCCGGGCTAAGCTGGTGGTGGCCGTCGGCACCGTGGCCGGCATGATCATGGTCGCCAGCCTGCTCACCTGGTTCAGCTATTCCGAGATCGAGCGCCTGCTGGCGGCGGTGACGCGCACCAACCTGCCGTCGCTGTCCAACGCGCTGAAGCTGTCCGAGGCCACGGCGCGGCTGGCGGCGGCGGCTCCGGCGTTGGACGGCTCGCAATCCCAGTTCCAGCGCCAGAGCAATTTCGTCGCCCTGCAGCAGCAGACCGAGCGTCTGCTGGCCCTGGTCGATCATCTGGCGGGCTCCATCGGCGACACCGGCCGGGTCGAGGAACTGCGCTCCATGATCGCCGCCTTCGCCGACAACGTGGTGGACCGCAACATCTTAGTGGATAAGCGGCTGCAGCTGGCCGAGCGCAGCCGGGCCCAGGCCGAGATCATCAGCCAGCTCGACGTGGAGGTTCACCGCGCCATGGGCGGTCTGGCCGGCGACCCGGCCCTGGCCACCGTGGTGCTGGCCTCCAACTTCCTGCGCGAGGCGGTGGTGGCCGGCACCCTGGAAAAGGTCGGCGACCTGCGCGGCGCCTATGAGGAGCAGGTGCGCTCCCTGGCCGAGTTGGTGGACGGCTCGGGCGCCAGGGCCCAGCGGACCCGCGAGTTGACGCGGCGCGTCCTCGCTTTGGGGACGGGGCCGGAAAACGTCTTCGAGCTGCGCACGCTTCAGATGCTGACCATCGTGCGTCTTGCCGCCGCCAACGACGAGGGCAGGGATCTGGTGGCCCGCACCTCGTCCTCGGTGGGCCGCCTCGTCTCGGCGGCCGAGGCCGAGGCCGCCGAGAACGAGCGCCGCACCGAAGCCGCGGTGTCCAGCGGCCGGACCACCATGCTGGTGGTGGCCATGCTGACCTTCTTCGGGCCGCTGCTGTTCATCTGGCTCTATCTGGGGCGCAGCGTGGTGGCGCGTCTGGCCGGTCTGGCGTCCTCCATGCACGCTATCGCAGAGGGGGATTTCCAGGCCCCCATTCCCGGCGAGGGCAACGACGAGATCACCGACATGGCCGCCGAACTGGCGGTGTTCCGCGACGCCATGGCCAAGCTGCAGGAATCGTCCGAGGCGCTGATCGAAAGCGAGCGCCGCCTGCGCCGCATCCTCGACACCTCGCCGCTGGCTCTCGCCATCTCGCGGGTGTCGGACAACGCCATCTTGCTGGTCAATCCTCGCTGGTCCGAGCTGTACCGGGTGCCCAAGTCCCGCGCCCTGGGCACCACGGTGACGTCGTGCTACGCCGATCCGGAAAACCGGAACCGGCTGGTGGAACTGGTGAGGAAGCGCGGCTTCGTCGGCGGTTTCGAATGCCGCATGCGGGCCAGCGACGGCCACGAGTTCTGGGCCATGCTGTCGGCCGCCGAGATCGAGATGGACGGCGAGCCAGCGGTGATCGCCTCGTCCACCGACATCACCCGGCACAAGGAGGAGGAAGCCGCCCTGGCCGAGGCCAAGAAGGTGGCCGAGGAGGCCAGTCAGGCCAAGTCCCTGTTCCTCGCCACCATGAGCCATGAAATCCGTACCCCCATGAACGGGGTGCTGACCATGGCCCATCTGCTGGAAGACATGCCGCTGCCCGCCGAACAGCGGGAAATGGCCCGGGTCATCCGCGATTCCGCCACCGCGCTGCTCACCATCATCAACGACATCCTGGACTTCTCCAAGATCGAGGCCGGCAAGCTGCAGTTGGAGCTGGTGGAGCTGTCGGTGGCCGATCTGGTGGAAGGGGTGGCCGACCTGCTGACCATCCGCGCCCAGGAAAAGGGCATCAGCCTGATCACCTTCGTCGATCCCACCCTCACCGACCGGATGGTGGGCGACCCGGTGCGTTTGCGCCAGATCATCACCAATCTGGCCGGCAACGCCATCAAGTTCACCGACAAGGGGTATGTGCGCATCTCGGTGCGGGCGGTCGATCCGCGCGAACGCCCGCTGCGCCTGGAATTCTCCATCGCCGACACCGGCATCGGCCTGGATTCCGAGCAGCAGGCCCGTCTGTTCGAACCTTTCATGCAGGCCGACATCACCATTTCCCGGCGCTATGGCGGCACCGGGCTGGGCCTGTCCATCTGCCGCCGTCTGGTGGCCATGATGGAGGGCGACATCGGGGTGCGCAGCAATATCGGCCAGGGCTCCACCTTCTGGTTCCAGGTGCCGCTGCAGCCCGCCCTGGCCGAAGCCGCCATGGAGATCGGGCCGGACCTGTCGGGCATCGCCGTCCTGGTCATGGCCGAAGGACCGGTGGCGGCGGAATGCCTGCGCCAGTATCTCGGCCATCTCGGCGCCCAGGTGGCGGTCGTGGTCGGGGTCGAGAGCGCGGTGGCCGCCGTGCGCGCCGCCGCCCTGGCCGGCTGGACCTACGACGTCGCCGTTCTGGACGGCGGCCAGGACTTCCGCCTGCGCATGGGCGTGGCCGGCGCCCTGATGACCGCCGCCGGGTCGGACCTGGATCTGAAGGTGATCATGCTGGTGGCCCAGGACACCTTTGCCAGCGTCGCCGCCGAGGTCAAGGCCGCCGGCCTGTTCGCCGCCCTGCCCAAGCCGGTGCGTCGCCGCCAGTTGTGGCGGAGCGTCGCGGCGGCGGTGGGCCGCGCCTCGGCCGAGGACGATTCCGCGGAAAGCGAGGGGATCGAGGAGGGATGGCTGCCGCCGTCCATGGAGGAGGCCGCGAGCGCCGGCGCCCTGATCCTGGTCGCCGAGGACAACCCCACCAACAAGGTGGTGATCCGCCACCTGATGGAGCGTCTGGGCTATGCCATCGAGGTGGTGGGCAATGGCGCCGAGGCGTGGGAGCGCATGCAGATCCGCGATTACGGCCTGCTGCTGACCGATTGCCACATGCCCGAGATGGACGGCTACGAGCTGACCCAGCGTATCCGCGAATGGGAGATGGAGACCGGACACCAATTGCCCATCGTGGCGCTGACCGCTGACGCCCTGGCCGGCACGGCGCGGCGTTGCCTGGATTGCGGCATGAACGCCTTCCTGGCCAAGCCCATCGACCTGGCCCAGCTGGACGCCACCATCCGCCGCCTGCTGCCCGTGGCGGTCGGATTGCGCCAGCGGCGTTCGGAGGGGCCGCGGCCCGCCTCGCTCTCCGGCGGGATCGCCCCGCTGGTCATCGCCGACGATCCGAACCTGCCGCCGGTCCTCGACCTCACACCCATGCGCCAGATCTTCGGCGATATCGGTGACGAGGTGCGCGATCTGCTGGCCCTGTTCGTGGACACCACCCGGCCGCTGGTGGCCGATCTGGGCGACGCCCTCGAGGCCGGCGATTGCCTGGCGGCGCGCGAGGCGGCCCATTCGGCCAAGGGGGCGGGCAACAGCGCCGGCGCTTTCCGTTTCGCCAAGCTGTGCGCCGAGGCCGAAGCCGCCGCCGCCGCCGCCGACCTCGGCCGGGCGATGGCCGTGTTTCCCGCCCTGGAAGCCGCCTTCGACGAAGCCGCCGAGGCGGTGGCCGCGGTATAGCCGTTTTCCTTTGTCGTCATCCCGGAAGTGCGAGGCGCTATTCGGGATGCGGGAGCCGTTCCCCCCTGGGTCCCGGCTCAAGGCCGGGATGACGAAGGAAGAATAAAAAAGGTCATGTCTGCGCCGGCTGTTGGTGGTCCATATGGCTCGCCAACAGCGGAGGATTACAAGGTTTTGCCGTCTGGTATGGACGTCATGCGCGGACTTCATCCGCGCATCCACGCGGGGCCGTCCGGCACTATGCCGCCGGAAAGACGTGGATGGCCGGGTCAAGCCCGGCCATGACGAAGGCCAGACGGTGCAGGACCGCCAACAGGTTCTGCCGACATGGTAAAAAGAAAACCGCGCTCCCGGTGGGGGAGCGCGGTTTGCTTCGATCCGAGCCTGTAAGGGCGCCGACCGGCTGCCGGACGTTAGCCCTGGCGAGCCTTGAAGCGGGGGTTCGTCTTGTTGATGACGTAGACCCGGCCCTTGCGGCGAACGATGCGGCAATTCTTGTCGCGCAGCTTGGCCGACTTCAGCGAGTTACGAATCTTCATGGTCCGACTTCCTAAAGCGTAATTGTCGCCGAAACGACGTCACTTGGGTTCGCAAGCGCGAGGCCGGGAAAATACGGAAACCAGGGCGGGCTGTCAACAGCTCGTGAAACGTTTTTTTTCGAATTTCTGAAGTTATACTCCTGGCCATGCTGAAGTTCATTCCCGACCCCCACGGAACCCCTGTCGCCTTCCATACCGTCGATGGGCGCGCCGACGCTCGGGCGCTGGTGGTCTGCGACCATGCCTCGGCGGCCATTCCCGCCAGTCTCGGCGATCTGGGCGTGGGCAAGGCCGAACGGATCAGCCATGTGGCCTGGGACATCGGCGCCGCCCGCGTCGCCGCCCTGGTGGCCGAGGCCCTGGGCTGTCCGGCGGTGCTGGCCGGAATCAGCCGTCTGGTCATCGACTGCAACCGGCAGCCCGGCGACCCGTCCTCCATTCCCGCCCGGACCTGCGGGGTGAGGGTGCCGGGCAACGAGGCCGTGGACGAAGCCGAGGCCGACAATCGCGCCCGGTCGTGGTTCTGGCCCTATCATACCGAGATCGGCGACCGCATCGCCCATCTGTGGCGCCATGGCCGCCCGCCGGCGGTGGTGGCGATTCACAGCTTCACGCCTTGCATCAAGGGCCAGATGCCGCGCCGTTGGCATGTGGGCGTGCTGTGGAACCGCGATCCGCGCATGGCGGCGCCGGTGCTGGCGGCCTTGAGGGCGCGCGGCGATCTGGTGGTGGGCGACAACCAGCCCTATTCGGGCCGCGAGATCAACTACACGCTCGATACCCATGCCGGCGCGGCGGGACTGCCCAACGTCTCGTTCGAAATCCGCCAGGATCTGGTGGCCGACGAAGCCGGCTGCATCCGCTGGGCCGCCATCCTGGCCGGGGTGCTGGGCGGCGTCCTGGCCGACGACGGACTGTACCGCGCCGAAATCTATTAGAATCCGGTATTGAAGACGGAACAGCCGCCCCGGGTGCGGTCGTTGTTGCCCTTGATTTCGCAATTGCCGCAGGCGGCCAGCGACAGGCACAAAAGCATGGCGGTCATCAGATATCGCATGGCCCTACCTTTTACCAAGATGCGCTGATCGAAATCGATCCGCGCATCTTCGCCCTCAATCGCCGGGCGCCGCCGGTGGCGGCTTGGCTCCCGCCGCATAAGCGGCGCGACCCCTTGGGCCTATTCAAACCGCAATGAGTCTGGCTCATCGCGGTTTGAGATTAGCATGTCGCAACACCCCGCTTGAACCGGCATCCGCGCTTGGCTATGGTTCGGGCCGATTTCCAGCAGGGAGCCTGTCCATGAGCGACGACCAGAACACCAGCCAGATCGGCGGCATCGCGGCCGAGGCGCTGCGGCAGTTCATCGACCGCATCGAGCGGCTGGAAGAGGAAAAGAAGGCGCTGGCCGCCGACATCAAGGATGTCTACGCCCAGTGCAAGAGCCAGGGCTTCGACACCAAGATCATCCGCAAGATCGTGGCGCTCCGGAAGCGCGACCGCCAGGAGCGGGAAGAGGAGCAGCAGATCCTCGACCTCTACCTCGCCGCCATCGGCGAGGCCTGAGCCCCGTACCATCCATCGCCGGCGGGCGTGGAAACAAAAACGGCGCGGTGCCCTGGGGCCCGCGCCGTTTGCATGTCTGCGGCAATGACGCCTAGCGGCGGCCGCGCCGGGTCGGCTTGTCGGTGGTTTCGCCGGCCTTGCGGCCCAGGCCGATCTTCTTGGCGAAGTCCGAACGCTGGGCGGCGTAGTTGGGGGCGACCATGGGGTAGTCGGGCGGCAGGCCCCACTTCATCCGGTACTCGTCCGGGGTCATGTTGTAGGTGGTGCGCAGATGCCGCTTCAGCATCTTCAACTTCTTGCCGTCCTCGAGACAGATGATGTAGTCGGGGGTGACCGACTTCTTGACGGCGATGGCGGGCTTCGGCGCCTCGGACTTTGCTTCCGGCTGGCCGCCTTCAAGGGATGAAAGCGAGCCGTAGACCGTATTGATCAGTTCCGGCAATTGTCCAGCCGGCACCGGATTCTTTCCCACATAGGCGGCGACTACATCGACGGCCATGCGCAGCAGGTCGTCACGATTGGCCTTGTCCGAGTTGATGTCGCTCATCTGTCTGTCCGACCGTAGTTTGTTGGCATAATTGAATCAATGAACGCATGGCTGCATTTCACTGTCAATTGGAAATTGAATCTCGTGAATAATGAGTTCTTGGAGTTGGTATGAGTTTCAATAATCATCATCCCGATGGACGGGGGTTTACGCCCATAGTCTGTATAGAGGGCAGGGTTTCTATTGCCGCTATGCCCAAACATGATCCGATTGGGATAATCCTCGCCACCGCGCTGTGTCGCTATCGGGCGTGCCCCATAAGCTTGTGGCGCATTGGCAAGACGGTCCGACATATGGTATCTAGCCCTTTCGAACCAGGATCGCCGAGGTAGGGTGTTGATGAGCGCGAAAACCATTGCCGTTGCCTGTGATCACGGTGCCATCGAGATGAAGGAATTGCTGGTCAAGGACTTGTCCTCGGCTGGGTGGACGGTGCTTGATCTCGGAACCGACGGGCCCGATTCGGTGGACTATCCCGATTTCGCGGTGAAGATGGCCGAGGCGCTGAAGGATGGCCGGGTTGAGCGCGGCGTGCTGCTGTGCGGCACCGGCATCGGCATTTCCATCGCCGCCAACCGCTTCGTCCATGTCCGCGCCGCCCTGGTCCACGACGCCTTCGGGGCGCGCATGTGCCGCCAGCACAATGACGCCAACGTCCTGGTGATGGGCGGGCGCACCACCGGCCCCGAGGTGGCCCGCGACTGCCTGAAGATTTTCCTCGAAACCGAATTCGAGGGCGGCCGCCACGCCAAGCGCGTCGCCAAGATGTCCTGACCAACCCGTTGCCATCTGAAAGAGACCCGATGTCCAGCGCCCCCACCGATGCCTTTTTCCGCACCCCGCTTTCCGAGCGTGACCCCGAAGTCTTCGCGGCCATCACCAAGGAACTGAAGCGCCAGCAGGACCAGATCGAGCTGATCGCCTCCGAGAACATCGTCTCGCGCGCTGTCCTCGAGGCCCAGGGCTCGGTGATGACCAACAAGTATGCCGAGGGCTATCCCGGCAAGCGCTATTACGGCGGCTGCGAGTTCGTGGACATCGCCGAAAGCCTGGCCATCTCGCGCGCCTGCCAGATCTTCGGCTGCACCTACGCCAACGTCCAGCCCAGCTCGGGCTCGCAGGCCAATCAGGGCGTGTTCATGGCGCTGTTGCAGCCCGGCGACACCATCATGGGCATGAGCCTCGCCGCCGGCGGCCATCTGACCCACGGCGCCGCTCCCAACCAGTCGGGCAAGTGGTTCAAGGCCGTGCAGTACGGCGTGCGCAAGCAGGATGCCCAGATCGACTTCGCCGAGGTGGAGGAACTGGCCCGCACCCACAAGCCGAAGCTGATCATCGCCGGCGGCTCGGCCTATCCGCGCACCATCGACTTCGCCCGCTTCCGCAAGATCGCCGACGAGGTCGGGGCCTTTTTCATGGTGGACATGGCGCACTTCGCCGGCCTGGTGGCGGGCGGCGTGTATCCCAATCCGCTGCCCCATGCCCATGTGGTGACCACCACCACCCACAAGACCCTGCGCGGGCCCCGTGGCGGCATGATCCTGTCCAACGATGCCGAGATCGGCAAGAAGATCAACTCGGCCATCTTCCCGGGCATCCAGGGCGGTCCGCTGATGCATGTCATCGCCGGCAAGGCGGTGGCCTTCGGCGAGGCGCTGAAGCCCGAGTTCAAGCTCTACGCCAAGCAGGTGGTCGACAACGCCCGCGCCCTGGCCGACACCCTGGTGCGTCGCGGCCTGGACATCGTGTCGGGCGGCACCGATTCGCATCTGATGCTGGTGGACCTGCGGCCCAAGAAGCTGACCGGCAAGGCCGCCGAGGCCAGCCTTGAGCATGCCGGCATGACCTGCAACAAGAACGGCATTCCCTTCGATCCCGAGAAGCCGACCATCACCTCGGGCGTGCGCCTGGGCACTCCGGCGGCGACGACCCGCGGCTTCGGCGTCGAGGAGTTCAAGAAGGTGGGCGAGCTGATCGGCGACGTCCTCGACGGTTTGGCCGCCAACCCCGAGGACAACTCGGCGGCCGAGGCCCGGGCGCGGGCCGAGGTGGCGGAGCTGTGCAAGCGCTTCCCGATCTACCAGTAATCAAGCAAGGGACGGAGGCGGCAAGGACCGCCTCCGCCGTATTCCGGGGGGAAAGATCATGCGGTGTCCCTTTTGCGGTCACGACGATACCCAGGTGAAGGATTCGCGGCCGACCGAGGATAACTCGGCCATCCGGCGGCGGCGCTCGTGCCCGGAATGCGGTTCGCGCTTTACCACCTTCGAGCGGGTGCAGATCCGTGACCTGGTGGTCATCAAGAAGGACGGCGGTCGCTCGCCCTTCGATCGCGACAAGGTGCTGAAGTCGCTGCGCATCGCGCTCAGGAAGCGCCCGGTGGACGACGAGCAGATCGAGCGCATCGTCAACGGCATCCATCGCCGCCTGGAAAGCATGGGTGAGAACGAGGTTCCGTCCAAGTTCATCGGCGAACTGGTGATGGAGGTGCTGATGGACCTCGACAAGGTCGCCTATGTCCGCTACGCCTCGGTGTACCGCAACTTCCGCGAAGCCAAGGACTTCGAGGATTTCCTGGGGAAGATGGTTGTCAGCCGCCACGATTGATCGCACTCAAGCAGAGATCGACCTGGGGCACATGCGGGCCGCCCTGGCGCTGGCCCGCCGTGGCCTGGGCACCGTATGGCCCAATCCGGCGGTGGGCTGCGTCATCGTGAAGGATGGCCGGGTGGTCGGCCGGGGCTGGACCCAGCCCGGCGGACGCCCCCATGCCGAGACCGAGGCCCTGGCCATGGCCGGAAAGGCGGCCCAGGGCGCCACGGTCTACGTCACCCTGGAACCCTGCGCCCATCACGGCAAGACCGCTCCTTGCGCCGACGCCCTGGTCGCCGCCGGGGTGTCGAGGGTGGTGGTGGCGGTCCAGGACCCCGATTCGCGGGTGGCGGGCAAGGGCGTCGACCGCCTGCGGGTCGCCGGCATACCGGTGACCGAGGGCGTGCTGCACGCCGAGGCCGCCGAGCTGAACGCCGGCTTCTTTCTGCGCATCAATACCGGGCGGCCGCTGGTCACCCTGAAGCTGGCCACGACCCTTGACGGCCGCATCGCCACCCACAGCGGCGAAAGCCGCTGGATCACCGGCGAGCAGGCCCGGGCCGCGGCCCATCTGCTGCGCGCCGAGACCGACGCCATCATGGTAGGCAGCGGCACCGCGCTGCATGACGATCCCGACCTGACCTGCCGCCTGCCCGGACTGGTGGAGCGTTCGCCGGTCCGCGTGGTGGTGGACGGGCGCCTGCGCCTGCCGCTGACCAGCCGGCTGGTCTCCACCGCCAACGACGTTCCCACCTGGCTGCTGACGCTCGAGGATTGCGACAGCGACCGCCGCGAGGCCTTTGAGGATGCCGGGGTGGACGTGGTCGAGGTCTCGTCCGGTCCCGACGGCGCCATCGACCTGGAACTGGCGCTGCAGGCGCTGGGCGAAAGCGGCGTCACCCGCGTTCTGGTGGAGGGCGGCGCCCATCTTTCGGCCGCCCTGCTGCGCGCCGGGCTGGTGGACCGCCTGGTGTGGTTCCGCGCTCCCCGCCTGATGGGCGGCGACGGTCTGCCGGCCGCCGTGTCGTTCGGCGTCGACCACCTGGCCCAGACCCCGCATTTCGAACGCGTCGAGGTCCGCACCATGGGCGACGACGTGATGGAAACCTATATTCGACTCTAGAGAGGTCATCCATGTTCACCGGCATCGTCACCGATCTCGGCGTGGTGCGCCGTGTCGTTCGCGGCGAGGGGCGGGAGGCCCGCTTCGAGATCGCCAGCGGCTACGACACCAGCACCATCGCCATCGGCGCCAGCATCGCCCATAACGGCGTGTGTCTCACCATCATCGAGGTGGGGCCGGACTGGCATGCGGTGGAGGCCTCGGCCGAGACCCTGTCCAAGACCACGCTCGGCTCGTGGCGCGAAGGCTCCAAGGTCAATCTGGAGCGGGCGTTGAAGGTGGGCGACGAACTGGGCGGCCACATCGTATCGGGCCACGTGGACGGCGTCGCCAAGGTGGTGAGCATCACCCCCGAGAACGAATCCAAGCGTTATGTCTTCGAGAGTCCGGCCGATCTGGCCTGTTTCGTCGCTCCCAAGGGCTCGGTGGCGCTGGACGGCGTGTCGCTCACCGTCAACGAGGTTGACGGCCGCCGGTTCGGCATCAACGTCATTCCCCATACTCAGGCGGTGACCACCTTTGGCACCTATCGTCCCGGCGACGAGGTGAATATGGAAATCGACATGCTGGCGCGCTATGTTGCGCGCCTTCTGCAAAAGGACTAGCGCCTTGGTTTCCGAATATCACGCCTACCTTTCGTCCATCGAGGACATCATCGAAGAGGCCCGTCAGGGCCGCATGTTCATCCTGGTGGACGACGAGGACCGCGAGAACGAGGGCGATCTGGTCATCCCGGCCGAGATGGCCAACGCCGACGCCATCAATTTCATGGCCCGCTTCGGGCGCGGCCTGATCTGCCTGTCGCTGACGCGGGGCCGCTGCGAGCATCTGGGCCTGAAGCCCATGAGCGCCGACAACGGCACCCGCATGGAGACCGCGTTCACCGTCTCCATCGAGGCCCGCGAAGGCGTCACCACCGGCATTTCGGCGGCCGACCGGGCGCGCACCGTGGCGGTGGCCATCGACACCGAGAAGAACCGCTACGACATCGTCACGCCGGGTCACGTCTTTCCGCTGATGGCCCGCGACGGCGGCGTGCTGGTGCGCGCCGGCCATACCGAGGCCGCCGTGGACATCTCGCGTCTGGCCGGTCTCAATCCCTCGGGCGTGATCTGCGAGATCATGAACGACGACGGCACCATGGCCCGCATGCCCGATCTGGTGAAGTTCGCCCAGCATCACGGCCTGAAGATCGCCACCATCGCCGACCTGATCGCCTATCGCCGCCGCAACGACAAGATCGTGGCGCGCGAGGTCGAGGCGCCGTTCCATTCCAAGTGGGGCGGCGACTGGAAGATGATGGTCTACACCAACACGGTGGCCTATGCCGAGCACATCGCCCTGGTGAAGGGCGACCTCAACGCCGAGGGGCCGGTGATGGTCCGCGTCCATGCCGTCAACGTGCTGGACGACGTGCTGGGCGACCAGGGTTCGGGCAAGGCCGGCGAGCTCCATTCCGCCATGGAAATGATCGCCGCCCACGGTTCCGGCGTCATCGTGCTGATCCGCGAGCCGCGCCCCACCAGCCTGTCCGACATGGTGCGCGCCCATCTCGAGCGCCGCCCGCCGGCTCCGGCGCTGCGCGATTACGGCGTCGGCGCCCAGATCCTGCTGGATCTCGGCGTGCATGAAATGATTCTGCTGTCCAATACCAAGCGCTCCATCGTCGGCCTGGAAGGCTATGGCATGAAGGTGGTGGAGCAGCGGTCGATTCCGGTCGGCTGAACAGTACCCGACGAAGGCTGGCTCCGCGAAGCGGGGACAGAGTGAGGAGGCAAGCCCAAGGGGCGCCGCGGCTTATGCCGCGAAAGCCAAGCGAAGCGCCCGGCGCCTGAGGGCTATGTAAGGAGAGTCCCAAAATGGCGAAGGTTCTCATCATCGAGGCCCGCTTCTACGATCATATCGCCGACGGCCTGCTGGCCGGGGCGCGCGCCGAGTTCGACAAGGCCGGAATCGAGCACGACCTGCTGGTGGTGCCGGGCATCTTCGAGTTGCCTGCCGCGCTGAAGCTGGTGCTGACCGCCGCCGAGCAGGGCAACGAAGGCGCCCGCTACGACGGTTTCGTCACCCTGGGCTGCGCCATCCGGGGCGAGTCCGACCATTACCACCACGTGGGCACCGAGTGCATGCGCGGTATCGCCGATCTGTCCATGGCCTACGACCTGGCCCTGGGCAACGGCGTGCTGACCGTCCACAACGAGGCCCAGGCCCTGGCGCGGTCCGATCCGGCGCGCAAGAACCTGGGCGGCCAGGCGGCCCGGGCCTGCCTGCGCATGATGGCGGTCAAGAAGGAGCTGGGCCTTTGAATACCGCGCCGAATAACCCCTCGGTTGCCAAGCGCAGCGCCGCCCGGCTGGCCGCCGTCCAGGTCCTCTACCAGATGGAGATGACCGGGACCGATACCGAGCGCGCCCTGCAGGACGCCAAGGACCGCCGCGCCAACGAGCCCAAGGGCCGCATGGCCGATCCCGATTCCTCGCTGCTCAATCAGGTGGTGCGCGGCGTGTCCGCCCAGATGGAGGACATCGACGGCCATGTGGGCCGGGCGCTGTCTTCCGACTGGACCGTCGACCGGCTGGAAGCCGTGCTGCGCGCCATCATCCGCGCCGGCGCCTGGGAATTGTCGGCCCGGCCCCAGACCCCGGCCCGTGTCTGCATCTCGGAATGGGTGGACGTGGCCCACGCCTTTTATTCCGGTCCCGAACCGGGACTGGTCAACGCGGTTCTCGACCGTCTCGCCCAGACGCTTCGGGGCGGCGAGATGAACAAGGGCGCCTAGGATGAAGCCAGCGGGCTTCATCCGTCGCGGGGCGGAACGCCCCCACCGAGACCGAGGTCTACGGTGAGCGGCGGGGCGCCCGACGAGTTCGGCCTGATCGCCGAGTTGTTCGCTCCGCTGGCCGCCGGTTATCCCGGAGCCCTGGGGCTCAAGGACGACGCCGCCTTCATTGCCGCCGAGCCCGGCTACGACACCGTCGCCACCATGGATTCCATGGTGGCGGGCGTGCATTTCCTGCCCGACGACCCGCCCGATCTGGTCGCGCGCAAGCTGATCCGGGTGAACCTGTCCGACTTGGCCGCCAAGGGCGCCGAGCCCCGGCTGTTGATGCTGTCCGCCGCCTTTCCCCGCACCGTGGAGCAGGACTGGCTGCGCCGGTTCGGCGCCGGGCTGGCCGAAGACGTCCGGGCGTTCGGCGTCCACCTGATCGGGGGCGACACCGTGTCCACGCCGGGGCCGCTGACGCTGACGCTCACCGCCCTGGGGCGGGTGGAGGCGGGGCGGGGGCTGAAACGGTCAGGGGCCGGGGAGGGCGACACCATCTGGGTCTCGGGCTCCATCGGCGACGGCGCCCTGGGGCTGAAGGCCATCCGCGGGGAACTGCCCGGCCTTTCGGTGCCCCATCTGGAGTTTCTCGCCGGGCGCTATCGCCTGCCCCAGCCCCGGGTCGCTCTCGGGCCCAGGCTGGTGGGGCTGGCCCGTGGCGCCATGGACGTGTCCGACGGCCTGGTTCAGGACTTAGGCCATCTGTGCCGGGCGTCGGGCCTGGCGGCGCGGATTGAGGCGTCGAGGGTGCCGCTGTCGGCCGCCGCCGCCGGGGTCTTGGCGCGCGACGAGTCCCTGCTTGCCTCGGTGCTGGCGGGAGGCGATGATTACGAGGTGCTGTTCACCGCGCCGTCCGGGGCGGAACAGGCCGTCGCCGGTCTGTCGGCCGAATTGGGCATCGCGCTCGCGCCCATCGGCACCATGGTCCAGGGCGAGGCGGGCAAGGTCGCTGTAATCGGTGCGAATGGCGGGGAAATCGCCGTTGGCCGGGGTGGCTGGCGCCACTTCCATGCGGGGGAATAGTCTTTGGTCCGGTTGATCTTCATGGTGGTGGGCTTGCTGATGCTGATCGGCGCGGTCATCGGCGGCCTGTACTTCTGGGGCATCGATCCGTTGGCCAAGCTGGGCATCACCGCACCCATGATGAACAAGGAGCCGGCCGCGCCGCCGCCGCCGCCGCCGGTTTTCGTGGATTTCGGCCTGCTGATCGTGCCGGTGATCCAGGATCGCGAGGTCAAGAAGCAGGCCGAAATGATCGTCCGCCTCCAGGTCGATCCCAAGGACAAGGAAATCGTCGCCAAGAATTTGCCGCGCCTGCAGAACGCCTATCTCGCCGAGATGATCACCTATCTGGGGCTGACGGTGAAGGAAGGCCAGCCGCTGGACGTTCCCGCCATCCGCCGCCGGCTGACCATGACGGCGGAAAAGACGCTGGGCGGAGTCTACGTCAAGGACGTGGCCATCGAGAATCCCAACCTGAAATAATTTCCACCCCTTCGGCTAGTCCCAAGGGCGAACGGCCCCTGCCCATTGGTGCGGGAGAACCCGGGTAAAGATGGATGGCCGGTGCCGAAATTGCCCCGGACGATGAAATTTCATCGCAATAATTCCAGAATATCACCGTGATGCGAGCATTTTATTGCATCCGCAAGGTTCTTCTGGCAGTTTCTCCACGCTTCCGTCGCCCCCTCTCGACCTGGCCCCCGTGGCTGGGCTTCAAGCGGTCTCGCGGCGTTAAGAAGATTCATCAGGGGACTCGAACCACAATGACCACTCTCTTCGTGATCGCATGCGGCGTCCTGGCGCTGCTGTACGGGGTCTACGCCATCAAGTCGGTGATGGCGACCTCGGCCGGCACCGCCCGGATGCAGGAAATTGCCGCTGCCGTGCAGGAAGGCGCCGCCGCCTACCTGAACCGGCAGTACACCACCATCGCCATGGTCGGCGTCGTCGTCGCCATCATCCTGGCCGCCCGCCTGGGCATCTATCAGGCCGTCGGCTTCGTCATCGGCTCGGTGCTCTCGGGCGTCGCCGGCTACGTGGGCATGAACGTTTCCGTTCGCGCCAACGTCCGCACCGCCGAGGCCGCCCGTTCGGGTGGCATGCAGCAGGCCCTGGACGTGGCCTTCAAGTCGGGCGCCATCACCGGTCTGCTGGTGGTCGGTCTCGGCCTGATCGGCGTCGCCGGCTACTACATGATCCTGAAGAGCGTCGGCATCGATCCGCGCGGCCTGCTCGAGGCCCTGGTGGCCCTGTCGTTCGGCGCCTCGCTGATCTCCATCTTCGCCCGTCTGGGCGGCGGCATCTTCACCAAGGGCGCCGACGTGGGCGCCGATCTGGTGGGCAAGGTCGAAGCGGGTATCCCCGAGGATGACCCCCGCAACCCGGCCGTGATCGCCGACAACGTGGGCGACAACGTCGGCGACTGCGCCGGCATGGCCGCCGACCTGTTCGAGACCTACGCCGTGACCGTCGTCGGCACCATGCTGCTGGGCTCCATCTTCTTCACGGGCGTCGCCCAGGAGCAGATGATGCTGCTGCCGCTGGTCATCTGCGGCGTGTGCATCTTCGCCTCCATCGTCGGCACCTTCTTCGTGAAGCTGGACGCCGGCATGAACATCATGAAGGCTCTGTACAAGGGCCTGATCGTCACCGGCATCCTGTCCGCCGTGCTGATCGCCGTGATCATCAACACCACCCTGGGCGGCTTCGATGCCAAGTTCCAGGCGGGCAGCCTGACCATCACCGGCATGGGCCTGTTCATCTGCGCCATGATCGGTCTGGTCGTCACCGGCCTGCTGGTGTGGATCACCGAGTACTACACCGGTACCGATTACCGTCCGGTCAAGTCGGTGGCCCAGGCCTCGACCACCGGCCACGGCACCAACGTCATCCAGGGTCTGGCGGTTTCCATGGAAGCCTGCGCCCTGCCGGTGATCGTGATCTCCATCGCCATCATCGTGACCTACAAGATCGCCGGCCTGTTCGGCATCTCGATCGCCGCCACCACCATGCTGGCCCTGGCCGGCATGATCGTCGCGCTGGACGCCTATGGTCCGGTGACCGACAACGCCGGCGGCATCGCCGAAATGGCCGAGCTGCCCAAGGAGGTCCGCAAGACCACCGACGCTCTCGACGCCGTCGGCAACACCACCAAGGCCGTCACCAAGGGCTACGCCATCGGCTCGGCCGGTCTGGCCTCGCTGGTGCTGTTCGCCGCCTACACCGAGGACCTGAAGCACTACTTCCCCAAGCTGAACATCACGTTCAGCCTGGAAGATCCCTTCGTGGTCGTCGGCCTGTTCCTCGGCGGTCTGCTGCCCTACCTGTTCGGTGCCATGGGCATGCAGGCGGTGGGTCGCGCCGCCGGTTCGGTGGTGGTGGAAGTCCGTCGCCAGTTCAAGGAAATCCCCGGCATCATGGAAGGCAAGGCCAAGCCCGACTACGGTCGCGCCGTGGACATGCTGACCAAGGCCGCCATCAAGGAGATGATCATCCCCTCGATGCTGCCCGTACTGTCGCCGGTTGTCCTGTACTTCGTGATCATGGCCGTGGCCGACCAGAAGTCCGCCTTCACCGCCATGGGCGCCATGCTGCTGGGCACCATCGTGACCGGCCTGTTCGTCGCCATCTCGATGACCTCGGGCGGCGGCGCTTGGGATAACGCCAAGAAGTACATCGAAGACGGCCATCATGGTGGCAAGGGTTCCGACGCCCACAAGGCGGCGGTGACCGGCGACACCGTCGGCGATCCCTACAAGGACACCGCCGGCCCCGCCGTCAACCCGATGATCAAGATCATCAACATCGTCGCCATCCTGCTGCTGGCCATGGTCGCCGGTCACTAAGACCGACAACCAGCCGGCAACAGGCTGACAAACGGAAAACCCCGGTCGGAAACGACCGGGGTTTTTTGTGATTCAAGGCGGCAGACGTGGAGTCATGAGACACGGATGTCACGGATGCGGTGCTTCGCACCGCTCACGGATAAACACGGAAATGCTCTCGTTTCCGGCTACCTCCCCAACCCTGCCCCAGAATGACCATATGGAATTTCCATAATCCGTGGCCGCGAAGCGGCATCCGTGTCCATCCGTGTTCCATGACCAGATGAAACCCGCATTGGCTCCGCCATTCGGCGCTCTCATGGAAATTTAAACCGGACAGCGCTTGGCGCGACCCGGGGTCCGGGGCATTGGCCCCGGATGGGTTTGGGCGATAGCCCAACAGATCCAATGGATTGGAAAGGTTCAGGCTACTTCTTGTCGCCGGGCGACTTGGAGAAGCGGCCCACATTGCCCATCAGCTGCTGCAGGATGGTCAGCTCCTTGCCGGCGGTGGGGGTTTCCCGGGTGGCGGGGACGACGTCCTTGCCGTCCTCCAGGCCGCGATTGTCGATGGCCCGCACGGTTCCGGCGCGGTCGAACACCACGGTAACCACCTTGCGTTCCTTGACCTCAGGCTCGAAAAACGCCTCGCGCTCGGTGATGGCGGAGATGTAGTGCCAGCTTTCCTCGCCGAACGGGGTGATGTTGGACGGTGTTCCCAGCAGGGCCTGGACATCCTCGCGCGTGCTGGTGCCGACCTTGATCTGGGCCAGTTGCTCGGGCTGAGGGTTGTTGCCGCGCACCTCGATGATGGGCGAGCAGGCTGTCGCCGTCACGATCAGGCAAGCGGCAAGGAGGGAACGATGGGGAGACGATGTCTTTTTCATTCTCTACGACGCCGAGGCATTGACGACAGGCGGCCCGATTGGCCAATGTGGGGGCACATTGCACCCCCCATCGCCGCCTTGTCAACGCCGTCTCCCCATTCGGGGCGAGGCTTCGGAACCCAGAAATGCCTTTTCGCAAATTCAAAGAGCGCCGGCGCCGCGAACAGATCGCCCACGACCTTTACGTGGCTGTGATCAACCAGGCGCGCCTGGCCGATTTCTACCTGCGTTTCGCCGTGCCCGACACCCTGGACGGGCGGTTCGACCTGATCGTGCTGCATGCCTTTCTGGTCATGCGCCGCCTGCGTCAGGTGGCCGCCGAGGAGGGCGGAGAAGAGGCCCGCGAGGTGGCCCAGACGCTGTTCGACCTGATGTTCGCCGATATGGACCAGAATCTGCGCGAACTGGGGGTCAGCGACATGTCGGTGGGCAAAAGGGTCAAGCAGATGGCCCGCGCCTTCTACGGCCGCGCCGCCGCCTATGACGACGCCCTGGATTCCGGCGGCGCCGGGTTGGCCGAGGCCCTGCGCCGCAATCTCTATGGCACCGTGGAGGGCGAGGTGGCCGCCGAGGCGGTCGAAGGTGTGGCGGGCTATCTGCTCGCCCAGTCCAAATTCCTGGCCGGACAGACGGCGGCCGCGCTGATGGCCGGGCAGGTGGCGTTTCAGGCCCCGGAGGGCGGCTCATGACCAGCGACGAAAGCATGCCGTTCAGCCACACGGTGGCGGTGGACAAGATTCCCGCCCGGGGCAGCCGCCTGCATGTGGAGCCCGGCCCCGCCGAGAGAGAGGCGGTCGCCCGCTGGCTCGATCTGCGCGAAGTGTCTGAAATGTCCGCTGAATTTCAGCTCACCCCCTTGGGAAAGACGGGGATGGTGCGTGTCAACGGCCGGTTGACGGCCAAGGTGACGCAGTCCTGCGGTGTTACTCTGGCTCCGGTGGAGACCCTGGTGGACGAGGAGATCTCCATGACCTTCGGCCCGCCCGGCGACGAGGACGAGGAGGAGGGCGACGAGATCGAGATCGACTTCCACGAGGCCGATCCGCCCGACCCCATCATCGACGGCGCCATTGACCTGGGGGCCGTGATGGTCGAGCATCTTTCGCTGGGCGTCGATCCGTTCCCGCGGGCGGCGGGGGCAGAGTTCGAGGCGCCTGAGGACAAGGCTGAGGCCCCGGAACCCAAGGCGAATCCCTTCGCCGTTCTGGCCTCGCTCAAACAAAAAAGGTGAGGGGGTTCAGCATCCCCTTGCTACCCGTCGCCTTTTTGGCTAATAAACCACCCTTTCCCATTCCGGGTTGAAGCGAGTAGATATTATGGCCGTTCCGAAGAAGAAGACCTCCAAGTCCCGCCGCGACATGCGTCGCGCTCACCACGCCCTGGTCAACGTGACCGGCGCCGAGTGCCCGAACTGCGGCGAAGTGAAGCTGCCCCACCACGTCTGTGGTTCGTGCGGCCACTATGACGGCCGTGAGGTTGTCGCCCAGGCGGAAGCCTAAGCCGACCCTCTATTGGCCAGGCAGGGGAGTGCGGGTCGGTGAGCGCTGCTGTCACCATTTCCATTGACGCCATGGGGGGCGATGCCGCCCCCGACATGGTCGTGGAAGGGGTGCGCATGGCTCACGAGCGCCTCCCCCATGTTCGCTATCTGATGTTCGGGGATTCGGCGCGGCTCGAGCCGTTGCTGGCGCGTTTCCCCGAGATCAGGGGCGTCTGCACCATCCACCACACCGACGAGGCGGTCTCCATGGAGGCCAAGCCCAGTCAGGTGCTGCGCACCGGGCGCAAGTCCAGCATGTGGCTGGCCGTGGATGCCGTGCAGAAGGGCGAGGCGGCGGGAATCGTCTCGGCCGGCAATACCGGCGCGTTGATGGCGGTGTCCAAGTTCGTGCTGCGGACACTGCCGGGTATCGACCGCCCTGCCATCGCCGGCATGTTCCCGACCATCCGCGGCGAGACCCTGATGCTCGACCTGGGCGCCAACGTGGACTGCAACTCCAACAATCTGGTGGAGTTCGCCGTGATGGGCGAGGTCTACGCCCGCCATGTGCTGGGGCTGGAGAAGCCCTCCATCGGCCTGCTGAACGTCGGCGCCGAGGACATGAAGGGCAACGACGCGGTCAAGGCCGCCGCCGCCACCTTGCGGGAATATCACCTTCCCATCGATTTCCGGGGCTTCGTCGAGGGCAACGACATCTGCGGCGGCGCGGTGGACGTGGTGGTGACCGACGGATTCACCGGCAACATCGCACTCAAGACCGCCGAAGGCACGGTGAAGCTCTATTCCACCTTCCTCAAGGAAGCGTTCAAGAGCTCGCTGCTGGCCAAGATCGGCTATCTCCTGGCCGGACACGCCATCAACAAGGTCAAGGTCCGCACCGATCCCCGCCGCTACAACGGCGCCATGTTCCTGGGCCTGAACGGCATCGCCGTGAAGAGCCACGGCGGCACCGATGCCTTCGGCTTCGCCAATGCGGTGGGCGTGGCGGTGGAACTGGTGACCCATGGCTTCAATGACCGTATCCGTAAGGAATTCGACCGCCTGAAGCCGACCGAGGCGTCGTTGTCGCAACTGGCCGCCGGCTCCCGGTGACGAGGAACTGATTTATCATGATCGTGCGTTCCCAGATCGTCGGCTGCGGTTCCTACCTGCCGGCCCGTTGCGTCACCAACGCCGAATTGGCCGCCCAGGTGGACACCTCGGACGAATGGATCGTCGAGCGTTCTGGCATCCGCCAGCGCCACATCGCCGCCGAAGGCGAGACCACCTCGGACCTGGCCACCAACGCCGCCATCCGCGCCCTTGAGGCCGCCGGCATTTCCGGCTCGGCCGTGGACCTGATCGTGCTGGCCACCGCCACCCCCGACAACACCTTTCCCGCCACCGCCACCAAGGTTCAGCAGCGCATCGGCATGAAGCATGGCGCCGCCTTCGACATCCAGGCGGTGTGCTCGGGCTTCGTCTACGCCTTGTCGGTGGCCGACAACTTCATCAAGTCCGGCCAGGTGCAGACCGCCCTGGTGATCGGGGCGGAAACCTTCTCGCGCATTCTCGACTGGAACGACCGCACCACCTGCGTGCTGTTCGGCGACGGCGCCGGCGCCGTGGTGCTGCGTGCCAATCGCGGCAAGGGCAGCAGTGCCGATCGCGGCATCCTGTCCACCCACCTCCATTCCGACGGCAGCCATTACGACCTGCTCTACGTCGATGGCGGCCCGTCCAGCACCCAGACCGTGGGCCATGTCCACATGGAGGGCAAGGAGGTCTTCCGCCACGCGGTGATCAACCTCGCCTCGGTGGTGGGAGAAGCCCTGTCCGCCAACGACCTCAAGGCCTCGGACATCGACTGGGTGGTGCCGCACCAGGCCAACCGCCGGATCATCGAAGGCACCGCCAAGAAGCTGGGCTTCCCGCTCGACAAGATGGTGATGACCGTGGAAAAGCACGCCAACACCTCGGCGGCCTCCATTCCCCTGGCCCTCACCGAGGCGGTGGGCGACGGGCGGATCAAGCCCGGCCAGCTGGTCCTGCTGGAAGCCATGGGCGGCGGATTCACCTGGGGTTCCGCCCTGGTGCGCATCTAGCCGCCTAGTCCCGGAATCGGGACCAGGCTCTGTCGATAAAGCCCTGCTATACTCTTGCATGGCCGCTGCAACGCCATCGCGCATCCCTCTGATATTGACTGATTTCTCGTAAGGGGCTAGGGTCGCACCAGCTTTTCGGATTCCTACATCGGCTGGGGCGTCATGACAGACAAGACCATTACGCGGGCGCAACTGAGCGAGGCCGTCTACCAGGAGGTGGGACTGTCGCGCAATGAATCCGCCGATCTGCTGGAAGCGGTGCTGGACGAGATCGCCGGCGCGCTGGCCAAGGGCGACGCGGTGAAGATTTCGTCGTTCGGCAGCTTCTCTGTCCGTTCCAAGGGCCAGCGTATCGGCCGCAATCCCAAGACCGGCGAGGAAGTGCCCATCACGCCGCGCCGCGTGCTGGTGTTCCGGCCTTCGCAGCTTTTGAAGAAGAAGATCAACGACGGCATGTCCGCCAAGCGTAGCGGGACCAAATGACCGGCGACGACGGGGAAGAGAATGCGGCCCGGCGCAACGGCAAGTCCGAGGCGGCGTTCCGTACCATCAGCGAGGTCGCCGACGACCTCGACGTTCCCCAGCACGTCCTCCGCTTCTGGGAAGGCAAGTTTCCCCAGGTCAAGCCGTTGAAGCGCGGCGGCGGGCGGCGCTATTACCGTCCCGACGACGTGGCGCTGCTGCGCCGCATCCGCGACCTGCTCTACAGCGAAGGCTACACCATCAAGGGCGTGCAGAAGCTGTTGAAGGAGGGCGGGGCCAAGGAAGCCCACGCCCCGGCGCCGGCCCGCGCCGCCGAGCCCGAGCTGTCGCTCGGCCTCGACCATCCCGAGGAGCATGACGAGGACGACGAGATCGACGACATGCATGTCGAGGAGGACGAGGTCCGCCATGACGTCATCCGCGCCATCGTCGGCGGCGACGGGAATCTTCCGGTGGCGCAGGGGGCTCTCGGCTCCAGCCTGCGCCACGAATTGGAGGATATCCTGGCCGAGCTGGAGCAATTGCGGGCCTTGTTGCGGGCGCGTTAAAATCCTTGAAGAACTGGGTTGCGTTGGCCGGGCGGCCTGACTATAGTGCGCCCCTCTCCCGGCACACCCCGCCGGTTCTTCCCCCTCCCGGGGCGGTTTTCCGCCTGGGATCACAGGTTTCGGTGGCCTCGGCCGCCGTGGTCGGAGCGTAGCGCAGCCCGGTAGCGCATCAGTCTGGGGGACTGGGGGTCGCAGGTTCGAATCCTGTCGCTCCGACCAAAGTTCGACGGCCCGGCTCACGATGATGAGCCGGGCCGTTTTTCCGCCAGGGGAGGAAATACGATGATCGAGGATATTCTGGCCCAAGGCCAGGCGGCTCACCGGGCGGGGAAGCTCGCCGACGCGGAATCCTCCTATCGTCGCGTCCTGGCGGCCCGGCCCGACCACACCGAAGCCATGTACGCGCTGGGCGTGCTGATGGCCCAGAGCCGGCGCGTCAGCGAATCCATGGATCTGCTGAAGCGGGCTTCCTGTCTGGTGCCGGAAGATACCCGCATCGCCCGCAACCTGGCCCTGGTGCTGCAGGCCGCCGGGCGTCCCAAGGAGGCCGAGGCCGAATTCGTTCGGCTGTGCGAGATGGAGCCGGCGGTGGGCGACCATCGTTTCGGTCTCGCATTGCTGTACTCCGCCCAGGGGCGCCACCAGGAGTCCATCGAACAGTTCCGCAAGGGGCTGGCCCTGGCGCCCGACAATGCCGATGCATGGTGCAATCTCGGCCTGGCCCACCGGGCTGCCGGTGAGGACCAGGACGCCCTGGAGGCCTTTGCCAGGGCGGTGGCCGTTTCTCCCGCCATGGTCAAGGCCCACGGCAACCGGGGGGCCTTGCTCATGGCTCTCGGCCGCTGGGAGGAGGCACTGGAGGCCTGGGACCGGCTGATCGCCCTGGAACCCGCCATCGCCGATGTGTATGCCGACAAGGGCGTGGCCCTGGCCCAGCTCGGCCGGACCCAAGACGCGGCGGACTGTTTCCGCCGGGCCGAGGACCTGGACGCCAATAACGCGCTCTACCCCTATAATCTCGGCCGGGCGCTGCAGGACCTGGGCTGCCTTCCCGAAGCCGCCGAGGCCTATGACCGGGCCACTGCCCGCGACCCCGAATACGTTTCGGCCTATCTCAACATGGGCGTCGTCCTGCGGCGGATGGGCAACGTGGATCTGGCCCTGGAGAAGTACGCCCGGGCCATCGAACTGCAGCCCGACAACGGTGCGGCCCATCTCAATCGCGGCAAGCTGCTGACTGCGGCCAGTCGTTTCGATGACGCGCTGCCTGATTACCGCCGGGCGGTGGCGTTGCTGCCGAACGATGGCGATTCCCGCTGCGAATTGGTGCATCTGCGCCGGCAGATGTGCGATTGGGACGACCTGGCGGCGGATGAGGCGGAACTGCGTGCTCTGGTCCAGGCCGGAGTCGAAGGCGTCGACCCGTTTGTCTTCATGTCGCTCGATACGCCGCCGGCCGAACAGCTGGCCTGCGCCCGGCTGTGGGCGGCGGAAATGGAACGCGAGACGCTGTCCAAGGCGGAGCGGCTGGCTCCGGCGGCTCCGGCCGCCGCCGGGCCGATCCGCCTGGGGTACCTGTCAGCGGATTTCCGTCGCCATCCGGGCGCCCAGATCGTCACCGACCTGCTGGAGCGTCACGATCGCGGCCGCTTTAGCGTGCACGCCTATTCCTGCGGTCCCGACGACGACAGCGACGAACGCCGGCGGGCCATGGCCGCCGTCGATCATTTCACCGACATCGCCGAGCTTGACCTGGCCGAGGCGGCCTCCCGCATCCGGGCCGACGGCATCGACATCCTGATCAACCTGTCGGGCTATACCCAGTACAACCGCACCGGCCTTCTGGCCCTGCGTCCCGCGCCGGTTCAGGTCAGCTACCTGGGCTATGTCGGCACCCTGGGGGCGGATTTCGCCGATTACCTGGTGGCCGATCCGGTGGTGTTGCCGCCGTCCGAGCAGCCATATTACGCCGAGCGGATCGTCTCGATGCCGCATTGCTATCTGCCCTCGGATTCCTCGCGCGCCCTGCCGCCGGCCGCCCCTGGCCGCAGCGAAGCGGGGCTGCCCGAAGACGGCATGGTGTTCTGCGCCTTCCATGGCCATCAAAAGATCACCCCGTCCACCTTCGCCCTGTGGATGGAGGTGCTGGCCAAGGTTCCGGGGAGCGTTCTGTGGCTTCTCGATGGCGCCGATTCGACCCGTGACCGGCTGCGCGGCCATGCGGGGAAGGCGGGGATCGATCCCGACCGTCTGGTCTTTGCCCCCCGGGTCGAGTTCGAGGCCCATCTGGCCCGTCATCGTCTGGCTGACCTGTTCCTCGACGCGCTGCCCTATAACGCCCATGGCTCGGCCGTGGATGCGTTGTGGATGGGATTGCCGTTGCTGACCTGCGAGGGAAGCAGCTTTCCCGGCCGGGTGGCGTCGAGCGTGCTGCAGGCCGCCGGGTTGCCGGATCTGGTGACCCGTTCTCCGGCGTCCTTCGTCGAGATGGCGGTGGCGTTGGCCAATGATCCGGGACGTCTGGCCGATTTGCGCCGGCACCTGGAGGAGGGGCGTGGGCGGCTCCCCCTGTTCGACAATGAAAGCTTTACCCGCGATCTGGAGCGGGCTTACGAGCGCATGATCGAGCGGGCGCGGGCGGGATTGCCGCCCGAAGCCTTCTCGGTGTGACCGCTCAGTCGCGCAGAATGGTGGTGAGCGCGATGATCGCCCAGCCGAAAACGGTCGAGCCGATTACCGCGCCGGCCACCACGATGGCGGCATAGCCGACCATGCGGGGAATACGGCATTCGGTCTTGCAGGTCAGATTGGCGGCCATGGGGATCCTCTGTCATTGGTCATGTGCTCATCGTTATATAATTGACCAATGTCACATTCAATATTTTGAATTTATCTGATTCCGAATAGCCGCCATGCAAAAGGCCCGGTCGAAACGACCGGGCCTTTTTCGTCGGTAATCCAATAAAATCAAGCGTTGTAGGCGCCGCCCCTGAGGATGCGGATATAGTTGACGCGGTCGAAGGCGGCCAGATCCTTGGTGGCGCCGCGGCTCATGCGGCCGCGGATGTCGGCGACGGATTCGGCTTCACGCTCCTTAAGCTCGGCGACCAGACCGTCGTGCAGGGTCTTCATGTAATCGACGCCGTGGCGCATCAGGGCCGAGGTGGTCATCACCACGTCGGCGCCGACGAACAGGTACTTCACCACCTCGGCGGCGGTCTGCACGCCGGAGCTGGCGGCGATGGAGGCCTTGATCTTGCCGGCCAGGGTGGCGATCCACAGCAGCGGCAGGCGGATCTCGCCCTTGTGGCTGAGCTTGAGGTCGCGAACCAGCTTCAGCTCTTCCAAGTCGATGTCGGGCTGGTAGAAGCGGTTGAACAGCACCACGCCGTCGACGCCGTGCTGGTCCAGCACCTTCACCATGTTGCCCACCGAGCTGAAATAGGGGCTGAGCTTCATGGAGACGGGCAGCGACACCGCCGCCTTCACGTCTTCCAGAATTTCCAGGTAGCGGGATTCCACCTCGGTGCCGCTCATGTCCATGTCGGTGGGCAGCATGTAGACGTTCAGCTCGATGGCGCTGGCGCCCGCCTGCTGAATCTGGGTGGCGTAATCGGTCCAGCCGGTCCGCGTGGTGCCGTTCAGGCTGGCGATCACCGGAATGTCCACCGCCTCCTTGGTGCGGCGGATCAGGTCGAGATAGTTCTTAGGGCCCACATTGGCGCTGATATTGGCGGGGAAGTACGAGAACGCCTCGGAATTGCCCTCGCAGACCAAGCGCTCGATCTCGTCGATCTCGTTCTCCATGTCTTCTTGGAAGATGGAGGGCAGCACGATGGCCGCCGCGCCGCAATCCTCGAGCCGGCGTGAGTTGCCGATGTCCAGAGCCAACGGCGATGCCGACACCACCAGGGGATTCTTCAGGTCGAGGCCGAGATAGCGGGTGGCGAGATTCATGGCGGCTGTCCTTACGTCGGAGCGAATGTTGCGCGAGTGAAAGGGTAGACCCGGCCGGGCTCGCGCGGCAAGACGGAAACGGATATGGTGCGTGGCCATAACGCTCTTCCAGATCATTCCAGGTCATGCCGCATCCATCCGCATCCAAACATCTTTGGCTGGCCCTGTCGCCTCACGGCTACGGCCACGCCGCCATGACCGCGCCGGTGATCGCGGCCCTTCGCCGCCGGCGGCCCGATCTGCGCCTGACCATCCAGACCGCCGTCCCGAGGACGTTCCTGGAGGAACGCTACGGCCCCGATTTCGACTATGTGGCCGAAATTCCCGATTTCGGGCTGAAGATGCTGTCGGCCACCAGGGTGGACCTCGACGCCTCGGCGGCGGCCTATCGTGACGTACTTGCGGATTTCGACCGGATGGTCGAGGCCGAGGCGGAGCGGCTGCGCCATGCCCGGCCCGACGCGGTGCTGGCCAACGTGCCCTTCGTCACCCTGGCCGCCGCCGCCCGCGCCGGCATTCCGGCCGTAGCGCTCAGTTCGCTCAACTGGGCCGACATCTACCGCCGTTACCTGGGCGACCGGCCGGAAGCGGATTCCGTGTGGTCCATGATGCGGGAGTCCTACAATTCGGCCCAAGCCTTCCTGCGGGTCACGCCGGCCATGGACATGCCCAGCCTGGACAACGTGGTCGACATCGGCACGGTGGCGCGGCGGGGCCGCAATCGCCGGGAGGAATTGGCGAAAATGGCGGGGCAGGGCAGGGTCGGGCTGGTGGCCTTCGGCGGCATCGACCACGATTTGGACATGGCGAAATGGCCGCGGCTGGAGGGCTGGGTCTGGATCAGCGCCCAGGATTGCCCGCCCGGCCGGGACGACATCCGGCCCCTGGCGGTCGCGGGGCTGCCGTTTTCCGATCTGGCGGCTTCGGTCGACGTCATCGTCACCAAGCCGGGCTACGGCACCTTTTCCGAGGCCGGGCTGTCGGGAACGCCCGTGCTGTACGTGGCCCGTCCCGACTGGCCGGAATCTCCGGCCATGGACGACTGGCTGATGGCGCACACCAAGGCGCTGGCGGTATCGTTGGAGGACTTGCTCAGCGACCTGGAAACGCAACTTCAAAGGTTGTTTTCTCTTCCAGAACAGCGGGTTGGTGTGGCCGAGGGCAACGAGCAGGCCGCCGAATTCATCGAAAGCATGCTATCTGCCGGGACCGGCATCTGCGAAAGAAGTTGAATGGGGGCAGATTTGTCACGTGGGGGTATCGAAATCCGTTTACCCAATTCACATATGCGTGACATCGGTTGGCGGTGCCGTGGTACCGGACCGGTGAGGGCTCCCGGTTCGATCTCCTCTTCCGGGATGACCTGCACAGACTCGTGGGGCGCGCCCGTCCGGCCAAAGGGCGCGCCCCGCTTTTCTGGCATTTGGGGGACAAGTCCTTGACCACAAAGATGATTTACATCACCGCCCCCGACCGGGAGGCGGCTGTCGCCCTGGCCCGCGCCCTGGTGGGCGAGCGGCTGGTCGCCTGCGCCAACGTGCTGGATGGCGCCACCTCGGTCTATTGGTGGGAGGGCAAGGTCTGCGAGGAGGCCGAAGCGGTGCTGGTCTGCAAGACCCGCGGCGAACTGGTGGACACACTCATCGCCCGGGTGCGGGAATTGCACTCCTACGCCTGTCCCTGCGTGGTGGCCCTGCCCATCGAGGCGGGCAATCCCGCCTACCTGGACTGGATCCGGACCGAGACGGGCGGCTGAGCTAGCGTGGCAGCCAGACCGAGGCCATGGCCTGGGCGGCGATTCCCTCCTTGCGGCCGGTGAAGCCCAGGCCTTCGGTGGTGGTGGCCTTGACGCTGACCCGGTCCTGGGAGATGCCCAGAATTTCCGCCACTTTCGCTACCATGGCGGCCCGATGCGGCCCCACCTTGGGGCGCTCGCAGATGATGGTGATGTCCACGTTGACGATGCGCCCGCCCTTGGCGGTGACCAGCGAGCCGGCATGGGCCAGGAACTGGTCCGAGGCGGCGCCCTTCCACTTGGGATCGGTGGGCGGGAAGTGGTGGCCGATGTCGCCGGCGGCGATGGCGCCCAGCACCGCGTCGGTGAGCGCGTGCAGCGCCACGTCGGCGTCGGAATGGCCTTCCAGGCCGGCTTCGTGGGGCACCTCGATGCCGCACAGCCAGACGGACTTCTTGGCCGGGTCGAAACGGTGGACGTCGTAGCCCGAGGCCGAGCGCACCTCGCCGGCGCCGTCGAACAGGCGCCGCGCCCGCTCCAGGTCGGCGGCCGAGGTGATCTTGACGTTGTCCTCCGAACCCGCCACCAGTTCCACCGCCAGCCCAGCCATTTCCGCCACGGCGGCGTCGTCGGTGAGCTCATTGCCGATGACCGCGTGATGGGCGGCAAGGATCTCGGCATAGCGGAAGCCCTGGGGGGTCTGGGCGCGGAACAGGGCCGAGCGGTCGACGGTGTCGGCGACGAAGCCGTCCAGGCCCTTCTTCAGGGTATCGACCACCGGCATCACCGGCAGGGCGCCGGGATGGCGGTCCAGCGCCCGGATCACCCGGCCGATGGTACCGTGATCGACGAAGGGGCGCGCGCCGTCATGGATCAGCACCTTGGCCGGGTTGAGGTCCTTCAGGCTGTCCAGGCCGAGGCGCACGCTGTCCTGGCGGGTCTCGCCGCCATGCACGGGTTCCAGCAGGTTGAGGCCGGCGGCGGCCATGTCGTAGAGCTGGCGGTCGTCGGGATGGATGACGGCACGCACCGCGCCGATTTCGGGATTGGTGGCGAAGGCCGCCAGGGTGTGGCGCAGCACCATGCGCCCGGCCAGGTCGTGGTATTGCTTGGGCAGGTCGCCGCCGAACCGCCGCCCGCGCCCCGCCGCCACCACCAGCACAACCGTCTTGGCCATCGTCGCTCTCCTGGGAAATAGGGGCGACAGACTATGCGAGAGGATGCCTCCTTGCCAAGGCTTGATACCGGCGCACGCATTGTGCGCCGGCTAGGCCCAAGGGGCCGCGCGCCTTATGGCGCGGGAGCCAAGCCGCCACCGGCGGCGCCCGGCGATTGAGGGCTTTTCATGATCGAGGATGCTCGCTGTCACCCCTTTGCACCGCCGCAAAGGATGATATAGTCCGCCCATGTCGTCCCTGGTCCTCAACATCGTCGCCCTGTTGGCGCTGCTGCCCGCCGCGCTGGTGGCCCTTCGCGCCGGCGAGGGGCGGAGCGCCCAGTTCCGCCTGTGCCTGGCCCTGGCGGTCGCCGGGCCGGCGCTGTGGGGCTATTCCCAGATGAGCGCCCAGTGGCTGACCAGCCTGTCGGCGGCGCTGTGGGTGTCCATCGCCGCCACCGCCGCGCTGTTCGCCGTGCTGGCCCACGCCACCGCCCAAGGCTGGCGGCTGGCGCCGCTGCTGATGCCGTTCCTGGCGGCGCTGGGCCTGCTGGCCTCGCTGGTGCAGTGGGTGGAGGCCGCTCCGCCACTCAGCGGGCAGGTGCCCGCCGCCTGGCTGGACCTGCACATCGTCGTTTCGGTTCTGACCTATGCCCTGCTGACCCTGGCGGCGGTGGCCTCGCTCGCCACCTTCCTGCAGGAACGCGCCCTGAAGCACAAGGCGCCCACCACGCTCACCCGCATGCTGCCCAGCGTCGCCGATGGCGAGACCCTGGCCGGGCGCCTGCTGCTGGCCTCGGAAGCGGTGCTGGGCCTGGGCCTCGCCACCGGCATGGCCACCCAGTATTTCGAGACCGGGGCGGTGCTGGTCCTGTCGCACAAGACTCTGTTGTCGCTGCTGGCCTTCGCCCTGATCGGCCTGCTGCTGGTCGGCCACCGGGTATGCGGCGTGCGGGGCAGGGTGGCCGCCCGCGTGGTGCTGCTGGCCTATCTGCTGCTCACCCTGGCCTATCCCGGGGTCAAGTTCGTGACACAGGTCCTCGTCACGCACTGAACTGCTTTTTTTCCAGGCAGCTTTTGCCGTTGCATTGTGCCGCGTCTGCATAATAAATACGCAGCCATGGCACAGATCACGCGCAAGTCTATCTCCATCGGTTCGGTGACCCTGGACAATCCGGTCATCCTGGCGCCCATGGCCGGCGTCACCGACATGCCCAACCGCAGGCTGGTCAAGCGCCTGGGGGCCGGTCTGGTCGTCTCCGAGATGATCGCCAGCCAGGCCATGATCCGCCAGAACCGCCAGACCATGCAGATGGCCCAACACACGGCGGAAGAATTCCCCATGTCGGTGCAACTGGCCGGCTGCGAGCCCAAGGTGATGGCCGAGGCCGCCAAGCTGAACCAGGATCTGGGCGCCGCCATCATCGACATCAACATGGGCTGCCCGGTGAAGAAGGTGGCCCTGAAGGGCGAGGCCGGCTCGGCCCTGATGCGCAACGAGAATCTGGCGGCCCGCATCATGAGCGCCGTGGTCAAGGCGGTGGACATTCCCGTCACCTTGAAGATGCGCACCGGCTGGGACATGAACAGCCGCAACGCTCCCAGCCTGGCCCGGGTGGCCGAGGAATGCGGCATCCGCATGGTCACGGTGCACGGCCGCACCCGCAACCAGATGTATACCGGCCAGGCCGACTGGGCCTTCATCGGCGAGGTCAAGCGCACCGTCTCCATTCCGGTGATCGGCAACGGCGACGTGGAAAGCATCGACGACGCCGTGCGCATGCTGGAAATGTCGGGCGCCGACGGCGTGATGATCGGACGCGGCACTTATGGCCGTCCCTGGCTGCCGGGGCAGGTGGCCCATTACTTGGCCACCGGCGAGCGGCGCCCCGACCCGACGCTGCCCGAGCAGATGGAGATCATCCTGGGCCATCTGGATGCCATGCTGGTCCATTACGGCACCGAACCGGGCGTGCGCATCGCGCGCAAGCATATGGGCTGGTATTCCAAGGGCTTGCCGGGCTCGGCCGAGTTCCGCGCCGAAATCAACCGCACCAACGACCCGGAGGTCATGCGCCGGGTCATCGCCGACTTCTACGCTCCCCTGCTGGAAAAGGCCGCCGCCTGATGCCGATCCCCATCGTTGCGGCCCTGAAGCGCGGCCTGTCCAGTTCCACCTTCGACCCGGCCACCGTGCTGAGCGCGCTGGGCGCCGCCGTGCTGGCGCTGGATTCCGAGAACCGCATCCATTACGCCAACGGCTCGGCCGAGCAGCTGTTCGCCTGTGGCGCCGCCTACCTGATCGGTCACCCGGCCACCGATTTCCTGCCGCCCGATTCGCCCATCCTGTCCCTGGTGACCCAGGCCCGCGACGGCAACATCTCGGTGGCCGAGCATGGCGTGACCCTGGACACGCCGCGCACCGGGCATCGCACCGTCACCGTGCAGGTCTCGCCCATCATCGAGACCGCCGGCGCCGTGGTGATCAGCCTGCACGAGCAATCCATCGCGCTGAAGATCGGGGCGCAGCTGACCAGCCGCAACGCGGCGCGCTCGGTGTCCGCCATGGCGGCCATCCTGGCCCACGAGGTCAAGAACCCGTTGTCGGGCATCCGCGGCGCCGCCCAGCTGCTGGAGCAGAACGCCGGGGAAGAGGACCGGGTGCTGACCCGGCTGATCTGCGACGAGGCCGACCGCATCGTCGCCCTGGTGGACCGCATGGAGGCCTTCTCCGACAATCCCACCGTGGAGCGCGGCGCCGTCAACATCCACCGGGTGCTGGAACACGTGCGGCGCATCGCCGAGGCCGGATTCGCCCGCAATGTGCGGGTCATCGAGAATTACGACCCGTCGCTGCCGCCGGTGCTGGGCGACCGCGACCAGCTGGTGCAGGTGTTCCTCAATCTGGTGAAGAACGCCGCCGAGGCGGTGCCGGAGGAAGGGGGCGAGATCATCGTCTCCACCGGCTACCAGCACGGCGTGCGTCTGGCCCTGCCGGGCAGCGAGACCCGGCGCCACCTGCCGCTGGTGGTCAGCATCCAGGACAACGGTTCCGGCATCGCCGAGGACCTGAAGCCCAACCTGTTCGACGCCTTCGTCACCACCAAGACGTCGGGCAGCGGCCTGGGCCTCGCCCTGGTGGCCAAGATCATCGGCGACCACGGCGGCGTGATCGAATTCGACAGCGTGCCAAGGCGGACCATCTTCCGGGTGATGCTGCCCATGGTCCAGGATGGGGACGGCAAGTGAACACCATGACCACCACCACCACCGCCACCATTCTGGTGGCCGACGACGACCGGGGCATCCGCACGGTGCTGTCCCAGGCCCTGGGCCGCGCCGGCTACGAGGTGCGCACCACCGGCAATGCCTCGACCCTGTGGCGCTGGGTGTCGGAAGGCGAGGGCGATCTGGTGATCACCGACGTGGTGATGCCCGACGAAAGCGGTCTGGACCTGCTGCCGCGCATCAAGAAGATCCGGCCCGAGCTGCGCATCATCGTCATGAGCGCCCAGAACACCCTGCTGACCGCCGTCAAGGCCACCCAGCGCGGCGCCTTCGAATACCTGCCCAAGCCCTTCGACCTGAAGGAGCTGGTCAACGTGGTGGGCCGGGCGCTTTCGACGCCGCGCGCCGCGCCGACCGAGGCGGCGGGGGCCGAGGACGAGGAGAAGCTGCCCCTCATCGGCCGCTCGCCGGCCATGCAGGAGATCTACCGCACCCTGGCCCGGCTGATGAGCACGGACCTCTCGGTGATGATCACCGGCGAATCGGGCACCGGCAAGGAACTGGTGGCCCGCGCGCTGCACGATTACGGCAAGCGCCGCAACGGTCCCTTCGTCGCCATCAACATGGCGGCCATCCCGCGCGAGCTGATCGAGAGCGAGCTGTTCGGCCACGAGAAGGGCGCCTTCACCGGCGCTACCCAGCGGGCCGCCGGCCGCTTCGAACAGGCCGAGGGCGGCACCTTGTTCCTGGACGAGATCGGCGACATGCCGCCCGAGGCCCAAACCCGGCTGCTGCGCGTGCTGCAGGAGGGCGAGTACACCACGGTGGGCGGCCGCACCCCCATCCGCGCCAATGTGCGCATCGTCGCCGCCACCCATCGCGACCTGACCCAGCTGATCCGCCAGGGCCTGTTCCGCGAGGATCTGTTCTACCGCCTGAACGTGGTGCCCATCCGCCTGCCGCCGCTGCGCGAGCGCTCCGAGGACATCCCCGAGCTGATCCGCCACTTCCTGGCCCAGGCTGGCTCGGAAGGCCTGCCGGCCAAGACCATCGATGGCCAGGCCATGGACCGGCTGCGCAAGCACCGCTGGCCCGGCAACGTACGCGAGCTGGAGAATCTGGTTCGCCGCCTGGCCGCGCTTTATTCCCAGGAAGTGATCGGCATCGAGGTCATCGAGCAGGAACTGGTGGGCGGCACGCCCCACGCCGATGCCATCAGTGGCGGCGTGGAGGGCGAGGGGCTGTCGGCCACGGTGGAACGGCATCTGCGCGAGTATTTCGGCAATCACGGCGACAACCTGCCGCCCGCCGGGGTCTATGACCGGGTGCTCCGCGAGGTGGAGCGCCCGCTGGTGACCATCGCGCTGGAAGCGACGCGGGGCAACCAGATCAAGGCCGCCCATCTGCTGGGCGTCAACCGCAATACGCTCCGCAAGAAGATCAAGGACCTGGACATCCAGATCAGCCGCGGCCTGAAATAGATGGCCTTCGGTCGCCGCATACGTCACTGGGCGCGCCGGGTCGATCTGGCCCGCCGCCTGGCCTATGGGCTGACTTTCGCCTCGATTCCCGCCATCGTCGCCACCGTCTGGGTGATGGGCGGCGGCGGCGCCGGTCCCACCGGTCCCGATCCCCGCATCGTGCTGACGCTGCTGGCTACCGACGGGGTGCTGCTGGCCGCCCTGGGCGGCGTGGTGGGCTACCGCGTGCTGGACGTGCTGAAGGCCCGCCGGCGGGGCGCTTCCGGCTCGCGCCTGCATCTGCGCTTCATCATGCTGTTCGCCCTGGTGGCGGTGACGCCCTCGGTGCTGATGAGCGTGGGGTCCACCGCCTTCTTCAAGTACGGGGTGGAAAGCTGGTTCTCGGACCGGGTGCGCACGGCGCTGCATGCCTCGCTGGAGGTGGCACACGCCTATCTCGAGGAACACAAGCGCATCATCGGCGGCGACGCCCTGGCCATGGCCAACGACATCAACCGCGAAGGCCCGCTGCTGTCGCGTTCGCCTCAGCATTTCAGCCAGTTCGTCGGCACCCAGGCGGCCATTCGCGGCCTGACCGAGGCCATCGTGTTCGACACCCGCGGCAATATCCTGGCGCGCTCGGGCCTGATCTTCGCGGTGGAAGCCAGCATCGACCAGATTCCCGCCTGGGCGCTGGACAAGGCGCGCGGCGGCGACGTGGTGGTGCTGTCGGGGTCGGGTGAGGACCGGGTCAAGGCGCTGGTGCAGTTGCAGGGCCTGTTCGGCGACACCTTCCTCTATGTGGGCCGCTTCGTCGATCCCAAGGTGATCGGCCACATGGCCAAGACCTCCGAGGCGGTGGCCCAGTACGAACGCCTGGAAGGCCGCCTGTCGGGCCTGGAACAGGCCTTCTCGCTGATTTTCGCCCTGGTGGCGCTGCTCCTCGTGCTGACCGCCATCTGGGTCGGATTGTCCATGGCGGTGAAGCTCGCCACTCCCATCGGCCGGCTGATCGACGCCGCCGAGAAGGTGCGCTCGGGCGATCTCGACGCCCGCGTCGCCGAGGATGCCGCCGACGAGATCGGCGTACTCTCCCGCGCCTTCAACCGCATGACCCATCAGCTGTCCAGCCAGCGCCAGGATCTGGTGGACGCCAACCGCGAGCTGGACGAGCGTCGCCGCTTCACCGAAACGGTGCTGGCCGGCGTGACCTCGGGGGTCATCGGCCTGGATTCCGACGGGCGCATCCATCTTCCCAACCGTTCGGCCGGCGAACTGATCGGCATCAATCTCGAGGAACAGGTCGGCCGGGATATCCGGGACGTCATTCCCGATCTGGCCGAGCCTTTGGACGAGGCGGTCCGCCGTCCCGACAAGCTGATCCAGCGCGAGGTGCGGCTGTCCACGCCGGGAGGCCGCGCCCGCATGCTGCTGGTGCGCGTCGCCGCCGAGCGGCTCGAAGCCGAAATCATCGGCTATGTGGTGACCTTCGACGACATCACCGAGCTGGTCTCGGCCCAGCGCAAGGCGGCCTGGTCCGACGTGGCGCGGCGCATCGCCCACGAGATCAAGAACCCACTGACCCCGATCCTGCTCTCGGCCGAGCGGCTGAAACGCAAGTATCTCAAAGAGATACAGAACGATCCTGAGACCTACGTCAATCTGGTGGAAACCATCGTCCGCCAGGTGGGCGACATCGGCCGCATGGTGGACGAGTTCTCGTCCTTCGCCCGCATGCCGGCGCCGCAGATCAAGCCGGACGACCTGAACGACATCTGCCGCCAGGCGGTGTTCCTGCAAAAGACCGGCAATCCCGACGTGGAGTTCGTCCACCAATTGCCCGAGGGCAAGGTGCCGTTGATGTGCGACGGCCGCCTGATCGGCCAGGCGCTGACCAACCTGTTGAAGAACGCGGTGGAGGCCATCCACGGCCGCGACGACCCCGAGGCGCCCCGCGGCCGGGTGGCGCTCAGCCTCGTCGCCCAGGACGAACGGCTGGTGGTGACGGTGGAGGACAACGGCAAGGGCCTGCCCACCGAGAACCGGGAGCGGCTGACCGAACCCTACGTCACCACGCGCAGCAAAGGCACCGGCCTGGGGCTGGCCATCGTCAAGAAGATCATGGAAGACCACGGCGGTGATCTGTATCTTGAGGATGCGCCAGGGGGAGGCGCGCGGATCGGGCTGGTCTTCCCGCTCTCCGAACAGCCGCAACAGTTTCAGGCAAACGGCGACACCACGGTAACCCATGGCGCATGACATCCTGATCGTCGACGACGAGGCCGATATCCGCGCCTTGATCGCCGGCATCCTCGAGGACGAGGGGCACAACACCCGCGAGGCCGCCAATTCGGACGAGGCCCTGGAGGGGATACGCGCCCGGCGGCCCAATCTGGTGATCCAGGACATCTGGCTGCAGGGCTCGCGCCTGGACGGCCTGGAGGTGCTGGACGCCGTCAAGCACGACCATCCGGAAGTGCCGGTGGTGATGATCTCGGGGCACGGCAACATCGAGACCGCCGTGCAGGCCATCAAGCAGGGCGCCTACGACTTCATCGAGAAGCCGTTCAAGGCCGACCGCCTGCTCCTGGTGGTGGAGCGCGCCATCGAGGCCGCCCGGCTGCGGCGCGAGAACGAGGAGCTGAAGCTCCGTTCCGGTTCCGCCGGCGAACTGGTCGGTGGCGCGCTCGGCGTCATGCAGGTGCGCCAGGCCATCGAGAAGGTGGCGCCCACCAATTCCCGCGTGCTGATCACCGGTCCGGCCGGTTCGGGCAAGGAAATCGTGGCGCGGCAAATTCACGCCCGCTCGCGCCGGGCCGAGGGGCCGTTCGTGGTCCTGAACTGCGCCGCCATGCACCCCGACCGCATGGAGATGGAGCTGTTCGGCACCGAGCACGGGCTGGACGGTCCCGATTCCCCGCGCAAGATCGGCACCTTCGAACAGGCCCATGGCGGCACCCTGCTGCTGGACGAAGTGGCCGACATGCCGCTGGAAACCCAGGGCAAGATCGTCCGCGTCCTCCAAGACCAGATGTTCGAGCGGGTAGGGGGCGGCAAGAGGGTCGAGGTGGACGTGCGCGTCATCGCGTCCACCAACCGCGACCTGCAAGCCGAGATGAATGCCGGGCATTTCCGCGAGGATCTGTACTACCGCCTCAACGTGGTGCCGGTGAAGATGCCGGCCCTTCGCGACCGGCGCGAGGACATTCCCGCCCTGGCGCGCCACTTCATGGCGCTTGCCGCAGCCGCCGCCGGCGTGCAGCCCCGGGTGGTGGGCGAGGACGCCCTGGCGGCGCTGCAGGCCTATGACTGGCCGGGCAACGTGCGCCAGCTCAGAAACGTCATGGACTGGCTGCTGATCATGGCGCCGGGCGACGCGCGTGAGCCCATCCGCGCCGACATGCTGCCCGGCGAGATCGGCGCCATCACGCCGGCGGTTCTGCGCTGGGACAAATCGAGCGAGATCATGACCCTGCCGCTGCGCGAGGCGCGCGAGCTGTTCGAGCGGGAATACCTGCTGGCCCAGGTCAACCGGTTCGCCGGCAACATCTCGCGCACCTCGGCCTTCGTCGGCATGGAACGTTCCGCCCTTCACCGCAAGCTCAAGCTGCTTGGCGTCAACACGGACGAAAAGAAATGAAGGTCATAGTCTGCGGCGCCGGTCAGGTCGGCTTCAACATCGCCCACTATCTGGCGGGCGAGAACAACGACGTCACCATCATCGACCAGCGGCCCGAGCTGATCCGCAAGGTCAGCGACACGCTCGACGTCCAGGTGGTGCTGGGCTTCGCCTCCCATCCGGCGGTGCTGGAACAGGCGGGCGCCGGCGACGCCGACATGATCATCGCGGTGACCGCCGCCGACGAGGTCAACATGGTCGCCTGCCAGGTGGCGCACTCGCTGTTCAACGTGCCGACCAAGATCGCCCGCGTGCGCAGCCAGAGCTATCTGGCCCCCATCTGGGCCAACCTGTTCTCGCGCGAGCATCTGCCCATCGACGTCATCATCAGCCCCGAGATCGAGGTGGCCCGCGCCATCACCAAGCGGCTGCAGGTGCCGGGCGCCATCGACGTCATTCCGCTGGTGGGCGACAAGGTCCGCCTGATCGGGGTGCGCTGCACCGAGAACTGCCCGCTGATCAACACGCCTTTGCGCCAGCTCACCGTGCTGTTCCCGGACCTCGCCATCGTCATCATCGGCATCGTGCGCGACGGCAAGGCCATCGTGCCCACCTCCGAGGACCAGATGCTGGAGGGCGACGAGGTCTATTTCGTCGTCGATACGGCCCATGTGGACCGGGCGCTGACCGCTTTCGGCCGCGAGGACCAGGAAGCGCGGCGCATCGTCATCTTCGGCGGCGGCAATATCGGCCTGTTCCTGGCCCAGCAGCTGGAAGCGGCCCGGCCCGGCACCTCCATCAAGATCATCGAGTCCAACAAGGAGCGCGCCGAGTTCGTCGCCAAGGCGGTGGGCCACACCGTGGTGATCCACGGCGACGCGCTCGACCCGGAAATCCTTGAGGAAGCCTCGGTGGGCGCCGCCGAGGCGGTGGTGGCCGTCACCAACGACGACGAGACCAACATCCTGTCGGGCCTGTTGGCCAAGCGCTACGGCTGTCGCCGCACCATGGCGCTGATCAACAAGACCACCTACAACTCGCTGGTGGCGCCGCTGGGCATCGACGTCGCGGTCAATCCCCGCGCCATCACCGTATCCAACATCCTCCAGCATGTGCGCCGGGGCCGCATCCACGCCGTCCACTCCCTGCACGAGGGCTTCGGCGAGCTGATCGAGGCCGACGCGCTGGAAACCTCGTCCCTGGTGGGCAAGCCGCTCAGGGACGTCAAGCTGCCGTCGGGCGTGCTGCTGGGCGCGGTGGTCCATGACGGCAAGGTGGTCAGCCCGCGCGGCAGCACGGTGATCCATCCCGGCGACCGCGTCATCCTGTTCGCCACCGCCGACGCGGTGAAGAAGGTGGAAAAGATGTTCTCGGTCCGGCTGGAATATTTCTGATGCCCGGATTGCCGCTGCCCCGCCCCTCGGCGGTGATTTTCGACTGGGACAACACCCTGGTGGATTCCTGGGTGTGCATCCAGGAATCCTACAACATGACCTTCCGCCATTTCGGCATGCCGGAATGGAGTCTGGACGAGACCCGCGAAAGGGTCGCCGCCTCCATGCGCGATTCCTTCCCCGCCATGTTCGGCGAGCGCTGGCCCGAGGCCCGCGACGTCTTCACCAAAAGCTTCGAGTCCATTCACCTCGACTATCTCAACCCGCTGCCCGGCGCGTCCGAGATGCTGGGCGCGCTTCGGGCCGAGGGAGTGGTGCTGGCGGTGGTCAGCAACAAGCGCGGCGGCTTTTTGCGCAAGGAAGCCGAGATCATGGGCTGGAGCGGCCATTTCGTCCGTCTGGTGGGCGCCGACGACGCCGAGGCCGACAAGCCGGCCGCAGCACCCGTCCATCTCGCCCTGTCCGGAACCGGCATCGAGGCCGGACGCCATGTGTGGTTCGTGGGCGATTCGCCCATCGACACCCACTGCGCCGTCAACGCCGGTTGCACCCCCATCCTGATGCGGCCCCAATCCCCGGCCGAAGGCGAGTTCGCCCATCCGCCCGCCCGCTTCCTGCGGGCCTGCATGGACCTCGTCCATCTTGTCCGAGAACTATAGGTTCCCATCTGTTGGAAATGGTGGTAACGACAAGGGTTCAACGGGGTAGGTGCCCAGCCGCACTCCAATAATCAAGATCGGCCAATAAGAACGGATTCCAATCATGTCCGCCGAAAAATCGCAAAATGTGCAGGATGTGTTCCTCAACTACATCCGCAAGAACAAGACGCCCGTCACCATCTTCCTGGTCAACGGCGTGAAGCTTCAGGGTATCGTCACCTGGTTCGACAACTTCTCGGTGCTGCTGCGCCGCGACGGTCATACCCAACTGGTGTACAAGCACGCCATCTCGACGGTGATGCCGTCGACCCCCATCTCTCTGTTCGAGCCTCCGATCAAGGAAAACGGCGAAGAATAGGTGGGAGAAACCGGTTCCACACAGGCGGCGCCCAGCCGCGCCATGGTGATCCACCCCGCCTTCAAGGGCGGGGATGGTTCCCGTCTGCCTGAAGCCCGCCTCGCCGAGGCGGTCGGGCTGGCCGGAGCCATCGATCTCGACATCGTCGCCGCCGAGGCGGTCAACGTCGCCAAGGTCCGCCCGGCCACCCTGATGGGCAAGGGCGCGGTGGAGCGTCTGGCCGAACTGGTCAAGGAATGCGAGGTCGATCTGGCGGTGGTGGACGGCCATCTGTCGCCGGTGCAGCAGCGCAATCTGGAAAAGGCCTGGGGCTGCAAGGTCATCGACCGCACCGGCCTGATTCTCGAAATTTTCGGCGCAAGGGCGCGGACCCGCGAGGGCACGCTGCAGGTGGAACTGGCGGCACTTTCGTACCAGCGCTCGCGGCTGGTGCGGTCCTGGACCCACCTGGAACGCCAGCGGGGCGGCTTCGGCTTTCTGGGCGGCCCCGGCGAGACCCAGATCGAGGCTGACCGCCGCATGATCGGCGAGCGCATCGTCAAGCTGGAGCGCGAGCTGGAAGACGTCAAGCGCACCCGCGAGCTGCACCGCAAGGCGCGGCGCAAGGTGCCCTATCCCATCGTCGCCCTGGTGGGCTACACCAATGCCGGCAAGTCGACGCTGTTCAACCAGCTGACCCGGGCCGAGGTGATGGCCAAGGATATGCTGTTCGCCACGCTGGACCCCACCATGCGCACCCTGGTGCTGCCGTCGGGGCGCAAGATCATCCTGTCGGACACGGTGGGCTTCATCTCCGACCTGCCGCACGAACTGGTCGCCGCCTTCCGCGCCACCCTGGAGGAGGTGCTGGAGGCCGACGTGGTGGTGCATGTGCGCGACGTCTCCCACCCCGACACCGAGGCCCAGGCCGCCGACGTGGATACCGTGCTCCGCGAGCTGGGGCTGTCCGAGGTGGTGGACCGCGGGCTGGTCGAGGCGCTGAACAAGATCGATCTGCTGGACGAGCAGGGCCGCGAGGAAGTGCTGAACCAGGCCAAGCGCCGCGACGGCGCCATGGCGCTGTCGGCGGTGACCGGCGAGGGCGTCGACGACCTGCTGGCCGAGCTGGACCGCCGCCTGGGCGCGGCGCGCGAAACCCTGGACGTGGCACTGCCGCTGTCCGACGGCGCTTCCATCGCCTGGCTCTACAGCCATGGCGAGGTGGTGGCCCGGCGCGACGACGAGGCGCAGGCCTTCATGCGGGTCAGGCTCGACCCCGCCGACGTCAAGCGCTTTCACCAGCGCAAGGCCGGGGGCAGGGGGGCATGATGGATTTCGACAAGGTGGCCTCCATCATCACCGAAACGGCGGCCGAGGAGATCCTGCCCCGCTTCAACCACCTGTCGGCCGGCCAGATTCGCGAGAAGCGGCCGGGCGAGCTGGTCACCGAGGCCGATACCGAGGCCGAGCGGGTGATGACCCGCCGGCTGCGCGAGCTGATTCCCGGTGCGGGCGTGGTGGGCGAGGAGGCGGTGGCCGCCGACCCCGCCCTGCTGCGGCTGCTGGAAGGCGAGGGAGCCGTCTGGATCATCGATCCGGTGGACGGCACCGCCAATTTCGCCAAGGGCAATCCCCGTTTCGCCGTCATCGTCGCCCTGGTGCGCGACGGCGTGACCGTGGCCGGCTGGATTCTCGATCCCCTGGGCCAGCGCATGATCACCGCCGAGCTTGGGGCCGGGGCCTGGCTGGGAACGGAGCGTTTGGCCGTGCTGCCCACCGCGCCGCTGGCCGATCTCACCGGATCGGTGAAGCGTTCGGGGCGGCTCGCCTCAATGGTGGCCAAATGCACCCGCAAGGGCAGCGCCGCCCACGATTATATCGATCTGGTAACGGGCAAGCTGCACTTCGCCCATTACAACCGCCTGATGCCCTGGGACCACGCCGCCGGGGTGCTGATCCACGCCGAATCCGGCGGGCATGCGGCGCTGACCAGCGGGATGCCTTATCGCCCCAGGGCGCAAGAGGGCTGCCTGCTGCTGGCCCCCACCGCCGGCACCTGGACCTCGCTGCAGGCGGTGATCGAGTAGGGGCTGTCTGAGCTTGGTGTGATCGCTTTTCCATTTCGTCACCCTCGGGCTTGACCCGAGGGTCCATGGATGGCCGGGTCAAGCCCGGCCATGACGGTCATTGGAGTGAGTCTGCTCCTACCCCGACCGAAGGGTCCGCACCGCCGCGTCGCGTTCGAACAGGTAGAGCAGGACGCGCAGCGCCTCGCCGCGCGGGCTGGACAGGTCCGGGTCGCGCTCGAGGATAAGCCGCGCATCGTCGCGGGCGGCGGCCAGCAAGTCGCCGTGGATGGCCAGATCGGCCAGGCGGAATTCGGGCAGGCCGCTTTGCCGGGTGCCCAGCATCTCGCCGCCGCCACGCAGGCGCAGGTCTTCCTCGGCGATCCTGAAGCCGTCCTCGGTGGCGCGCATGATTTCCAGCCGCGCCTTGGCGATCTCGCCCAAGGGATGGCCGTAGAGCAGCAGGCAGCGGGATTCCTTGGTGCCGCGTCCCACCCGGCCGCGCAGCTGGTGCAGCTGGGCAAGGCCGAAGCGCTCGGCATGCTCGATGACCATGATGTTGGCGTCGGGCACGTCGACGCCCACCTCGATCACCGTGGTGGCCACCAGGATGTCCAGGTGGCCTGCGGCGAATTCGGCCATCACCTTGTCCTTGGCCGGGCCCTTCATGCGGCCGTGGACAAGGCCGACGCGGTCGCCGAACACATGGGTGAGGTGCCGGTGGCGGTCCTCTGCCGCCGCAAGGTCGCTGGTCTCGGATTCCTCCACCAGCGGGCAGACCCAATAGGCCCTTGCACCCGAGGCCACCGCCCGGCCGATCCCCGCCACCATCTCGTCCATTCGGGAAAGCGGCACCACGCGGGTGTCGATGGGTTTGCGGCCCGGCGGCTTCTCGTCCAGGCGCGAGGCGTCCATGTCGCCATAGGCGGTGAGCAGCAGGGTGCGGGGAATGGGGGTGGCGGTCATCACCAGCATGTCTACCGCCAGCCCCTTGGCCGCCAGTTCCAGGCGCTGATGCACCCCGAAGCGGTGCTGCTCGTCGATCACCGCCAGGGCGAGGTCCTTGAAGGCGACGTCCTCCTGGAACAAGGCGTGGGTGCCGAGCAGGATGTGGATCTCGCCCGAGGCGAGGCCATCCAGAACCCCCTGGCGCGCCTTGCCCTTGTCGCGCCCGGTGAGCAAAGCGACCTTGAGGCCCGCCGCCTCGGCCAGGGGCGCGATGCCGGCGTAATGCTGGCGGGCCAGGATCTCGGTGGGCGCCATCATGGCGGCCTGAGCCCCGGCCTCGACGGCGGTGAGCATGGCGAGCAGGGCCACCACCGTCTTGCCGCTGCCGACATCGCCCTGAAGCAGGCGGAGCATGCGCAGCGGTTCGGCCATGTCGGCATCGATCTCGGCCAGCGAGCGGCTTTGCGCGCCGGTCAGGGTATAGGGCAGCGCCGCCATCACCTTGGCCCGCAAGGACCCGCCGCCCACCAGGGCGCGGCCCTTGAGCTTGCGCATCTGGGCGCGGACCATGGCCAGCGCCAGCTGGTTGGCCAGCAATTCGTCGAAGGCCAGACGCTGGCGCGCCGGAGTATTGCCGGTGGCGCTCTGCTCGTCTTCAGGATGGTGGAGCCGGTCAAGCGCCGTGCGCCAGTCCGGCCATCCCTGGCGGGCCAGCCAGTGGGGCTCCTGCCATTCGGGCAAATCCGGGGCCTTGGCGACGGCCGCCGCCACCGTCTTGGCCACGGCACGGCCCGTCAATCCGGCGGTCAGCCCATAGACCGGCTCGACCGCCATCACCTGGGCGATCTGGTCCAGCGGCACGATGTGGTCCGGGTGGCTGATCTGGATCTCGTTGTTGAAATGCTCGACCTGACCGCTGACCACGCGGATCTCGCCCTCGGGCAATTGCTTGCGCAGCCAGTCCTCGCGCCCGTGGAAGAACACCAGATGCAGGAAACCCGTCTCGTCGCTCATGCGCACCCGGTAGGGGCGCTTCGGGGACGAGGAGGGGAAGTGGGCGTCCACCCTGAGCGTCAGGGTGGCGACCTTGCCGTGGGGGGCGTCCATCACCTTGGGGGCGAAGCGGCGGTCGATCACCCCGGTGGGCAGGTGCCACAGCAGGTCCAGCACCTTGTCGCCCACCAGCCGCTGATAGAGCGGCGCCAGGCGCGGACCGATGCCGGGCAGGCTGGTCACCGGGGCGAAGAGGGGAAACAGAACCTGGGGGCGCATGGCGGGCTGACATTCCGGTCTCGAGGGGCTATATCCTAGTCGGCTCCGAAACCGACGCAATGCCGGATGCAATGGATCAAGATCGACTGAAGCGCCAGATGTTCCGTGCCCACCACATGGGCTCCAACGAGAACGACATCCTGTTCGGCGGTTTCGCCGTCAAGTATCTGGAAACGCTGACCTCCGAACAGGCCGAGCGTTTCGAATCCCTGATCGCCGAGAACGATTCCGACCTGTTCAACTGGGTCACCGGCAAGGAAGAGGTGCCCGCCCATCTCGACCACGACGTCATGGCGATGATGAAGAAGTTCGTTAAGAGCGAAGCCGCACCGATTTGAAAAACCTGGATAAACTTATCGCCGGGCCCGGCCGCCGCAAGGTCGCCGGCGCGCCGGAAGGGCGCGACGCCCTGCTGCTGGCCGAATTGGCGGCGTCGCCTGAGGCGACCGGCGGAATCCTGCACGTGGCCCGCGACGAAGGCCGCATGGCCCGGGTGGCCGAGGCGTTGTCCTTCTTCGCCCCCGATCTTTGCGTCCTGGAATTTCCCGCCTGGGATTGCGTGCCCTATGACCGGGTCTCGCCCAACGTGGACGTGGTGGCGCGGCGCATCGACACCCTGGCCCGGCTCGCCGACGGGGTGCAGGGCGCCTTCGTGGTGCTGACCACCGTTCCCGCCCTGGCCCAAAGGGTGCCGCCCCGGGAAGCCCTGGCCCAGGCGACGCTCGACGCCCGCAAGGGCTCGCGGCTGTCCATGGACAGGCTGACGGCCTTTCTGTCGAAGAACGGCTATGTGCGCGCCGACACGGTGATGGAGCCCGGCGAATACGCGGTGCGGGGCGGCATCATCGACCTGTTCCCGCCGGGTTCGGCCGAGCCCTTGCGCCTCGACTTCTTCGGCGACGAGATCGATTCGGTGCGCGCTTTCGATCCCATGAGCCAGCGCACCACCGGAACCGTGGAGGGCTTCGTCTGCCGCCCGGTGGCCGAATTGGGCCTGGACGAGGCCTCCATCGCCCGCTTCCGCGCCGCCTACCGCGAGATGTTCGGGGTGGTGCAAGGCGCCGACCCGCTGTACGAGGCCATTTCCGAGGGCATCAAGTTCAACGGCATGGAGCATTGGCTGCCGCTGTTCCATGACGGACTCGATACGCTGTTCGCCTATGTGCCGGATGCGGCGGTGGTTCTCGACCACCAGTCGGACGAGGCGCTTTCCGCCCGTCACGCCCTGGTGCTGGAATATTTCGACGCCCGCGCCGGGCTGGCGGGATCGGGCCTGAGCGAATCGGGCATGGTCTATCACCCCATCCCGCCCGAGCGGCTTTATCTCGAGCGCGCCGAATGGGACCGGCTGTTGGGCATGCGTCCCGTTCTCCACCTGTCGCCCTTCGACCCGGTGGACGAGGCCGAGGCCGAGGCCGATGCCGGCGGGCGGCTGGGCCGCGACTTCGCAGATCAGCGGGCCCGGCCGGGAATCAACGTCTACGACTGCGTGCGCGAACACGCCGAGGAGCAGGCCAAGGCCGGCCGCCGGCTGGTGATCGCCGCCTGGACCCAGGGCTCGCGCGATCGCCTCGCCGGGGTTCTGAAGGACCACGGCATCAAGGGCATCGAGGCGGTGGACAGCTGGGCCGAGGCTCAAGGGCTGGACAAGGGGAAGGTGGCGGCGGCCGTTCTCGGCCTCGACCACGGCTTTACCACTGCGACCCTTGCCGTGGTCACCGAGCAGGACATCCTGGGCGACCGTCTGGCCCGGCCCGCCCGCAAGAAGAAGAAGGGCGCCCAGTTCATCGCCGAGGCCTCGGCCCTGGCCGAAGGCGATCTGGTGGTGCATGTGGAGCACGGCATCGGCCGCTATGATGGGCTGGTGGCCGTCGAGGTGTCGGGTGCCCCCCACGATTGCCTGCGGGTGATCTACGACGGCGGCGACAAGCTGTTCGTGCCGGTGGAAAACATCGACGTCCTGACCCGCTTCGGCTCGGAGCAGGCGGGCGTGTCGCTGGACAAGCTGGGTGGCACGGCGTGGCAGGCCAGGAAGGCCAAGCTCAAGAAGCGCATCCGCGACATCGCCGACCAGCTGATCGGCATCGCCGCCCAGCGCAAGATGCGCCAGGGCGAGGCGCTGACCCCGGCCGAGGGGCTGTACGACGAGTTCTGCGCCCGCTTCCCCTTCGCCGAGACCGACGACCAGCTGCGCGCCATCGAGGATTCCATCGCTGATCTGGCGAGCGGAAAGCCCATGGACCGCCTGATCTGCGGCGACGTGGGCTTCGGCAAGACCGAGGTGGCCTTGCGCGTCGCCTTCGTGGCGGCGTTGCAGGGGTTGCAGGTTGCCGTGGTGGTGCCCACCACGCTGCTGGCCCGCCAGCATTACCGCACCTTCAAGGAGCGCTTCGCCGGCCTGCCGGTGCGCGTCGAGCATCTGTCCCGGCTGGTGACCGCCAAGAAGGCGTCCGAGGTCAAGGCCGGCGTGACCGACGGCTCGGTGGACATCGTGGTCGGCACCCATGCGCTGCTGGCCAAGGGCATCGGCTTCAAGCGCCTGGGGCTTCTCATCATCGACGAGGAGCAGCATTTCGGCGTCGCCCACAAGGAGCGGCTGAAGCAGCTGAAATCCGACGTCCATGTGCTGACGCTCACCGCCACGCCCATTCCCCGCACGCTGCAGATGGCGCTGTCGGGGGTGAAGGAGATGAGCGTCATCGCCACCCCGCCGGTGGATCGCCTGGCGGTGCGCACCTTCGTGCTGCCCTACGATCCCGTCGTGCTGCGCGAAGCCATCCTGCGCGAGCGGTACCGGGGCGGGCAGGTGTTCTATGTCTGCCCGCGCCTAGCCGATATCGACCGGGTGGCCGAACGCCTGGCCAAACTGGTGCCCGAGGTCAAGACCGCCGTGGCCCATGGCCGGCTGGCCCCCGCCGACCTGGAAGAGGTGATGGTGGCCTTCGGCGACAAGCAGTACGACGTGCTGCTGTCCACCAACATCATCGAATCCGGCATCGACATGCCAAGCGTGAATACGCTGATCATCCACCGGGCCGACATGTTCGGCCTGGGCCAGCTTTACCAGCTGCGCGGCCGGGTGGGCCGCTCCAAGACCCGCGGCTACGCCTACTTTACGCTCCCCAACGACAAGGTGCTGTCCAAGGCGGCGGAAAAGCGCCTGCAGGTCATGCAGGCGCTCGACACATTGGGGGCCGGCTTCCAATTGGCCAGCCATGACCTCGACATAAGGGGCGCCGGCAACCTGCTGGGCGAGGAGCAATCGGGCCATATCCGCGAGGTGGGCATCGAGCTTTACCAGCAATTGCTGGAAGAGGCCGTGGCCGCCGCCAAGGGCGGGCAGGGCGGCGAGGCGGCCGAGGAATGGTCGCCGCAGATCGCCGTCGGCACCCCGGTGCTGATCCCCGAGACCTATGTGGCCGATCTGTCGGTGCGCCTGTCGCTGTATCGCCGCATCGGCTCGCTTGCCGACCAGGCGGAGATCGAGGCCCTGGCCGCCGAGCTGATCGACCGCTTCGGTAAGCTGCCTCCGGAAGTGGAGAACCTGCTGGAAGTGGTCGCCATCAAGGCCTTGTGCAAGCTGGCCGGCATCGACAAGGTGGATTCCGGGCCCAAGGGCGCCGTGGTTTCCTTGCGCGGCAACGTCTTCGCCAATCCGGGCGCCCTGGTGCAGTTCATCTCGCGCTCGGCGGGAACCTGCAAGATCCGTCCCGACCACAAGATCGTCTTCCTGCGCGCCTGGGAGGATCCCAAGGACCGGATTGTCGGCCTGCGCAAGGTGATCGGCAAATTGGCGGAATTGGCTTCCGCCTGAAAATGGAGTATAGGCGAATCCCGCCTTTAGGAACCGACATGAAATACCCTACGCCCCCCACCGTCATTCCCCTGGACAACATCCTCCCCGACGAGCCCCTGCTGATGATGGGCGCCGGCCCCGTGCCGATTCCGCCCAAGGTGGCCATGGCCAACTCACTGATCATCAACCACCTGGGCGACACCATGAACGCGGTGATCGAACAGGTGAAGACCATGGGCCGCTACGTCTTCCAGACCGATTCGCCCCATGTGATGGGCGTGGCCGGTCCGGCCTCGGCCGCCATGGAGATGGCCATCGCCAATCTGGTGGAGCCGGGCACCAAGGTCCTGTCCATCTGCAACGGCCTGTTTTCCCGCCGTCTGGCCGAGATGGCCGAGCGGGTGGGGGGCGACGTCACCCGTCTTGACGCCCCCGACAAGCGCGCCATCGCCGCCGAGGATGTGGAAAAGGCCCTGAAGACCGGCAAGTTCCAGATTCTGACCGTGGTGCAGGGCGAGACCTCCAACACGGTGTGGAACCGTGACCTCATCGAGATCTGCCGCCTGGGCAAGCAGTATGGCTGCCTCAACATCGTTGACGCCGTCTGCACGCTGTCCACCATGCCCATGGAAATGGATGAGTGGCGGGTGGACGCCATTATCACCGGCGGCCAGAAGGGCCTGTCCTCCATCCCCGGCGTGTCGCTGATCGCCTTCTCGGAAGAGGCCTTTGCCCGCATCGAGAAGCGCAACAGCCCCATGGCCCATTGGTGCCTGGACGCCCGTCTGGCGCATCAGTTCTGGCACAACCACTCCTACCACTACACCGCTCCGGTGTCGGGCATCCTGGCGCTGCACGAGGCGCTGCGCCTGATCGGCGACGAGACCCTGCCGGGCCGCTTCCGCCGCCATTCCCAGTGCTCCAAGGCGCTGCAGAACGGTGTCGAGGCCATGGGCCTCAAACTGCTGATCGAGGAGGGCTCGCGCCTCAACTCGGTGGTCGGCATCGAACTGCCTGCCCATGTGTCGGCCGATCAGGTCCGCCACATCATGAGCCAGGTCCACAAGGTGGAAATCTCCGGCGCCTTCGGCCTGCCCATCGTCCGCATCGGCCAGATGGGCGAGCAGTCCCGCGCCCCCAACCTGTTCCGCACCCTGCACGCGCTGGGCTCGGCCATGCGCGCCGCCGGCGGCAAGGTCGACATGCCCGGCGGCATGGCCGAACTGGAGCGCAGCCTGGCGTCCGAGGTGAGGGCGTAGGTTTTCCCCGATATCCTCTTTATCCACCTGAATTTCAGGTGGATAAGCCATTAAAGCACCCTGAGTTCAGTATAAAATCCCTTCAGTGGTTCGCCGCTGAAGGGATTTTTTGTTGGGGACTCCGTCCATGCCCAAACTTGGTTTCATGGTTCTGGTGGGGGTGATCACGCTCGCTTCGGGCGCGGCGTCGGTAACCCTTGCCCTGATCCCGGACCTGGGCCTGTCGCCCCATGCCGCCACTCTGATCCAGATGTTCTCTGATACCTGGAAGATCGGCGTGGGAGCGCTTATCGGTGCCGGTCGGGAATTCGGCGGGCGGTGAGAGAACCACAGAGGCACAGAGACACAGAGAAGGCACAGAGGAATAAAACAAGAAATCTGTCACCCTGAGCGTAGCGAAGGGTCTTTCAGGCATCCGCGGCGGCCGCCTCAGGCATGAAAGATGCTTCGATCCGGTCAAGCCATGACAGCTCTTTTTCTCTGTGCCTTCTCTGTGTCTCTGTGCCTCTGTGGTTCATCCCCACGTTCCAAGGGAAAACCGTATCCACTGGGCACTGTTCTGCCCTCCATTGGCCCGGGGGCGAGCGGGCGGGTTACTTATCCGTGGCCGCGAAGCGGCATCCGTGTCCATCCGTGTCCATGGACCCCCGGAACAAGTCCGGGGGTGACGTTGAGGGGGTTACTTCCCCAACGCCCCCAACCAGGGCGTCAGCGCCTGTCGCGCCCGCTCGGCGTAGAGCTTCTTGCGGTCGCGGCCCTTGACCCGGCGGCCCTTCTCGTCGCGCTCGGGCGGCGGGGGGAACAGGCCGAAATTGATGTTCATGGGCTGGTAGGTCTCGGCGTCGGCGCCGCCGGTGACGTGGGCGAGCAGGGCGCCCAGCGCGGTGGTGGCCGGCGGGCGGAGCATCTCGCGGCCTTGGGCTTCAGCCGCCGCGAACAGGCCGGCGAGCAAGCCGATGGCCGAGCTTTCCACATAGCCCTCGCACCCGGTGACCTGTCCGGCCAGACGCAGCCGGGGCTGGGCCTTCAGCCGCAGTGTCTTGTCCAGAACCCTGGGGCCGTTGACGAAGGTGTTGCGGTGCAGGCCGCCCAGGCGGGCGAACTCGGCATTCTCCAGGCCGGGAATGGCGCGGAAGATGCGGGCCTGCTCGCCATGGCGCAGTTTGGTCTGGAAGCCCACCAGATTGTAGAGCGTGCCGAGCGCGTTGTCCTGGCGCAGCTGCACCACGGCGAAGGGCTTCGGCCCATTGGGATTGGTCAGGCCCACCGGTTTCATGGGGCCGTAGGCCAGGGTGTCCTTGCCCCGCTCGGCCATCACCTCGATGGGCAGGCAGCCCTCGAAATAAGGCGTGTCCTTCTCCCACTCGTGGAACGCCACCTTCTCGCCGGTGATCAGGGCGTCGATGAAGGCGTAGTACTGCTCCTTGTCCAGCGGGCAGTTGATGTAGTCCGAGCCGGTGCCCTTGTCGTAGCGCGACTGGAACCATGCCTTGGTGAAATCGATGCTGTCCTTGGTGACGATGGGGGCGATGGCGTCGAAGAAGGCCAGCGAGTCCTCTCCCGTCACGCCCCGGAGCGCCTCGGCCATGGCGGGCGAGGTCAGCGGGCCGGTGGCGACGACCACCTGTTCCCATTCCTCGGGCGGCAAGCCGGCCACTTCCTCGCGGACAATGGTGATGCGGGGATGGGAGGACAGCGCCGCCTGGACGCCCTGGGAAAAGCCGTCGCGGTCCACCGCCAGGGCTCCGCCCGCCGGCACCTTGTGGGCGTCGGCTTCGCGCAGGATCAGCGAGCCGGCCCGGCGCATCTCTTCGTGCAGCAGGCCGACGGCGTTGTAATCGGCATCGTCCGAGCGCAACGAGTTGGAGCACACCAGCTCGGCCAGGCCATCGGTCTGATGGGCAGGCGTGGTGCGCACCGGGCGCATTTCGTGGAGGATGACGGGGATGTCGGCCTGAGCGAGCTGCCAGGCGGCTTCCGACCCGGCAAGCCCGCCGCCGATCACGTGAACGGTGCGGGTCATGCCGACGGAGATAGAGACTAAGACGTCTCTTGTCCAGATGCTTTACCGGATGGGATTCATGGACGCCACCATGTGGGCCAGGAACTGGGCGCCGCCGGCCCCGGAAATGGCCGAGATGGACGAGGTGCCGGACACCGGCTTGGCGCCGCTGCCGTCGGCGGTGGCTTCCTTTTCGGCGTCGGGCAGGTCCAGCGGGCCGTAGCCGTAGGTGGACAGGGCCGAGGACGAGCCCGATTTCTCGATGGAATGGCTGCCGGCCCCTTCCTTCTTGTTGAGCAGGATATGGGAGGCGGCAGAGTTCAGGCTGATCATGTTCGTTCTCCGAGGAGAGTGTTCGCTACTTCCTTTGCACCCCGCGTGCCAACAGCAAACCCAAGCTTTTCCGCCATTTCTCAAAAATAGGGTCGGCAAAATCTGCCGGAACGCATGCGGCGAAAGGACATTCCTTCCCAGCCGGGGATGGGGTATAAGCGTGCCCGAAGCCACCCCTTCGAGTGGGAAAGAGATACCCATGGCCAAGACCTATTACGTCGTCGGCGGCGAATATGCCGACACTTCCTTTACCGTCATCGCCCCCGGCCACACCGAGGAGCGCTTCGGCCCCTTCGAGGAGCAGGAGGCCCATATCTGCTGGCGGGCGCTGACCGGCAAGTCGGTGGACAACGCCATGGTCCGCTACTTCATCCGCAGCACCGAGGACAGCGCCGCCGACCAGTGGTACGTGCTGGGCGGCGAATACGCCGACACCACCTTCCAGGAGGTGACCGAAGGCCGCACCCTTGAGGTCCACGGTCCGTTCACGCGCAAGGAAGCGCTGGACAAGTGGCGCGAGCTGACCGGCAAGTCGGTGGATTCCTGCCTCACCCGCTATGACCTGTTCACCGGCGAAGAACTGAAGCGCCGCAACGTCAAGGTCTGACGCGGATTAGCCTCTGGTCATAAACCTGAGAAAGCGGTATCTCATTACCGAATTCAAGAATGAGAGGGAGGTCGCACGTGTCCCATTACCCCAACAAGTACCACGCCTTCATCTGCACCCAGCGCCGCCCCGACGGGCATCCGCGCGGCTGCTGCACCAGCAAGGGCGGCGGTCAGCCCCTTTTCCAGCGCCTGGCGGAGAAGGTGACCGAGATGAACCTGTGGGAAAAGGGCGTCAGCGTCGCCTCGTCCAGCTGCCTGGGCTTTTGCAAGTTCGGCCCCCTGATGGTGGTCTACCCCCAGGGCATCTGGTACAAGGCCGAGACGGTGGAAGACATCGACGAGATCGTCTCGTCGCATTTCGCCAACGACAAGCCGGTCGAGCGCCTGATCGTCACGCCGTCGAAAGCGTAGGCGGTTTCAAAGGCTTGGCAAAAACCCCTGATCCGAAAGGTCAGGGGTTTTTTTCTTCGATGAGGTCGGCGATCTTGCCCAGCCCGCTGGACAGCAGGCGGTGATCGCCCGAATCGGCCAGCAAGCCCAGCAGCACCATGGCATCGTCGCTGAACAGGCCCAGCGCGGCCATGGCGGCGGTGAAGCCGTCGGCGGCCAGGGCGTCCACCCCGGCGCGGAAGGCGCGGCGGCGTCCGCCCTTGGATTCGTGCTCCAGCAATTCGCCCAGCGCCTCGTCGGCGGGGGTCTTGCGGTGAATCTGGAAGGCCAGGGCGCGCAGCAGGCGGACCTTGTCCTCGTCGTCGATGGTGTCTTGGCGGGCCATGGGGCGCACCTTGGGCCGCCTCTGACCTCGAGTCAACGCTCGGCATGCCTCGACGGCCACATGTCCGGCATGCTAAACCGCCCGGCATGACCGATTCCAAGATCATCGACGCCTTAGTGCTGCCCTTCGAGCGTGACCTGCTGGACCTGCCGGAGCGCGCCTTCCTGATGCGCGCCGAGCCGCACGAGGCCTTGGCCGGCGAGTGGCGGCGGCGTCTGGTCTGCGAGCAGGGCTTCAAGCCCGCCTTTGATCGTCTGGTCCAGGCCGGATTCCAGACCGTGGCGCGGCTGGAAGGCCGGTTTCCCGCCGGGCTGGTGCTGCTGACCAAGCACAAGGCCGAGAACCGGGCCAACATTGCGCGGGCCTGGGACTTGCTCGAGCCCGGCGGCGTGCTGGTCTGCTGCGGCGCCAACGCCCTGGGCGCGGCCAGCCACGAGCGCGAGGCGGAAAAGGTGTTCGGTCTGGCCGGATCGCTGTCCAAGCATCAGGCCCGCACCTTCTGGATGGTGCGCGGCAACCAGGATGCGCCGGCCGAATGGTTGGAGGCGGCCGCGCCGAAGCCGGTGGAGGGCTGCGACCTCGTCGCCCGCGCCGGCTGCTTCAGCGCAGAGCATGTGGACAAGGGTTCGGCCCTGCTGCTCCATTGCCTGCCCGAAGGCTTGGCCGGAAGGGGGGCCGATCTGGGGGCGGGGTGGGGATACCTGTCCGCCGAGATCCTGCGCCGCTTCCCCGACATCACCGCCATCGACCTGTTCGAGGCGGAAGCCCTGGCGCTGGAGGACGCACGCACCAATCTGGCCGGGGACGAGCGGGCGGCGTTCCACTGGCTGGACGTGGGCGCCGGACTGCCCAAATGCGAGCCCTACGACTGGATCGTCAGCAATCCGCCCTTCCACGAGGGGCGCAAGGCCGATCCCGCCATCGGCCAGGGCTTCATCACGGCGGCCTGGAAGGCCATCCGGCGGCGCGGCAAGTTCGTGCTGGTGGCCAACCGCAACCTGCCCTACGAGGCGGAACTGCGCCGCCGCTTCCGCGAGGTGACCCTGCTGCGGGAAGCCGACGGCTTCAAGGTCTATCTGGCCAGCAACCGCCATGACAAGTAGAGCCATCCCCATACCGTCATGCCCGGGGGTGACGGGACCATGAGGGAACCGGCATGAGACTGATACGGTTGATCGCCAATCTCGGCTACGGCAGTCAGCGCGACGTCAAGGCTATGATCAAGGCCGGGCGTATCACCCTGGCCGACGGCACCCCCCTGGACGAGGGCGCCAAGGTCGCGCACGAGGATATCCGGGTGGACGGCGAGCCCCTGGACCCGCCGGCCGGGATCGTCCTGATGCTCAACAAGCCCGAGGATTACACCTGCTCGACCTCGGATCCCGGGCGCATCGTCTATGAATTGCTGCCCGAGCGCTTCATGCATCGCAACCCCATCGTCGCGCCGGTGGGACGCCTCGACCGCGACAGCACCGGCCTGCTGCTGCTGACCGACGACGGCCCGCTGGCGCACCGTATCAGTTCGCCCAAGCGCCACGTGCCCAAGACCTACGAGGTCACCCTGGCCCGACCGCTGTCGGGCGAGGAGGGCGACGTGTTCGCCTCCGGCACCTTGATGCTGCGCTCCGAGACCACGCCGCTGGCCCCGGCCGAACTGGTGGCGACCGGCCCCCAGACGGCCCGCATCACCATCACCGAGGGCCGCTACCATCAGGTCAAGCGTATGTTCGCGGCAGTCGGCAACCATGTGGAGCGCCTGCACCGCGCCGCCATCGGCGGCCTCGCCCTGGGCGACCTGCCCGAGGGGCAGTGGCGGTTGCTTACTCCGGGCGAGATCGCCCAGGTGCTTGGGTCGTAAGGCTGTCCTTGATCAGGCCGAAGAAGATGCGGGGCTCGTCCGAGCCTTCGTAGCGCCAGCCCAGGTGCAGGTCGCAGGCGCGGCAGGCGCTCAAACGCCAGAGATAGCCCCGGAACCAGGTGAACTGGCCGCTGGCGGCCCCCAGGGCGATGGCGCCCGGCGCCTCCTTGAAGCACAGAACCCGGAACACCATGCCGGCGGGATTGAAGAAGACGTGCTCGAACCCGCCGTTCATGGCCATTTCCCAGCGACCCTTGGTCACCGGCGCGCCGCAGCGGGCGCAGAAATACTCGATGTCCTTCTCCCAGGACGCGGCCCGAATGTCATAAGAGGGCGCGTCGCGGGGCATGGTCTTAATGTTTTCCGTGCCCGGGGCCTTCAACGATGCGGTCCATGAGGGCCAGCAAGACGCCCGAGACCACGAAGGCCATGTGGATGCCGACCATCCAGGCCAGGTTCTCCTTGTTCTGGCTCTCGACGTTCATGAAGGCTTTGAGCAGATGGATGCCCGAGATGGCGACGATGGAGGCGATCAGCTTCAGCTTCAATCCGCCGAAATCCACCTTGCCCATCCAGTCGGGCCGGTCCTCGTGGTCGCCGGTATCGATCTTGGAGACGAAGTTTTCGTAACCGGCGAAGATCACCATCAGCAGCAGGTTGCCCGCCAGGGACATGTCGATCAGCGACAGCACCATCAGGATGGTCTGATTCTCGTTCATCTCCAGCACATGGGGCACCAGATGGATCAGTTCCTGGCAGAATTTGACCAACAGCATCACCAGAGAGACCACGAGGCCCAGATAGAACGGGGCCATGATCCAGCGGCTGCGGAAGATCAGCTTCTCGAGAAAATGTTCCATGGAATGGGGGCCTCGATAGGGGACAGGGGCGCCGGCTCTAGATGGTTGCGCCGGCGCCTCCTGTCAAATCCGTCACGGGGCGAGCGACGCTCCCAGGATATGCTCGCTCTTGTGGACCACGTGGGCACCCTTGCCGACGATCAGCGGGTCGGGCAGGTGGACCAGGCTGTGGTCCTTGCCGGGATAGTCGAGCGAATTCAGGAAGTGGAGCATGCAGTTGAGCCGCGCCCGCTTCTTGTCGTCGGACTTGACGATGGTCCACGGCGCGTCGGCGGTGTCGGTGTAGAAGAACATCGCCTCCTTGGCCTCGGTGTAGTCCGCCCACTTGCCCAGCGACGCCTTGTCGATGGGCGACAGCTTCCACTGCTTCAAGGGGTCGCGTTCGCGGGACTTGAAGCGGCGCAGCTGCTCGTCCTGGGTCACCGAGAACCAGTACTTGTAGAGCTTGATGCCGGAACGGACCAGCATGCGCTCCACCTCGGGCGTCTGGCGCATGAATTCCAGGTATTCGGCCGGGGTGCAAAAGCCCATCACCCGCTCGACGCCGGCCCGGTTGTACCAGGAGCGGTCGAAGAACACCATTTCGCCCGAGGTGGGCAGGTGCTGGATATAGCGCTGGAAGAACCACTGGCCGCGCTCGACCTCGCTGGGCTTTTCCAGCGCGACCACCCGGGCGGCGCGCGGGTTCAGGTGCTCCATGAAGCGCTTGATGGTGCCGCCCTTGCCGGCGGCGTCGCGGCCTTCGAACAGCAGAACGAATTTCTGCCCGGTGTCGCGGGCCCAAAGCTGGACCTTCAGCAGTTCGGCCTGGAGCGCAGCCTTCTTGGTCTCGTATTCGGCGCGGCCCAGGCGGCTCTTGTAGGGATATTCGCCGGTCTCGAAGGCGTGGCGTACCGCTTCGGGATCGTGGCGCATTTCCGCCAGATCATGCCTGGCCTGGGCGGCCGGGCTGAGCGGCTTGGCCGCCGCCGGCTTCTTGCGGGCCGGGCGGGCCGGGTGTGCGGCGGGCTCCGTGGCGGCGACCGCGACCGTTACGCTCTCGGCTTTGATATCGTTCCCATCGTCGGCCATGTCTTCTCCCCGTGAAATAGCCCATCCTCGGAAAATCCTAAGCCCTTTACGGTTGTCAGGCCACGGTTTTCCCGAAGGGGCGGTCTTAGGGGCGCGGGCCATGGCCGACGCGGGACCGCAATGAACGGGATCAGTCGGTACGCTGGATCAGGTGGAAGCCGAACGGGGTCTCCACCACATCGGACACCTCGCCCGACTTCAGCGCGAAAGCGGCCACCTCGAATTCCGGCACCATGGCGCCCTTGGGGAACTCGCCCAGATCGCCGCCGTCCTCGCCCGAGGGACAGTCGGAATACTGCCGCGCCATCTGGCCGAAATCAGCGCCCTGGGCGATCTCGTCCTTGATGTTGTTGATCTCGGCCAGGGCCTCGTCCTTGGAGCGGGTGGCCTGGGAACGGGACGAGCCCTTGTACATCAGCAGGATGTGGGAGGCGCGGACGGTGGAAGACATTGAACTCTCCGATATAGGGAAGACGGTAATGTAGTATCAACGGCGCGGCTTCGCCAGTTCATGGATCAGGATGGCGGCGGTGGCGGCCACGTTGAGCGACTGGATACGGCCCGAGCCGGGCAGGGTGACGATGTCGTCGCAGGCCGCCAGCGTGGCGGGAGGAAGGCCGTCCTCCTCATTGCCGAGGATCAGCGCCACCGGCTTGCCCGGACGGTTCAGCACCTCGGCCACCGGCTTGCCCGAGCCGAGGGCGGTGCCGACGATGCGGTGGGAATCTCTAAGCCGTTTCAGGGCCGCAACGAAATTCCGGGTGCGAATCACCTCCACCCATTCCAGCCCGCCCTCGGAGACGCGCAGCGCCGCCTCGGACGGTCCGGCCTGGCCGGGATGGTCGGAGATCACCAGGCGCTCCAGGCCGAAGAAGGCCATGGTCCGGGCGATGGCCCCCAGGTTGTGGGGATTGCCGACGCCGTCCAGAACCAGCAGCGGCTTGCCCTCCTTGGCCCACACATGTGCCTCGGCGGGGTCGAAGAGGCGGAGGGCCTTCGGCCGGGTCACCGCGATGATGCCGCCGTGCAGCGGCGAGCCGAGGATCTTGGTCAGTTCCTCGGTGGGCGCCAGGCGGTAGGGCTTGCGCGCCGCCGCCATGGCCTTGCACATCTCGGCCGCCGCGTCCTTCATGCGCTCGTCATAGAACAGCCGTTCGACCCGGCCCGGATCATGGGCGAACAGCGCTTTGACCGCCGGCAGCCCCGCCACCTTCTCGGCTTCCGGGCTGATGGGATCGGGACGCCTCGGCGGCTGCTTCTTGTGCGGAAACGGCGCTCGTGCCATTGCTGGGCCTTTCGGGAAGAGTGGAACGGGTGTTGTGACTCGGCTGATCGTCTTCAACAAGCCTTATGACGTGCTGACCCAGTTCACCGACCGGGAGGGGGGGAGGGCGACGCTCAAGGATTACATCGACGTGCCGGGCGTCTATGCCGCCGGACGCCTTGACCGGGATTCGGAAGGATTGCTGGTGCTGACCGATTCCGGGACGCTGGCGGCGCGCATCAGCGAGCCCAAGCACAAGCTGGCCAAGACCTACTGGGCGCAGGTGGAGGGCATTCCCTCCGAGGCCGATCTGGACAAGCTGCGCCGGGGCGTGGTGCTCAACGACGGGCCGACCCTGCCGGCCGAGGCGCGGGCCATGGTCGAGCCGGACAACCTGTGGCCGCGCGATCCGCCCATCCGCTACCGCGCCGCCATTCCCACCGCGTGGATCGAGCTGACCATCCGCGAGGGGCGCAACCGCCAAGTCCGCCGCATGACCGCTGCCATCGGCTTTCCCACCCTGCGCCTGATCCGCTGGGCGGTGGGCGAGTGGACGCTGGATGGGCTGGCGCCAGGGGAATGGCGCGAAATCAAGCCTCCGCCAGCACCGCGCCCAGGCTCCACACGGCCTCGTCCAAAAGCTCGCGGCTGATCACCAGGGGCGGCGCGAAGCGGATGGTGTTGCGGTGGGTGTCCTTGGTGAGGATGCCCCTGGCCGCCAGCCGGTCGCAGACCTCGCGGGCCTGGATGCGGTCGGCGTCGAACTCGATGCCGATGAACAGGCCGCGCCCCCGGATGTCCTTGATCAGCGGGCTGTCCAGGGCGCGCAGGCGCTCCATCAGCCAGGGCCCAAGCTCGGCGGCGCGCTCGATCAGTCCTTCGTCCAGCAGCACCTGCAAGGCTTCCCGCCCCACCGCCGCGGCTAGGGGATTGCCGCCGAACGTGGAACCGTGGTCACCGGGCCGGAACACGTCCATCAGTTCCGCCTTGCCCAGCAGCAGCGACACCGGCAGCATGCCGCCGCCCAGCGCCTTGCCGAGCGTCACCGCGTCGGGTTTGACGCCTTCATGCTCGCAGGCCAGCAGGCGGCCGGTGCGGCCCAGCCCGGTCTGGATCTCGTCGGCGATCAGCAGCACCCGGCGGCGGTCGCAGATCTGGCGGCAGCGGGCGAGATAGCCCTCGGGCGGCACGATGATGCCGCCTTCGCCCTGGATGGGCTCCACCAGGAAGGCGGCGGTGTCCCGCGTTATGGCCTTTTCCAGGGCGTCGGCGTCGCCGAAGGGGATCAGGTCGAAGCCGCCGGGGAAGGGGCCGAAGCTGTCGCGGTACTGCTCCACCGTGGACATGCCGATGATGGCGATGGTCCGGCCGTGGAAATTGCCCTTCGCCGCGATGATGCGGGCTTGGCCTTCCGGCACGCCCTTCACCGTATAGGCCCATTTGCGCGCCGCTTTCAGCGCCGTCTCCACCGCCTCGGCCCCGGTGTTCATGGGCAGCGCCCGGTCCATGCCGGTCAACGTGCAGGCCAACTCGGCGAAGGGGCCCAGCGGCGCGGTGTGGAAGGCCCGCGAAATCACCGCCAGCTTGCCCGCCTGCTCGGTCAGCGCCCGGACCAGCCGGGGATGGCTATGGCCATGGCTGACGGCGGAATAGGCTCCCATCATGTCGATGTAGCGTTGCCCGTTCTCGTCCCAGACCAGGGCGCCTTCGCCCCGGACCAGCACCACCGGCAGCGGATGGTAGTTGTGGGCGCACCATGTATCCTCGAGGGCGATGGTGGCGGTCATGGCGGTTCTCCCGGTTGCGCCGCCATGGCCAGAATGGTTTCCATCAGGATGGCGGTCTTGTCCGCCACGTCGTGGGGCGGGCTGTATTCGGCGATTTCCAGCGCGAGGCAATGGGGCGAGGCCAGCAGCGGCCGCAAGGATTCCAGCAGTTCGGAGGCCGCAATGCCGCCCGGCACGGGCGAGCCCACCGCCGGGGCGTCCCCAGGATCGATGGCGTCCAGGTCGAGCGTGATGCCGAACGGCCCAGTGGGCCGGGGCAGGATTGCGGCAAGGCCCTTGGCCGTGACCTCCTCCATGCGGATCACCCGCAGGCCCGATTGGTGGGCGAAGGAATCCTCTTCCCGCTCGAAGCTGCGCACGCCCACCAGGGTGACGTCGCCGGGCTTGAGCGGCGGGGCGGGGCAGGCCACGCCGGCCAGTTGCGGGTGGCAGCGCCCCAACAGGCAGGCCAACGGCATGCCGTGCAGCGCTCCCGACGGGCTGGTGGAGGGATCGTGGCAATCCATGTGGGCGTCGATCCACAGGAGATCGAAGCGGCCCGGCGGGGCAAGCGCCCGGCTGAGCCCGCTCCAGGTGCCCATGGCGATGGAATGGTCGCCGCCGATGACGATGGGGAAGCGGCCCTCGCTCCTGACTGCGGCCACGGCTTGGGCCAGGGCGTCGCAGGCCCGGGCAACCACCGTGGCGGGCGAGGCGGCGGCCGAGGCCGAAACTGGCACCTCCTGCCAGCAAAGCCCCGGCGAGCGGGCTGCCAGACGGTCGAAGACGCCAGATTTTTTCAGTATTTCCGGCCCCTTGGCGCATCCCGGGTCGCGGGCGCCTTCTCCAATTCCGACGGCGATGATCGTGCAGCGACGATTCATGACGCCCTCCTGGCTCTCTCTTGCCAAGATGCGATGATCGATACCGCTCACCGCATCGCCCTCAGGCGCCGGGCGCCGCCCGTGGCGGCTTGGCTCCCGCGCCAAAAGGCGCGCGGCCCCTTGGGCCTAGCAGAACCACGATGAGATATCATCGCGGTTCTGTATTGAATCATGTGAGGGGGATCGGGCCGCTTTGGAAAGGCTGCCTTGAAAATGCCCAGATTCCGTCCCGTTTGCCGCCACGATCGACGCTCAGTATCCGGACTCGAAGGCGATCGGCCTTCCACCCCAAGGACGGAACCATCATGAAAAGCAGCAAGACCGCCGAGACGCAACCCGCTTCCACTCAGGCCAAGGCCAAGGCAGAGGACGCGGAGGCGCTTCGCCGCCGGCGGGCTCAGATCGCCGCGTATATCTAGGAAAGAGTGGCCGGAGGCCCGGTCGCCTCATTGGTCGCGGCCCAATCCGCGATCAGGGGCGACCCAGAGGCCGCCGGCGCAAATCCGGCGTAGGATACCGCTTCGGCCGCACCCGTGGCCGGAGCGGCGCCGGCGATGCCGGTGGCGCCCAGATCCTGGCGGTCAGCCTGGCTCTTGACGGTGTCGGACGGGACGGGGGAGGCGGCGGAGGTCTTGGCCGGAGAAGCCGGCTCCCAGCTGATCTCCACACGACGGGCGGCGGCGTCCTTGGACCCCTTCTTGCCACCCTTGACCACACCCTGGCCGACGACTTCGACCCGCGCGGCGATGCCCAGCTTGCGCAGCTGGTCGGCCACGGCCTGGGCCCGCTTCTCGGACAGGATCTTGTTGTAGGCGGCCTTGCCCGAGGCATCGGTGAAGCCCTGGACCCGGATCACCGTGGGGGGCGCCGCTTTCAGCGACGGCGCCAAGCCCCACAGCACCTGCATGGTCGAGCCGGTGATATCGGCCTTGCCATGATTGAAATGAACCACCACCGGCGAGGGCGGCAGAGCCACGTCGTCCGTCACCATGGAGGCGGCGGGCGGAGGAGGCGCTGTTACCGTCGGGGTTGAGGCAGTGGCCGGATTCGCAGTCGTGGTCGGGGCCACGGGTTCGGGCATGGCACAGGCCGACACCGCCGCCAGGGCGGAAAGGGCTGTGATGATGCGGATGAACCTCATGGGACGGACTCTTCTTGCGATCCAGGAATCCAATGTTGCAAGAAAAGAATCGGCTGTCCAGCGCTTTCTAAGTAATGGGCGGAGAGGACTCCAGTCCAGAAATCGTTGCATCACTGAACTGAACTGAGAAAGGGCGTTTTTTCTTAAAGTAACGTCTTTACGACGCAGGATTCAGTGAGGGCGAAAAATCGGCCCACACCAATGGGTTATGACGCCTTTCTCGGTTTCCGGCCCAGAATCGGACCAAGGTATTGGCCGGTGTAACTTTGGGCGCAGGCCGCCACGTCTTCGGGAGTCCCGGCGGCCACGATACGGCCGCCGCCGTCGCCGCCTTCCGGCCCCAGATCGACGATCCAGTCGGCGGTCTTGATGACTTCCAGGTTATGTTCGATGACCAGAACCGTGTTGCCGGCGTCCACCAGGGCCTGGATCACTTCCAGCAGCTTGCGCACGTCCTCGAAATGCAGGCCGGTGGTGGGCTCGTCCAGGATGTAGAGCGTGCGGCCGGTGGAGCGCTTGGACAGTTCCTTGGCCAGTTTCACCCGCTGGGCCTCGCCGCCCGAGAGCGTGGTGGCCTGCTGGCCAAGATGGATGTAGTCCAGGCCCACCCGCTGCAAGGTCACCATCTTGTCGCGGATGGCGGGCACCGCCTTGAAGAAGTCGGCGGCCTCCTCGACGGTCATGTCCAGCACGTCGGCGATGCTTTTTCCCCGGAAGGTAATTTCCAGGGTTTCGCGGTTGTAGCGCTTGCCCTTGCAGACGTCGCACTGGACGTAGACGTCGGGCAGGAAGTGCATCTCGATCTTGATCACGCCGTCGCCCTGGCAGGCCTCGCAGCGGCCGCCCTTGACGTTGAACGAGAAGCGCCCCGGCTTGTAGCCGCGCACCTTGGAATCGGGCAGTTCGGTGAACCAGTCGCGGATGGGCGAGAAGGCGCCGGTATAGGTGGCCGGGTTGGACCGCGGCGTGCGGCCGATGGGGCTCTGGTCGATGTCGATGATCTTGTCCAGATGCTCGATGCCGTCGATGCGGTCGAAGGGCGAGGGCTGCTCGCGCGCGCCCATCAGACGGCGGGCCAGGGCCTTGTACAGGGTCTCGATCACCAGGGTGGACTTGCCGCCGCCCGACACGCCGGTGATGCAGGTAAGCGTTCCCAGCGGGACATGGACGTCCACATCCTTGAGGTTGTTGCCGCGCGCGCCGATCAGCGACAGCGTCTTGCCGTTGCCCTTGCGCCGGTTGAGGGGCAGCGGAATGTGGTCAAGGCCGGTGAGGTAGCGCCCGGTCATGGAGTTGGAATCGGCCATCACCTGTTCGGGGGTGCCTTCCGACACCACCTGGCCGCCGTGGATGCCGGCGCCGGGGCCCATGTCGACCAGATAATCGGCGGCGCGGATGGCGTCCTCGTCATGCTCGACCACGATGACGGTGTTGCCGATGTCCCGAAGGCGCTTCAGCGTCGCCAGCAGACGGTCGTTGTCCCGCTGGTGCAGGCCGATGGAGGGCTCGTCCAGCACGTAGAGCACGCCGGTCAGTCCCGAGCCGATCTGGCTGGCCAGACGGATGCGCTGGCTTTCGCCGCCCGACAGCGAGCCCGAGCCACGCCCCAGCGTCAGGTATTCCAGCCCCACGTCCACCAGGAAGCCCAGGCGGTCGTTGATCTCGCGCAGGATGCGCCGGGCGATCTCCTGGTCCTTGGGCCGCAGGTGGTTGTGTAGGTCGGCGAACCAGTCGCGCGCCGCCAGGATGGAGAACTCGGTGGCCTCGGAGATGTGCAGGCTGTTGACCTTGACCGCCAGGGCTTCCGGCTTGAGGCGTGCCCCGCCGCAGGCTTCGCACGGTGCGGTGCCCTGGAAGCGCGACAATTCCTCGCGCACATAGGACGAATCCGTCTCCCGGTAGCGGCGCGCCATGTTGGGGATGACGCCCTCGAACGATTTCTCGGTGTGATAGCCGCGGAATCCGTCCTCGTAGGCGATGCGGATTTCCTCGTTACCCGAGCCGTGGAGGATAACCTCGCGGATCCGTTCGGGCAGCTTCTCCCAGGGCGTTTCCAGGCTGAAGCGGTAATGCTCGGCCAGTCCCTGCAGGGTCTGGAGGTAGTATTGCGAGGTGGAGTTCGCCCAGGGCGCGAGGGCGCCGTCGCGCAAGGAAACCCCAGGATTTGGAACGACCAGTTCGGGATCGAAATAAAGCTTCACCCCCAAGCCGTCGCAGGACGGGCAGGCGCCGAAGGGGTTGTTGAAGGAGAACAGGCGGGGCTCGATCTCCTCAATGGTGAAGCCCGACACCGGACAGGCGAACTTGGCGGAAAAGGTGGTGCGCTCGCCCGATTCGGCGTTCTCGGCGATGGCCAGGCCATCGGCCAGGGACAGCGCCGTCTCGATGGAATCGGCCAGCCGGTTGCCTAAGCCCGGCCTTACTACCAGGCGGTCGACCACCACCTCGATGTCGTGCTTCTTCTTCTTGTCGAGTTGGGGGACGTCGTCGATCTCGTAGAGCGTGCCGTCCACCTTGACCCGCTGGAAGCCCTTCTTCTGTAGTTCCTGCAGGTCCTTGCGGTACTCGCCCTTGCGGCCGCGCACATAAGGCGCCAGCAGGTAGAGCCGCGTGCCCTCCGCCATCATCTCGACCCGGTCGACCATCTGGCTGACCGTCTGGCTTTCGATGGGAAGCCCGGTGGCGGGCGAGTGGGGGACGCCGACGCGGGCCCACAGCAGGCGCATGTAGTCGTAGATCTCGGTCACCGTGCCCACGGTGGAGCGGGGGTTCTTCGAGGTGGTCTTCTGCTCGATGGAAATGGCGGGGCTCAAGCCCTCGATGCTCTCCACGTCGGGCTTTTGCATCAGTTCCAGGAACTGCCGCGCATAGGCCGACAGCGATTCCACGTAGCGGCGCTGCCCCTCGGCGTAGATGGTGTCGAAAGCCAGCGACGACTTGCCCGAGCCCGACAGCCCGGTGATCACCACCAGCTTGTCGCGGGGCAGGTCCACGTCGATGTTCTTCAGATTATGCTCGCGGGCGCCGCGCACCCGGATGAAGCCGCTCATGTGAGGTCGATCCGCTTCCACCAAAACAGGGGCGGGATGTTAGAGAGATTCGAGCGGCGGATAAAGGGCTTGCCCGGCATGGCTGGCATGGGTATGGTCCGCCCCGTCATTGGGGAGTAGCCGCCTTCGGTCATCAGAAGGGGGCGCGTCAACAGACTAGGGCCTTTCGGCCCTTGGCGCGTCCGGCCCAAAAGCTTGGCGAGACCTTTGGCTTCGGAATTCTTGCGTCCAGGGATTGGGCGGGATTCCGGGCCATCGGTCATGTTTCGCCCAATCCCCCGTATGGTGCCTCGATGGATTCCCTGCTCGTATCGCTCGCCGTGGTCACCGCCGCCGAGATCGGCGACAAGACCCAGCTTCTGGCCCTTTTGCTCGCCGCCAAGTTCAGGAAGCCCTGGGCGGTGGTGGCCGGCATTTTCGTCGCCACCATCGCCAATCATGGACTGGCGGCGTGGGCGGGCGTCGAGGTGGCGCGCTGGATCGGTCCCGAAACGATGCGCTGGATCGTTGGCCTTTCTTTTATCGCCATGGCCGCCTGGACCCTGGTTCCCGACAAGATGGACGAGGACGACCAGCCCAAGACGTGGGAGAAGGCCGGCGCCTTCGTCGCCACCACCATCGCCTTCTTCCTGGTGGAGATCGGCGACAAGACGCAAATCGCCACAGTGGCCCTGGGGGCGCGGTTCGGCGATCTGCTGATGGTGACCACCGGCACCACGCTGGGCATGCTGATCGCCGACGTGCCCGCCGTGTTCGTGGGCAACGCCATGGCCGAGAAGCTGCCCCTGAAGCTGGTGCGCATGGTCGCCGCCGCCCTGTTCGCCATTTTGGGCGTGCTGGCGCTGACCGATCTGGGCAAGGCGGTGATGGGGTAGCTCGCCCTACGACCGGTGAATGGCAAACGGCGCCGAGGCCTGGCAGACCGGCATCATCTCGATGCGGTTGATGTTGACGTGGGCGGGAAGCGACGCCGCCCAGAACACCGCCTCGGCGATGTCCTCGGAGGTGAGCGGCGTGGTGCCCTCATAGACCTTGGCCGCCTTGTCCGCGTCGCCGTGGAAGCGCACCTGGGAGAACTCGCTGCCGCCGCACAGTCCCGGCTCGATATTGCTGACCCGCACCCTGGTCTTGACCAGATCGGCGATGAGGTTCAGCGAGAACTGGGTTACCGCCGCCTTGGTGGCTCCGTACATGTTGCCGCCGGGATAGGGATAGGTGCCGGCCACCGAGCTGATGTTGATCACATGGCCGCGGTCGCGCTCGACCATGCCGGGCAGGATGGCCCGCGTCATGTACATCAGGCCCTTGAGATTGGTGTCGATCATGGTCTCCCAGTCGTCCAGGTCAGCGGCCTGGGCGGGCTCCAGCCCCAGGGCCAGACCGGCATTGTTGACCAGGACATCCACCGGCCAGGCCACGGCGGCGGCGAAGGCGGCCACGGCGGCGCCATCACGCACGTCCAGGGCGGCCGCATGCACCGGCGCGGCGGCGCCCAGTTCGGCCTTCAATGCGTCCAGCCGCTCGGTCCGCCGGCCGCAGATCACCAGATTGGCGCCATTGGCGGCGAAGCGCCGGGCGATGGCGGCGCCGAAACCGGCGGTGGCGCCGGTGACCAGGACGGTGCGGTTCTTCCACATGCTATTCGTTGATCTCCGAGGGGCGGGGGGCGAGGGGACGGGCGGGGTCCACGTCACGGATCATCACCAGTTCCGGCATCACGGCCAGGGGATTCTCGATCTTCCAGATATAGACCTTGGAGGTGCCGAAGGGCTTGACCTGGGTGGCGTTGTGCTTGACCACGTTGCCGTCGGTGGTGATGCGGAACTCGCCCTCCATGTTGAGGCCCAGCTCGGCCAGGATCTGGGCGTCCGAGGGCTTCATGGCGTTGGCCCGGATGACGATGGCGCCGTTCTCCATGGAGCGCAGCGAGATCAGGCGGGCGTCGCGGCGGATCAGCGAGGTCAGCTGCACCTTGCCCAGGCGGCCGACCCGCTCGTATTCCACGGCGAAGCGGCCCTTGCCCTTGGCCTCGATCTTGCGGAAGGCGATGTCGCGGGCGAGGTCGCGGCGGATATTCTCCTGCCGCTCGGCCTCGTCCTCGGGCTTGATCTTATTCTTGCGGTAATCGTCCAGGATGGGGGCGAACATCAGGTCGCCCTTGTAGGTCAGCGAATAATCGCCGTACTTGGACAGGCGCAGTTCGCTCCTGAACTTGTCGGGGATGTAGCACGACGACAGCAGCAGCACAGCCGCCAGGACGCCGATCCGCTTCAGCCAGTCACCCGCCACCGTGCCCTCCGGACTTTTCCAAGGTCTTGGCAGCCTGCCACAGCGCCTCCATCTCGTCGAGGGTGGCGGCCTCGGCCGTGCGCCCGGAAGCCTTCAATTCCGTCTCGATGTGGCGGAAACGGCGCTCGAACTTGGTGTTGGCCCGCTTCAGGGCGCGCTCGGGGTCGACGTTCAGCTTGCGCGCCAGGTTGACGCAGACGAACAGCACGTCGCCCATCTCGTCCTCCAGCCGGTCGAAGGGGGCGTCGGAGCGGATTTCCTCGGCGATCTCCTGGGCCTCTTCGGCCAGCTTGTCGAGGATGGTCTCGGGCCGGTCCCAGTCGAAGCCCACCCGGGCGGCGCGCCTTTGCAGCTTGAGCGCGCGGGTCATGGGGGGCAGGGTGCGGGCCACCCCGTCCAGGATGCCGGGCTCGGCCGCGCCGTCGGCCTTGGCGGCGCGTTCACGCGCCTTGGTTTCCTCCCAGGCTTCCACCTGTCCGGCGGAATCCCGGCCGTCGTTCTCGACGAAGACGTGGGGATGGCGGCGGACCATCTTGTCGGCGATGGCGGCGGCGATGGCGTCGAAGTCGAAGTCGCCGTTCTCCCTGGCCATCTGGGCGTAGAACACCACCTGGAACAGCAGGTCGCCCAACTCGTCCTTCAACTGGGCCATGTCGCCGTGCTCGATGGCCTCGGCCACCTCGTAGGCTTCCTCGATGGTGTAGGGCGCGATGGTGGCGAAGCTTTGCTCCAGGTCCCAGGGACAGCCGCCGTCGGGCGAGCGCAGCCGGGCCATGATCGCCAGCAGGCGGTCGATGGGCTTTTCCGTCATCGCCTTTTCCGTCATCACTGGGCCTTGGCCTCGGCGGCGAAGTCGGAGCCCGTCCCCCAGGGATCGTCCACCATCATCAGCGGACAGTACTGGCGATAGGTCGCGGTGATCTCCTCGAAGGGCACGTCCCAGAAGCTGCCGTGCTGGTCCACATATTCCATGTGGCGGCGATCCTGCTTGTCGAAAGGATGGAACACCGAATCGGTTTTCCCATCCCATTCAAGGGGATGGACGCCGAACTTCTCGCACAGAGCCAGATTGAAGGCGGGCGTGGCCTTGACCCACCGGTCTTCCGCCATGATCTCGGCGAAGGCGTGCCAGCGGAAGACGTCGCTGCCGTTCTTGTCCAGCAGCTTGGGCGTGGCCAGGTGGTTGCGGACGTCGGCGAAGCCGATGCGGGCGGGAATGCCCACTGCGCGGGCGCAGGCGGTCAGCAGGGCGGCCTTGGGAATGCAAAAGCCGCTGCCCTTGGCCAGCACGTCGGCGGCCGAATAGGTCTCCGGCGCGTTGAAGCGGACATAGGGATCGTAAAGGACGGAATCGCGCACCGCGTAATAGAGGCGGATGGCGGCGTCCAGCCGGTTGGAAGCGCCCTGGGCGGCCTTTTGGGCGAAGGCGACGATGGCGGGATTGTCACTTTGGATGAACCGGCCGGGCTGAAGGGCGCGGGGATCGATGCTCATGGGGGCTGACCTCGGATTGGCTTTCGCCGCCAGCATAGGCGGAAGCGGGGCCGTCGGGCAAACCCTGCCGACGCCTAATCCATGAAAGTCTCCAGCGCGGCCCTGGTCTTGGGGCCGACGACACCGTCCGCGGCCAGCCCGTGCGCCGCCTGGAACGCCTTGACGGCGCGCCTTGTACGGGGGCCGTCGGCGCCGTCCACCACCAGCCTGGGATCTGCCCCGGCCTTGTTGAGGGCGGTCTGGAGGCGGGCGAGGTCGGGCAGGGCGGCGTTGTTGGCGGTCGGCCCCGGCCCCTCGGCGGAGGCGGCCCACGCCTTGGCGTACCAGAGCTTACGGTCGTCGAGGCCGTTGGTTCCGCCATTGACCGCCTTGGTGACCGCCACGATGTCGTCGGCGTCGGCCTGTGGGTTGATGTTGGCGGCCTGCCAATGGCAAAGGGCGGGCGAAAGCAGATTCTCCGCCTGAATGATCAGGTCGGGATCGGCGACGCAATCGAGACCGGTCTCCCTGGCCACCTTGGCGTAGTTGGAGCGGCCGGTGGTCTGGAGCACGCCGCGGCCACGGAACAGATAGCCGTCGCCCGCCTGCGTGTTGCCCAGCTCGGCCGCTTTGGCCGGGTTGCCCTGGCCATAGACCCTCTCGGCCAGGGCCTTGGCGTTGCGCAGCAGGCTAGGCGCCTCGTCGGGCGTAATCTTGGCGGAATGCCTGCCCACGCCGTATATCTTCAGGAGCTGATCTTGGGTGGTGTAGGTCAGATTCTCCACCAGCAGGGTGCCGCCATTGGTCTCGTGCATGATCTGGGCGATGAAATGGCAGAGGCGCAGCCGGGTGGTGACGCCATACCGGGCCAATGCGCCGTCCTTGTCGGCGAAGGCCGTCTTGCATTCGGCCCGGGCGTTGGGGGCGATGGCGATGGTGATGGATTGCAGTGATGTCATTGGCAGTCCCCCTCGAGCCTTGTCCCGGCTTCAATCTGACGCCAATGGTATTGGTGTATAGATTAAAATGCTAGTAAAGGTTTCAGCGGTTGTCGGGAGGAACGCTGCAGCATTGATGAACGATGGCCGCCTGATCGCGGCGATTATCGTCCTTGAACGCCAGCCAGCGGCGGCGGAGGCGGGCCCACAGGCCATCCGACAGGACCAGGCCGTTGGCGGCCATCCATTGTTCGAGGGCGGCCAGCGTGACGTGGCGCAGATCATAGCTGACGCGGACTGCCCGACCGTCGTCGGTGGCATGAAGGTCGAGAAGCCCCTCGGGACGCGACAGGGCGGCAATGGCGGAAGGATCGGCGCGGCCGGAGAGGGAGAGGCTCAACGTACGGGTCAGGCGGTCGGTGTCGGCCATGACATCCTCCATATCCCCATACCCATTTGTCGCATAATGTATATTTCGGTTAGCCTCACAGAAAAACCCAAGATACAGTGTCAATCAAAATGTCAGTCGTCTTTAACTCTACGCTTGCGTGTCGGCAGTGTCATCTGTGCCGAGCGAATGATAGACTTTACCCCCATTAGGGCGTGGTGATCCAGTAGTTTGCCGCGCAGGGGAGGGGCAGGCGGGTTCTGAATCTGATGCGTTAGGATGAAGTCTGCTTCCTGCAACGCCTGCATGATGGTTCTGATATGGTTTCTGGCCTCGACCAAGCTGGTCAGCGGTATCTCGATCCGTACCGGGCAGCCGATAACGTCTCTATGGGATTGTGATAGCGGCTTCTCCTCGATCTTGGCCTTCTTGCCCATGATCGCTTCCTCCAGATGTGCCGGTAACTGAACCACTGTGATCTCCAATCGAAGGGTGGGGGAGGCGCTGCAACACCTCCCCCGAGTTCGACTATTCCCGCCCTTACCCCAATAAACATTAAGGGGACAGGGTTTGCCCATGCCTGCCGCGCATACTCAACCTACGGGCCGCGTTCAGGTTAGGGAGGGCGAGCTTCGCTGGCGCGTCACCGCCAGTTCAGAAGTCCCCGCCCTAAGCTGCGATGGGAAGCTGTTCCAAATGCTTCCACTCATTGGACTTCAGCATGGAGGCGATCTTAGCCTCGCGCTGGCTGCGGACACGATGCGGCTGGCTGGTCTTGCGCATGGTGTCTTCGACGTGTGTGGCCCATTCCGTAGCGGCGTTGTAGGCCGCCCACTTGTTGGCACCTACCTCATCGGCGTTGTAGCTCCAGAGGTTCATCAGGTGCGTCAGGGTGCGGTCGGAATAGGGCGGCATGTCCTGGCCGGTACGCGGCAGATAGGCCAGAGTGTTGCGGAACATCTTCTCGACCTGGCTGCTCGTGACCCTGGTGTAGGTCATCTGCATCAGTTCATCGCGCATGGTGTCGAACATGGTGATGCCCGAGACGATCTTCTCGACGCTGGCCGTGACCGACAGATTGATTGTGTGCTTGCGGCGATGGCTGGCGATGGAGTCCAGCACCCAAACACCGTTCAGGCAACGCAGGCGCTTGCCGCCGAACGAGGTTTCGAAGCTCCAGGCACCGTTGTAGCTGTTACGGAACCGCAGCACCTGAGCCACGGTATCGCCCACGCGAGCGCTGGTGTTGTAGTAGGCAGGCTGATTGGGGCTGTAGCCTGGGGTAGTGCCGACATCAAACTGACGGTCGGTCAGCATGATCTCCAGTTCCATCATCGCGCCGTTCTCGTAGACGACATGGCCGGTATCATTGCTTCCAACATGAACCTTACCGGCACGTTTACCGCGACCGGCAATGGCAGTTCGGCCCAGGTTCAGCCGGGTCACTACAATGTCTCCATCTGGGGCACCTTTGTTGGGACCGTGGTTCTGGAGCGCAGCTTCGACAGCGGCACCACTTGGATTCAGCGCAGCTACGACTACTCGGGCACGGCCATCAGCTTCACCGCTCCGGCCAGCGTCGAGGTTCATGAGCATGAACTTGGCGTGCTGGTTCGCGTTCGTTGCTCGGCCTACACCAGCGGCACGATCAATTACCGCATCTCTGAATAAGGGAGGGGGCCATGTCCTCCAATCCCGGTCCTCTGGCGATTGACATCTGCAATCAGGCTTCGATTCTGGTTGGCTGCAATCCCATCACGTCCTTCACCGAAGGTACGACTGAGGCGCTTGTTGCTGCCGCGATCTACGACACGACCGTAGAGGCGGCTTTGGCGTCTTATCCCTGGCGGTTTGCCACCACCCAGGTCGCTCTGATGAAGCTGTCTGCGGCTCCTGTTGACGTGAGCTACAGCTACGCCTACCAGCAGCCCAGCGATCTTGTCCTGCCGGTGCGCTGCACCTGGGGCGGCAACCTCGTCACCTATGACCGGGTTGGTCAGACCATTGTCTGCAACTCCGATAATTCTGGCGGCACCGATGTTGTGCTAACCTATATCCGCCGCGTGTCTGAAGACCAGTGGCTGCCTCACTTCAAGCAGGGCGTTCTGTTCGATCTCGCCAGCTTGTTTGCCGAGGCTGTTGCTGGCAGGCAGGATTTGTCGCAGTCGATTATGGCCCGCGCTCAGAAGGCTTATGCGGTGGCTCGCAGCCAGGAAAGCCAGAGCCAGGCCAATACCGACATCCCGACCAGCATGATTATCCAGAACCGCTTTGGATCGAGTTCGCTGTAATGGCACGCACCCGGCAGGTTCAGACGAGCTTCAGCTTCGGTGAGATCGACCCGCTGATGGTCGCTCGTACCGATGTGAAGAGCTATCAAGGTGGCTGCGAGACGGCAACATCACCATGACGCCGAGCGCCCTGTCCGGCTCGATCACGCTCACCCTGTCGTCGTCGTATTGGGTCGCTGGCGATGTTGGCAAGACTGTCCGCTTCAAGGGCGTGCAGTGCCTTATCACGGGCTACACCAGCGGCACCGTCGTTACCGCGACTGCCCAGTATGCCTTGCCCGATCTATCCACTTCCGCGAATTGGGATGAGCCTGCGTTCTCGTCCGCTCGCGGCTACCCCCAGGCTGTCTGCTTCCATGAGCAGCGGCTTTGGCTTGGCGGGTCTACCAGCATCCCGAATGGCCTGTGGGGTAGTAAATCTGGCGACTTCTACAACATGGACACCGGCACCGCTCTCGACTCCGAGGCGATTGCGCTGTCCTTGTTCTCCAATGAGTTAGTCACCATCAGCCACTTGGTGAGCTTCCGTCATCTCCAGATTTATACGGATCGTGGCGAGTTCTTCATTCCCGTGCCGTTGGATAGCTCTCCGACCACGCCGAAGAACGTGAACATCAAGAAGCAGACGCCGTATGGTGCCAGCAGCATTCACCCTGCTGTGCTGGATGGCGCGACGATCTTCATCCAGCGCACTGGCCGTGTTTGCCGTGAGTTCCTGTATGACTACTTCCAGCAGAACTACGACAGCCATGCCGTTAGCCTGATGTCCACGCATCTTCTAACCGCACCTGTAGATTTGGATGTGCTGTATGGCACGACAGACAGGCCGGAGCAGTATGCCTTCATCGTCCAGCAGGATGGCTCCGTGGCGGTTTATCACTCTGTCAGGTCAGAGAAGCTTGCGGGATGGGTTCCGTGGGATACGCCGAACGGCTTGATCCAGTCTGTTGCGGTTGTTGCGGATACGGTCTACTTCAGGGCCACATCTCCGAGGCTGAATATGCTGCGGTGTCCGAGCGCCTCCAGCATTTACCGCCTGAGATTACCGAAGGGTCTATCCTCCGAATTTTCGATAAGGATATGGACTCGGCGGCTGGATCGCAGGGGCGTTACAGCATCGCCAATGACTGGATCAATGTCTCTATTGAGAATGCTCGCCTTGGAAGCGATGGAAGCCCTGATGGATTTGCCAAGGCGTTTACGCATGAGGTCTTTCACAGGGCCCTGAACTTCACGCTTGATGTGGAGCGGTCCAAGTGGCTTTCGATTTGGAGGGCTGACCCTACGGGGATCGGTCGCTCAGCTATGGATATGGCTTCCGAGATGGTCGCTAATCCCGCCATCTCAGCCGTGAAGATGTTCGACGATCTCAGTTACCGCTTGAGCCCGAATGAGGCGTTTGCCAATTCAGGGATGCGCTTTCTTGATGATGTCGTTACCGGGCGATACCAGCCTGGGTCCGCGAAGACTGGTGTCTACGGTTATCTCGACGATATGTTCAGGAGGGCAAAGCAGGTTATTGGCCTTGCCCCAAAAGAGAGCCAGCGCGCGGTTGCCAACAGGTTCATGGATCAATTCATGCAGCGCATTCGCCAAGATGGCGCTATGCTGCCGAATGCTGACATGAGAGAGGCAATCTACGGTGCTTTTGAAGCGCATGGCCGCGAGATGGCGATCAATCTGCTGCTGGATGCAAGTGGCGCTCTACAGGGCTTGTCTGCCGAAGCCTACATTCAGGCCACCAGACAGCTTGGAGCGGAACCCGAAATGCGGGTTTCATCCATCGTTCAATCCGCCGACAACTTCCTCGACTCAGATAAGCTTATTAGAAAAGAGACTTCAATCGCTCCGACTGGCATCGGGCTTGAAAAGTGGAACTGGTCGCCCTGGCATTGGGCTATGGGATCGGTGTCTGAGAATGTTCGGAATATCGCGGAACGGCTTGTAGCTACTCCCGGCCTGAAGCTCACGAAGAACATGAGCTTGGATGCGCATGGCAATGTTCAGGCTCCGCAGCCCATGGTTCGTTCGGTTGAAACTTCCATCAACGTGAATTGGAGGCCGAAGCTTTCCAATGGCCTCCAGGCTTTGCGCGAGTCATGGCTTGAGCAGCGTGGCGCTGGGCTTGCCAACCCGAACTTTGAATCGCTGAAGCTTGGGGCTAAGGACCTCGCCGCTAAGGTCACTGGCTCACCTAAGCCAGGGCTGAGCTTTGATGAGTTCAAGGGGGAGGTGGCCCGCGCCATGTTCTCCTTCGATCAACATGCCGATCCGCATGTCCAGGCTGCCGCCGCCAAGCTTCGCCCAATCTTCGATGAGATTGGCGAGACTGCTGCCAAGGAAGGCGTCTTCTCATGGCAACAGCGCCGCTTGCTGCGCGAGCTTAACGCCGATCTCGACAAGGAGCTTGGCCTCAAGAGGACTGAATCATTCGGCCTTACTGAAGACCGTACCGTTACGCTGACTGACCACACCATGACGCCTCATGCCCAGAAGCTCACTGAGCAGATCGCGGCGCTTAAGGCCGAGATTGAGCATATCGACGGAGGCGGGTGGCGCGAAGACGCTAAGGTCAAGGGTGAGTCTTGGTTCCCCAAGTTGCTTGACCGTCAGACCATCATGCGCAACGCCGAGGATTACAAGGGTATCGTCCGTTCATACTTCAAGAGCATCGGGATTGTTGGCGATGAGCTTGAGGCTGCCGTCAAATCTCATTTCGATAAGGTAACGAAGCGCACTGGGTATGTGGATTTCTTCGACGATCCGGTTAACTCCCCTCGCTCGGCCAAGGCTCGCGAGTGGGAAATCCCTGCCAGCATGGTGATGAACTACATCGATACCGATGTGGAACGCATTCTCCACCGCTATGTGTCTCAGATGGGCGCGGCCATTGAGGTGTCTCGTGCGTTCGAGGGGCACCTCGATCTGAAGCCGATGCTGGATAAGGTCAAGCTCGACTACGACGCGGCGCTTCGTGAGGCTGGCGGCGAGGTGTCTGCGCTTGAGCGCCTGAACAAAGAGTATGTTCAGGACAAGGAAGCCATCCTTGCCATGCGCGATATGATCTTTGGAACGCATAATATCCCGGCTGATCCCGACGCATTCCACACCAGGGCATTCCGGTCCATGAAGGTGCTGAATGCCGCATCCATGCTTGGCGGCGTTGTTCTGTCGTCGCTGTCTGACGTTGCGCGCCCCGTTATGACGGAGGGCCTGACTAAGACCATGCGCTATGGCATCGACGCTTTCATGATGGATAAGGCGCTCTACAAGCTTTCAGCTAACGAGCTTCATGCTGCTGGCATTGCCAACGAGCTTTGGACACACACCCGCGCTGCAAGCTTCTCCAACTGGAATGAAATCTGGTACGGCGGCACCAAGCTTGAGCGGGGCATCGAGAAGATCGGCAACGTCTTTTCCATGGCGTCCGGCCTGTCTCAGTGGACTGACATTGCCAAGACAGTCGCGGGCACCGTTATCGGGAACCGCATCCTCGATGACTGCCTGCTTCTTGCTGAAGGCAAGCTGTCTGCTAAGGCTACTGAAGACCTGGCTCGTGGTGGCATTGGCGTCAAGCAGGCTAAGGCCATTGCGAAGATGACCGAGGAACACGCCGACGTTCTGACCAATAAGGGCTGGTTCTCTGATGGGTCGCATGTGTCGATCTGGTCCGCTGTTGAGCATATGAGAGAGAAGGGCGGCAGCCTTCTGGCTAATACTGACAAGTGGACCGATGCCGAGGCTCGCATGGCCTTCAGGTCCGCCCTGTATGAAGACACGAATCGCGCTGTTGTGACGCCTCATATTGCGGATCGCCCGCTCTGGGTGTCCACTGAACTCGGCGGCATTCTCGGGCAGTTCAAGGCATTTGGCATGTCGTCTACTCAGCGCATTATGATGGCTGGCCTTCAAGATCGTGACGCTAAGTTCTGGGGTGGTATGGCTGCGATGACTGCCGCTGGCATGTTTGCCAACGCTATCAAGGATGCCATTCAGCGCAACGAGAACTGGTTTGATCGTCCTTGGCAGGACAAGCTTGTTGACGGCATGGACCGTTCTGGTCTGCTTGGGTCTTTTGGAGACATCAACAACCTCGTTGAGCGCCTTAGTGAGAACCAAGTGAGCCTCAATGCTCTGCTTGGCGATGACAGCCGCAAGCATACGAGTTCCGTATCAAAGTGGGGTGCCCTCGGCCCTGCCCCCCAGCAGATTGCCAGGGCGTTTGCGATGGTTGGCGATCTTGGTCGAGGCGAGTTTGGCGAAGCTGGCTCCAACTTCCGCCGCCTCGCTCCACTGGCTGGCCTGTGGTATTTCCAGCCTGGTATTCATGCCTTGAATGGGATGGCGACGATGGTCGATGGCCCATCACATGGGATGTACAATCCGGCGTCCTACGGCATGGGTCTGGATGCCCAACCAACATTCAATCAAGTGCATTGATGGTGTAAGCACCTAACAACCATGCTCCCCCTAGAATCCACTAGGGGGACGCCCCATGTCCACACCCGTCACGAATATCCCGACGACCATCTCTTATTCGGTCGGGTCTTCTCCCAGCACTGGACCTTTCGCGGTCCCGTTTGCTTTCTTCTCGACTTCTGACCTTATCGTCTATGTCGGGTCTTATACTCCGAAGACCATTGGCACTGATTATACTGTGTCCGGCACTCTGACCGGCGGTGGCTATCCCGATGGCGGGTCTGTCACTCTGACTGCTGGCGTGTCGAACACTTGGGTCGTTATCACCCGCAGCGTTCCGATCCAGCGCGTTACCCAGCTTCCGGTGTCTGGCAAGTTCAACATCGACCAACTGAACCAAGACCTGAATGTGTCGTATGCCATTGCCCAGCAGAACAAGACTGCTGCGGACAATGCGATCCATATTCCTGTCGATGACTATTCTGCGGCTCCGACGACCGTTCTGCCTAATGTCGCGGGGCGAGCGGGGAAGGGGCTTAAGTTCGACTCGTCTGGCAATGTGACTGTGACTGCCGTTGACCCTGACGATGCGATTAATACCGCCGCAGCCTCTGCCGCCGCCGCGTCCGCATCGGCTTCTGCCGCGTCTGCGTCTGCTTCAGCGGCCAGCACATCGGCTTCCAATGCCGCTACGTCAGCTACGAATGCCACGACCAATGGCGCGGCCCAAGTCACCCTAGCTGCTGCCCAGGTTGCTCTCGCGACCACTCAGGCGACCAATGCTGCAAACAGCGCGTCCGCTGCCGCCGCATCCGCCGCTGCCCTGCCGAACGCATCTGCCATCGGTTCTGGCAAAGTCCCTCAGTCGAACGGCACGACTTGGACTGGCGTTACTGCGCTGGTTTCCGCCGACATCGGCTCCACGGTCCAGGGCTACGATGCAACCACCCTCAAGTCAGCTGCTATCGGCTCCACGGTCCAGGGCTACGACGCCACGACCATGAAGACCGGCGCGGTCCAGACGATGACCAAGGCCCTTCGCGGCACCCCGGTATCGCTGACCAGTTCCTCGGCCTCCATCGCCACGGATGCCTCCGCCTCCAATTACTTCACCCACACATTCACCGAGAACACCACCCTGGCTAACCCGTCCAATCTGGCGGCTGGTCAGGAAGGCGTGATCGTGTTCACCCAGCACGCCAGCAGCCCCAAGACCTTGGCCTATGGCTCGTACTGGAAGTTCTCCGGTGGCACGGTGCCGTCCGTCACGGCGACCAATAGCGCGGTGGATGTGCTGGTCTACTACGTGGAGAGCGCGACCCGCATTACCGCCAAGCTCCTGACGGACGTTAAGTGATGCTGGGCGCGGCACTCCTCCTCGCCGGTGACGACAGCTACAGCATCACCAACAGCGCCCGGTTCAACGGCACCAGCGACTATCTCAGCAAGACCCTGACCACCAGCGCGACCACCTCCGGGTCAATCTGGGTCAAGCGGTCCAAGCTGGGCGCAACGTCGCCGATCTTCGACAACAAGGTGTACTTCACGAGCGGAGACGCGCTGTACGCCTTCGGCCTGACCAGCACGGCTCTCTACCGCGACCCGTCTGCGTGGATGCACATCTTCTGGAATGGCACGGGCGTCTACGTCAACGGCACGCTGGTCACTGGCACCGGAAGCTACACCGCTGCGTCCGTCACCAATCCCCGCCTAGGGTATGACGGGACCAATTACTTCTCGGGTCATCTGTCGGACTTCGCGTTCTGGAACGGCTCCTCGGCCAGCCTCCAGGGCGGCGCGGCTGATGCGAATGGAGTGTGGGTGCCCCGTCGTCCGTCTGCCGGTTATTCGTTCCTGGCCTTCGGCTCGTCCGGCGCTCTCGGCACTGATACCTCGGGCAATGGGAACTCGTTTACTGTCAACGGGTCGCCGGTACAGACCACCGATACGCCGACGAACAACTACTGCACCTTCAACCCTCTTTCCAGTGGGTCAGTCACTCTCTCAAAGGGTAATACGGCTGCTGACGTAAGCACGTACACACAATTAGCACGCGGGACCATCGGTGTTTCCGTGGGCAAGTGGTATTGGGAGTACAAGGGGGACGGCTCTACGACATACCTATGCTGTGGCGTTATTGACGCATCTCGTTTGCAGGACACAGACCCTACGGCGGCTCCGAACGGGTACTCATACTACGGGCACACCGGAGTCGTGTACAATAACGGGTCGTCGTCTGCTTATGGTGCGACTTACGACAATACACACACAATCGGGTGTGCTCTTGACCTAGACGCATCTCCGCCGACACTAACATTTTACAAGAACAATGTCAGCCAGGGCGCAAAAACAATAAACTCAGGAGTTACGTATTTCCCCATGTTCAACGAGCAAGGGACATACGCTGGGGCTACGTTTAACTTCGGCGCGACTGCCTTCGCCTACACCCCGCCTAGCGGCTTCCTGGCCCTCTGCACCGCCAACATGACCAGCGCGGCTGTAACCACCAGCGGAACCTTCACCGGCAACGCTTCGGCTGACGGCCCCTTTGTCTGGACGAACGGGAACCCAGCAACGCTGACCATTAACGGAAACGCTGTGACGTTCGGCACACATGCTGACAAGACGGCTGGCGGCTTCAAGCTGCGCTCGTCCTCGGCCAGCTACAACACGAGCGGCTCAAACACTTGGACGGCTACGGCTGGCAAGCGGTTCGTCTATTCCGCCACCTCCATCAACAATGCACAGGGGAACCCGTAATGGCTCTCTACTACATTCCCGGCGCGAGCTTCCCTGATGGCACTCCCGCTGATTACATCGACTCGTCCGAGGGCTTTGTCCTCAACGAAATCCAGTATCCCCGATACTACCTTGACCGCTCAGAGCTTGATGGAACGACCCGCTGCACTTTCGAGGTGTGCCCGTTCGATGGAACCGAATACCTCATCACGGAACATCGCAATGGCCCTGTGATTGGCTGGGTTGGCACCCCGCGCAGCCCGGATGAAGTGTTGGTGCTCAAACGTGCTAATGCGAGGGCAGCCGCCCTGGCCGAGATCGACCGGCTGGAGCGCTCCATCACCGACCGCATGTGGCGTGAGGATGCTGTTGGCTCCACTGCGCTGATGGAAATCAAGAAGCAGGACGAGAACGGCGATTGGGTGGTGGACACCGACGACCCCCGCACTGGCAAGACGGCCACGCAGTACATCGCCTACGTCAACTCGGCCATCGCCAATATCCGTGCGGGGCTGTAGCAAGGAGGTTCCCATGTTTTCGTTTTCTGACGCCCTGAACCACCTCAAATCCGGCAAGAAGGTCGCCCGATCCGGCTGGAACGGAAAGGGTATGTTCGTGTTTCTTGTTCCCGGTAGCACCTTCAAGGTCAACCGCGCCCCGTTGCTCGGCATCTATCCAGAAGGGACCGAAATCAACTATTGCCCCCATATCGACATGAAGACCGCCGACGACAAGATTGTGCCCTGGCTGGCCTCGCAGACCGATGTGCTGGCCGACGACTGGACCCTGGTGTGATGGCTACTGCTCTCGTCATCCTCTGGGCAGTTCTCGGCGGTCTCTGGAGGCGCATGTTCGGCGGCTGGACCGGCCTGCCCCGGTCCATCTGCTACGCGCTCATGGCCCCGCTGACACTGCCGATATGGCTTGCTCTTCCGTGGGGGGTATATTGGCCCTATAGCGTCATTGCGGGAATTGGCAGCACCGCCCTCTGCCTGCTGTTCTTCGTGGTCAGCCTGTATCCCGGCGGCAAGTTCACCGACGACCGAGACGTTCTGCTGAAATACGGCCCCTTCGGTATCGGCTATGTCCTGGCCCACCGCTTCTGGCGTGACGAGTGGAACAGGGGAAGCCGCCTTTGCTGGCGACCTTGATTAAGCCCATCTCCTTGAGGCGGCGTAGGCGTCTGTTGATGGCGCTGTCGTTGGTCAGGCCGGTTCCAGCCATCAATTCGGCGTTAGACGGGCATATGCTGTTGTTGGCCGCGCACTCAAGCAGGATCTCGTAGATCGCGGTGTCTTCGACAGGAAGCTTTTTCGGTGCTGCGCTCAATTGCCTTGACTCCCGGTATTGGCGTGTCGTGTCTATAGATAGACATGAAGCTGGTGGGGAGGGCTTCACAGAGGCTAACAGCTACATCTGCTAAGCCATTGAATCTAGCGCACGGTAATAATGTTGCGTAGGCTCATGTCGCATAATGTATATTATGACGACGAATGGGCTAGGTCAGGAAACCTCGATCACCAGCCCGTCATGGGCCGGAATCACGTGGGCCGGAACGGCGCGGCGCACCGCCTCGTAATCGAGACGCGACCCCATATGGGTGATGAAGGCGCGCTTCGGTCCAACGCGTTCGATCCACTCGACGGCCTTGGCGATATGGGCATGGGTCGGATGATCGTAATCCACCAGACAGCCGATGACCCAGCTCTCGACGCCTTTCAGCGCGGCAAACGAGGCTTCAGGCAGGCTGACCACGTCGGTGCTGTAGGCAAACGAGCCGAAACGCAGCCCCAGCGTGCGGCAATAACCGTGATCCTGGTCGAAGGGAATCACCTCGATCCCGCCGATGGTGAATGGCCCGTTGACCGCATGGGCTTCCAGCAGCGGCCGGTAGATGCAATCGTCCATCTTTTCCAACGGCGCGAAGGCATACGAAAAACGCTCCTGCGCCGTTCGCAGCGTGGCGACGTCGCCCCAGACCGGCAGCCATTTGCGGGTGACGCGGTTGATCTCGCGCAGATCGTCGATGCCGTGCAGATGGTCGGCGTGGTCATGGGTATAGATCAGCGCGTCGACGCTGCGCACGTTTGCGGCCAGCAGCTGTTGGCGCAAATCGGGCGAGGTGTCCACCAGAATACGGGTTTCTCCCTCCTCCACCAGGATGGAGGACCGCAGGCGGCGGTTGCGCGGATTGGCCGGATCGCAGGCCCCCCATCCCCCGGAGATGGTCGGCACGCCGGCGGCGCCGCCACAGCCCAGGATGGTGACCTTCATGGCCGCGCCACCTTGGTGAACAAGCGGTGGAAATTGTCGGTGGTGGCTGCCTCGATCTCGGCCATGGTCACGCCCTTGACCTCGGCCAGCTTGGCGGCGGTGTGGGCCACGTAGGCCGGTTCGTTGCGCTTGCCGCGATAGGGGATCGGCGCCAGATAGGGGGCGTCGGTCTCCACCAGCAAACGGTCCAGCGGCACGTCCGCCAGGGTGTCGCGCAAGATGTCGGCGGTCTTGAAGGTCATGATCCCCGACGCCGAGATGAAAAGGCCCAATTTGACAGCCTTTTCAGCGAAGTCGGGGCCGGAGCTGAAGCAATGGACCAGTCCGGTGAAGGGCCCCTTCTCCATCTCCTCGGCCAGGATCGCCCCGGTATCGTCGTCGGCGTCGCGGGTATGGACGATCACCGGCAAACCTGTGCGCCGCGCAGCCTCGATATGGATGCGGAACGAGTCCCGCTGCCGTTCACGCGGGCTTTTGTCGTAGTAGTAATCCAGGCCGGTCTCGCCCAGCGCCACCACCTTGGGATGCTGGGCCAGGCGCAGCAAGGTGTCGAGGTCGGCATAGGGCGCCACGCCCGCCTCGTGCGGGTGGATGCCGACGCTGGCCCAGACGTTGTCGAAGCGCTCGGCCACCCGGACCACCTGCTCGTACCGGGTGATGTGGGTGCCGATAGTCAGCAGCACCCCTACCCCGGCGGCGCTCGCGCGGCCGACCACGCCGTCGAGATCGTCGGCGAAGTCGGGGAAATCCAGATGGCAATGGCTGTCGACCAGCATGTCAGGCAGAAGCCTCTTCCACATGGCGCGGGAACACGCCCTGGGGCGCCGGCAGGGCGATCCCTTCCTTGAGGGCATGGCCGGGGCCGAAGAAGGCGAAGCTGCGCTCATCCTCGGACACGGCGAGCTGGTCGAGGATGCGCCCCGACGCCGCCGGCATGAACGGCTGGGTCAACAGGGCCACCGAGCGGATGGTCTCGGCCAACACCCACAGCACCGTGCCCATGCGGGCGGGATCGGTCTTCTTCAGCGCCCAGGGCGCCTGCTTGTCCACATAGCCATTGCCGGCGCGGATGACAACCCAGATGGCCTCGATGGCCTCGTGGTACATCTGGCGGTCGATGGCGTCCCGGACCTTGTCCAGCATGGCGTAAGCCGCGCCCAGCATGGCCTTGTCGTCGTCGGTGTCGGGAGTGTGGGCGGGCGTGACGCCGGCGCAATTCTTGCCGATCATGGACAGCGAGCGCTGGACCAGATTGCCGTAATCGTTGGCCAGCTCGCTGTTCATGCGTCCCATCATGGCGCGCTTGGAGAAATCGCCGTCATTGCCGAACGGCACCTCGCGCAGCAGGAAGTAGCGCACCTGGTCCAGGCCGTAGGTCGCGATCAGTTCCAAGGGATCGATGACGTTGCCCAGGGACTTGGAGATCTTCTGCCCCTCGTTGGTCCACCAGCCGTGGGCGAAGACGCGCCGGGGCGGAGCCAGGTCGGCGGCCATCAGGAAGGCCGGCCAGTAGACGGCGTGGAAGCGGACGATGTCCTTGCCCACCATGTGGATGACGCTGGGCCAATACTTGGCGAAATCGCCCGAGGTGTCGGGGTAGCCCAGCGCGGTGATGTAGTTGGTGAGAGCGTCCAGCCAGACATACATGATGTGGGAATCGTCGCCCGGCACCGGGACGCCCCACTTGAAGCTGGTGCGCGACACCGAAAGGTCCTGCAGCCCGCCCTTCACGAAGCTCATCACCTCGTTGCGCCGCGACTGGGGCGCCACGCAATCGGGGTTGTCCTCGTACCACTTGAGCAGGCGGTCCTGGAAGGCCGACAGGCGGAAGAAGTAGCTGGGCTCCTTCACCCATTCCACCGGCGCGCCGGTGGGCGCCAGCTTGGCCCCGCCCTCGCCCTTGACCAGTTCGTCCTCGGCGTAGAAGGCCTCGTCGCGCACCGAGTACCAGCCCTCGTAGGCGCCGAGATAGATGTCGCCCTTGGTCACCAGCTTGTCCCACAGGGCCTGGCAGGCGGCCTTGTGGCGTTCCTCGGTGGTGCGGATGAAATCGTCGTTGGTGCAGCCCAGAATCTTGGCCAGCTCGCGGAAATTGGCGGAATTCTGGTCGGCCAGGGCTTGGGGACTCATGCCGAAGGTCTCGGCCGACTTTTCCACCTTCTGGCCGTGTTCGTCGGTGCCGGTCAGGAACTTGACGTCGAAGCCGTCGAGGCGCTTGAAGCGCGCCAGCACGTCGCAGGCCAGCGTGGTGTAGGCGTGGCCGATATGGGGCTTGTCGTTGACGTAGTAGATCGGCGTGGTGACGTAGAAGGTCCCGGCCCCGGTCATGGGAGTGCTCCGCTAAATCAATGTGTTGCCAGCTATCGCGAACCCTGGCGGGCGAGGCGCTCGACCGCCATGAAGGCGCCGAGAACGGCCTGCTTGCGGTCGAGATGGACCGCTTCGGTGCGGGCGAACAGGGTGGTGATCTTTTCCCACACCTCCAGCCAATGTTCAAGGCTGGCCGCCGCCAGCAGGCGCTCCATCAGGGCGCCCTCGCCCGCCACCACCTCGGCCATGCCGGCGCCCCGGCGGCCGCCGGCGCGGATCAGGCGGGCCAGCCACCAGCCCAGCAATTCGGTGACGGTGCGGAACGACCCGTCGTTCTCGGGTCGCGCCACCTTGTCGCCAAAGGCGTGGAGCGCCGGCACGTCCAGGCGCGGCAGGCCGTGCAGCAGTTCCAGCAACTCACGGTAAAGGTCGAGGCCGCCTTCGTCGGCCAGAGCCAGGGCCTTGCCGATGCTGCCCTCGCCCAGCTTGGCCAGGGCGGCCACCTCGGTGGGGCCCAGTTCGGGCCGCTGGCGGGTCAGCAGGTCGGCCACCACCTCCTCGCCGAGCGGCTGGAGCATCAGGCGGCGGCAACGCGACCGGATGGTGGGCAGCAAGCGGCCGGGAGAGTGGGACACCAGCAACATCAAGGCGTTGCGCGGCGGCTCTTCCAGAACCTTGAGCACCGCGTTGGCGGCGTTACGGTTCATTTCGTCGGCGGAATCGATGATCACCACCCGCCAACCGCCCTCCGCCGGAGTCAGCGACATGAAGTGGCCGATGCCGCGCACGTCCTCGACCACGATCTCGGACCTGAGCTTGCTCTTCTTGTCGTCGGCCCAGCCGCGCTCCACAGATTCGAGGTCGGCGTGGCCCTGCGACGCGATGCGGCGGAACACCGGATGGTCGGGACGAATCTCCAGGTCGCCGGGCGCGTCGCCGAACAGCCCGCCGCCCTCGCCGCCGCCGGCCAGCACGAAGCGGGCGAAGCGATAGGCCAGCGTCGCCTTGCCGATGCCCTTGGGGCCGCACAGCAGCCAGGCATGGGCCAGCCGTCCCGAGTTCCAGGCGTCCAGCAGCGCCGTCTCGGCCGCCCCGTGGCCGAACAGATCGGAGGTTTCCCTGGGATGGGGAGAGTCGGTCATGGCACCGGCAGCCGCGCCCGCACCGTCGCCATGATGTCGCCGTGGACCTCGTCGGGTGAGTGGGTGGCGTCGATGACGGCGCAGCGCATGGGATTGGAAGCGGCGATGCCTAGGAATCCCTGGCGCAGGCGCTGGTGAAAGCCTAGGCCCATGCGCTCGTAGCGGTCCTCGGCCCCGCCCCGCGCGCCGGCCCGCTCCAGCCCCTTTTCCACCGGCAGATCAAGGACCAGGGTAAGGTCGGGGGCGAAATGGCCCACGGCGACGCGGTACAGGCTGGCGATGATCTCGGGATCGAGGCCGTGGCCGAAGCCCTGATAGGCCAGCGTCGAATCGGCGAAGCGGTCCGAGATGACCCAGGCGCCGCGCTCGAGCGCCGGCCACACCGTCTTGACCAGATGATCGCGCCGCGCCGCGAAATGGAGCAGCGCCTCGGTCACCCCGTCCCAGCGATTGGTGTCGCCTTCCACCAGCAGGGCGCGGATGGCCTCGGCGCCCGCCGAGCCGCCGGGTTCGCGGGTGGTGACCACCATCAGGCCCTCGTCGCGCAAGGATTCGGCCAGCAGCCGCACCTGGGTGGACTTGCCCGCCCCCTCTCCTCCTTCGAGGGTGATGAAGCGCCCGCGGGCGGTCTCCATGGCGCTTATCCCTTCTTGCCCCAGACGATGCGCTTGAAGGCGGTGGACATGCGGCCGGCAAAGCCCAGCTTTTCCACGTCGGCCCCGGCCACCATGGGCACCTCGACCGGAACCATGCCCGGGGCGGTGACCACCACCTTGCCCACTTCCTGCCCGGCCTTGATGGGGGCGGCGATGGGGCCGTTATAGACCGTGGTGACCTTCATCTCGGCGCGGTTGCGCCGCTGCATGGTGACCTCGACGCCGGACTTGATCAGCAGCGGCACGGTCTCCGCCTGGCCCAGCCAGACCTCGGCGTCGGGGATCACCTCCTCGCCGGCCTTGAACAGGGCGTAGGTCTCCCATTCGCGGAAGGCCCATTCGGTCAGGCGGCGCGATTCCTCGGCCCGCTCCTTCATGGAGGCCATGCCGTTCAGCACCATGATGATGCGGCGGTTGCCCCGCTTGATGGAAGCGGTCAGGCCGTAGCCGGCGGCCTCGGTATGGCCGGTCTTCAGGCCGTCGGCGCCGGGCGTGTTGTAGAGCAGCGGGTTGCGGTTGCCCTGCTTGATGCCGTTGAAGACGAATTCCATCTGGCTGAACAGCGGATAGTATTCGGGAAAGTCGCCGATCAGGTGGCGGGCCAGCACCGACAGGTCGCGGGCCGTCATCAGGTGGCCGGGCTCGGGCCAGCCGCTGGCGTTCTTGAAGGTGCTCTTGGTCAGGCCGATCTGCCGGGACTTGCGGGTTTCCTCCTCGGCGAAGGCTTCCTCCGAGCCGGAATAGGCCTCGGCCAGCACCGAACAGGCGTCGTTGCCCGACTGGATCACCACGCCCTTCAGCAATTCCTCGACACTGGCCGTGGAATTGACGGGCAGGAACATCAGCGAGCCTTCCGACTTGTAGTGCCGCTTCCAGGCGGTTTCGCTGACCGGCAGGCGGTCCGAGGGCTTCCACGCCCCGCTCTTCAGCTTGTCGAAGACCATGTAGACGGTCATCAGCTTGCTCATGGAGCTGGGCACCATCAGCTCGTCGGCGTTCTTCTCCATCAGCACCTGGCCGCTGGCGTAATCGACGACGATGGCCTGCTTGGCGGCGGTCTCGATGGCCTGGGACTGGGCCGGAAGCGACGAGGCGGCCGCCAGGGGAAGGGCGGCGACGGCCGCGGCCAGCGAACGGCGGAAGAAATCGAGCATCACATCGGCCTTTTCAATGTTAATCGACGATCACGCGGGCGTCCTGCGCCCCCGCGGCAACCACGGAATCGAGGATGCGGTCGGCCTCCTCGACATTGGCCACCGGCCCCAGCCGGACCCGGAACAGGGTCTTGCCCTGGAGATGGACCTGCTGCAGCTGGGCCTTGCCCACCTTGGACAGGCGCGCCACCATGCGGTTGGCGTTGTCGTGGCGGCTGTAGGAGCCGGCCTGGACATAGATGGAGGTGGGGCGCACCGGCACCGATTTCACCTCCTGGGCGGCGACTTCGCGTTCCACCGCCTCAGGCGTCATGCCGCGCTGCTGGGGCTGGGCCGACGAGGCGACCACCACCTGGCCGTTGTCGCCGTTCCTGACGCCGGGAGGCGGCGGCAGGGATTCGGCCTGCACCGAGCCGCGCGGCGCGGCGCTGGCCACCTTGGGCTCGTTGCCGGTGGAATCGGGCTTCAGCTTGCCGGCCAGGACCCGGCTTTCCTCGGACAGGATCTGGACGCGGACCTTGGCGGTGCCCTTGCCTTCCATCCCCAGAAGCTGGGCCGAGCGCCGGGACAGGTCCAGAATGCGGCCGTTGACGAAGGGGCCGCGGTCGTTGATGCGGACGATGATCGAGCGGCCGTTCTCCAGGTTGGTGACCCGGGCGATGGACGGCATCTGCAGCGTCTTGTGGGCGGCGGTGACGGCGTTCTGGTCGAAGGTCTCGCCGTTGGCGGTCAGCTTGGCGTGGAAATCGGGGCCATACCAGGACGCGATACCGGTCTCGTCATAGGCGAAGTCTTCCTGGGGATAGTACCAGACGCCCGCCACCTGATAGGGCTTGCCCACCTTGTAGTTGGTGGCGGCCGAGGCCGAGGGCGGCGGCGGATTGTCCCCGCCCACCGACTTGGCCATGTGGCCGAACAGATTCATCTCGGCGCAGCCGGAAAGTACGGTTCCGGACAGGAGCAGCGCCGCCAAGCGCGTCTTTCGCGACATCTAGTCCCCTCCCCGTGGGTCCGGCCAAAGATGTGGTAGTCTACTTGCCGCCGATGCGGTCCGCAAGATGCCCTGCCGCCAGGGCGAAGAAGGTGGAGCGGTTCCACTTCATGATGGTGCGGAAATTGTCGTAGACCAGGAAGGCCGGTCCCTTGGTCCCTTCCGCCAGCACGATGGAGGCCGTGATGTCGCGGGCGGGCAGCGCCTTGCCGTCGCTCCCCTTGACCCCCAGCGCCGCCCAGTCCTTGACGCTCTTGCGGGTGTCGGCGCCCAGCAGGTTGCGGGGGAAGTCGGCGGGCAGCTTCACCGCCCGGCCCCAGGTCTGGTCGCCCTTCCAGCCTTCCTGCGACAGGTAGTTGGCGGCCGAGGCCAGGGCGTCCGACCGGTTGGTCCAGATGTTGCGCTTGCCGTCGCCGTCCCAGTCCACTGCGAATTTCAGGAAGGTGGACGGCATGAACTGGCACTGGCCCATGGCGCCGGCCCACGACCCGATCATGTTGGCGGGCTGGATGTGCCCCTGGTCGAGGATGGTGAGCGCGTTCATCAGCTCGGTGCGGAAATACTTGGACCGCCGCCCGTCATAGGCCAGGGTCGCCAGCGACGAGACCACCGACATGCCGCCGGTGTTCTTGCCGAAATTGGTCTCGATGCCCCACAGGGCGACCACGAAGCGCGGCTGCACGCCGTAGCGGCGCTCGATCTCGGTGAGCAGCGCCTTGTTTTCGGCCAGCTTCCTGCGCCCCTCCTCCACCCGGGCCGGCGTGACGATGCGGCCCAGATACTCGTTGAAGGACAGCGTGAATTCCGGCTGCTTGCGGTCCAGCTCGATCACCCGGTCGATATGGGTGACGTTGGCGAGCGCCAGGTCCAGGGTCTGGGGCTTGATGCCCTTTTCCAGGGCTTCGGCCCGTACGCCGGTCAGAAATCCGGAGAAACCGCTATCGGCCACCGCCACCTGGGTCTCGCTCTGGGCGGCCGGCTCCTCCGCCGAGGCGGCGCAGCCGCCCAACGCCAGGGACGCCACGGCCAATCCAGCCGCCATCCAAGATTTCGTCGTCCAAGCCATGCGACCAACCCCAAATCTGGTAAGCATCAGGTGTTGTGCCACACTTTGACCGTGGTCTGCAATCTCAAGGCTTGGGCAGCAACGCGTCGGTCCAGCCCATCAGGCGGTACATCACCAGCCCCAGCCCCTCGTGAATCAGCGGTCCCAGGCCGGTGATGCCGGAATAGGGGCTGAATCTCAGCTCCGCCCACCAGGGCTGGGAAAGGCCGCTGGTATGGTAATCGACGGGAAAGGGCACCACTGGCCAGCCCACGGCGCGGAAGCAGCCCACGGCACGCGGCATGTGTCCGGCCGAAGTGATCAGCAGCCAGGTCTGGCCCGGCTTGGGGTCCATGGCCTGCTTGGACAAGGTGGCGTTCTCGCGGGTGTTGCGCGATTCCCGCTCGAACACGATCCGGCCGGTGTCGATGCCGATGTCGCGGTAGAAGATCTCGGCGTAATCGGCCTCGCGGTGCGTCTGGTCGAACGCGCTGCCCGAGCCGCCGGAGAATATCACCCTGGCTTCGGGATAGCGCCGCGCCAGGGGAATCAGTTCGGTCATGCGGGTGACCGCGCTTCCGGTGGAAACCTGTCCCCGCGCCGCGCTCAAGGCGGGATTGATGGCGCCGCCCAGCACGATGATGCCGTCCACCTTGTCCGGCAGGGGATCGGGCGCTCTGAACCGGTCCTCCATCCAGGTCATGACCCACTGCTCGGCCGGCACCACGGACAGGGTCAGAATGGACAGCAGCGTGACGCCAAGCACCGTGCGGCCCAGACGCAACCAACGCCGCGACAGGCTCAGCAACCATCCGGCCAGCAGCAGCAGCAGGAAGATCGTGGGCGGATCGGTGACGAAACCGAGGAGCTTGGACAGCAGGAACATGGGACCTTGATGACACGCCGCGCCCAGGCTGTCACGGCCCATATGGCGGGAGGAGACGGCGAGACGCCCCCTCCTCCCGGCCTATGGCCTATTTCTTGACCGCCGGGCAGGCCGAGGCGGACAGGGGCTTGAACGCCTCGGCGGCCGGGATGGTCGCCTGGACGGAATAGAAGTCCCAGTCCCCCTTGGACTCGGCGGGGGTCTTGACCTTGACCAGCAGCATGTCGTGGATCACCCGGCCGTCGGGACGGATGGCGGCGTTGCGCATCACCGCGTCGGAGATGGGCATTTCACGCATCTTGGCGGCCACCGCCTTGGCCTCGGTGGTCTTGGCCGCCGCCACGGCGCGCAGGTAGTGCAGCACGCTGGAATAGGTGCCGGCCTGGACCATGGTCGGCTTGCGGTCCTTGAACGCCTTCTGGAAGCGGGTGGCGAAGGCGCGGGCCTGGTCGTCCTGGTCCCAGTAGAAGCCTTCGGTGAAGGTCAGCCCCTGGGCGATCTCGAGGCCCAGGCTGCGGATGTCGGTCAGGAAGATCAGCAGCGGCACCACCTGCTGCCCGCCCTGGACGATACCGAACTCGCGCGCCGTCTTGATGGCGTTGATGGTGTCGGCGGCGCCGTTGGCCAGGGCGATCACCTGGGCCTTGGAGCTTTGCGCCGACAGCAGGAAGGACGACATGTCGGCGGTGTTGAGCGGATGGCGGACCGCCCCCGCCACCGTGCCGCCCAGCTGCTTGACCATGGCCATGGAATCGGCCTCGAGCGAATGGCCGAAGGCGTAGTCGACGGTCAGGAAATACCAGCTCTTGCCGCCCATCTTGGTGATGGCCTGGGCCGAGCCCGCCGCCAGGGCATAGGTGTCGAACATCCAGTGGAAGCCGTTGGGCGAGCAATCCTCGTTGGTCAGCTTGGTGGTGGCCGGGCCGGAATACATGGCGATGAAATTGTGCTCCACCGTCAGCTTCTGCACGCCCAGCGCCACCGCCGAATTGGTCAGGTCGGCGATGGCGTTGACCTTGTTGACCTCGGCCCATTCGCGGGCCTTCTGCACGCCGATGTCGGCCTTGTTCTGGTGGTCGATGGACAGAAGCTCGATCTTCATGCCCTTGCATTCCTTGGCCAGGCAATCGTCGATGGCCAATTGGGCCGCCGCCACCGAACCGGGGCCGCCCATGTCCGAATAGGGACCCGACATATCCGACAGAATGCCGACCTTGACCGTCTGCTCGGCCAGGGCCGGCAGGGCGGCCAGAGAAAGGGCCATGGCGCCGGCCAGGGCCGGAATCCTCGCGTTCCTGATCATGAGAGCGTTCCCCGTTTGTGAAGTCCGGCGGGGGCTTCGCCCCTCGTTGCCTTCATCAAAACACAGCCGGGGCCGGCAAAGAAACGAATATCTGTTCGTTTAAGGGGACTCGCCGCTGCCCCATTGCGCCACCGCCCCCGGTGCGCTAAATCTGCCCGGTCGCGGAAGGGTGGCAGAGTGGTCTATTGCAGCGGTCTTGAAAACCGCAGGCCTCGCAAGGGGTCCGGGGGTTCGAATCCCTCCCCTTCCGCCAGGAACGCCAAAGGCCCCGCCCGGGGCCTTCGGCGTTCATAGGGGAATGGCGAGCGGTGGACGCCCCCCCAGGGTTCGGTGAGGGCGCGCTCATACGAAGCGCGCGCCCGAACGACGCCGAAGGCGGCAATCCCTCCCCTTCCGCCACTTACCTCAGCAACGTCTCCAGCGCTCCGCATTCCTCGTCCGCCAGGGCGAAATCGGTGATCTGCAGGTCTTCCCGCATGTGTTCGGCCGAGCTTGTCCCGGTCAGCGGGATGATTCCCATCTGGCTGAGATAGCGGAAGAAGACCTGGGCGGCGGTGCGGTGGTGCTTGGACATCAATGCCTTGACCGTATCGTGGGCCAGGATGTCGGGATTGGCGGTCAGCGTCCAGAAGCTCTGGTAGAGGATGCCCTCGCGGCGGCAATATTCCCGCAGGATGCGGTCATGGCCGGTGGCGGCGTAGAAGCGGTTCTGGACGATGGCCGGCTTGATGCGGGCGGAATCGCAGAGGTGGCGCAGGACCTCGGGGTCATAGCAATTGCTGATCCCCAGCTGGCGAACCCCGCCGGCGTCGAACATGGCCTCCATGGCAGTCCAGACCTCGCGGAAATCGGCGGGATCAGCCAGGGGCGAGTGGAGGACGAGGCCGTCCAGGATGTCCGTTCCCAGGTTGGCCCGCGAGCGTTCGAAGGATTGCGCCACCTGCCGGGCGAGGCTGGCGGAGGGATCGTAGGGGACGCGCTGGGGATCCTGCCCGGCCAGGGGGGTGAACTTGGTCTGCAGATAGATTTCATCGCGGCGCAAGCCCTTGGCCAGGGCGGCGGCCAGTCCCTCGCCCACCCCCGGCTCGTGGTAGTGCTTGGGCTGGCAGGCGGTGTCGATACCGCGAAATCCCTGGGCCAGGGCCAATTCCACCAGACCGGCGGTCCGCTCCTTCTTCCAGGCGGTGCCGTAGAGGATCGGCGGCATTCCAACGCCTTGTCGAGAGGTTACGGCCCAGGTCATGGCACGCCTCCTATTTCCTATTCCACGCTAGATGGCGCGCAGCACGTAGGTGCGGCCCTCGATGTGGTGACCAAGCTCCTTTCGCAGCGGAAAGGCCCGCTCGGCGATTACCGCGAAGCCGAACCGGCCGGCAAGGTCCCGGATATAGGCGGCGGAATGGGCGAACCGACCGCTGCTGCGGCCCGTGACGCCCGAGCCGTCTTCTATCTCGACAGAAAAGGCGAAACAACCACCGGTGCGCAAGGCCTTTCGGGTCGCGGCGAAGACCTGTGACGATTCACCGATATAGATCAATACGTCGGCGGCGACGGCCAGGTCGTATTCGGCGTTTCGTCCGTTCAGGACATCGGTGATCTCGCCCTCGATGACCTCGTCGTAGAGGCCGCGCTTGCGGGTGGCCTCGACCATGCCGGGCGCCAGATCGATACCGTCGAGGCGGGAGGCGTTGGGTTTGAGGATCGTGCCGCACAATCCCGTGCCGCAGCCCAGATCGACGATGGCCTGGGGCCGGTCAAGCACGCCGGCCGCCTTCAGTTCCTCGGCCAAAACCCAGGGGGCCGAATACTCCAACTGGTCCACCAGAACCTGATCGAAGGTGGCGGCGCAGCCGTCGAACAGGTCGCGGGTGTACTTCAACTGCGCCGAGGCATCGGCCTCGCCGGTCAGGAGCGAGAGGAAGTGGCGGGCCTCGGCATCCTCGGGATCGAGCCGGCAAGCCTCCTTGAGGGCGGAGGCGGCTTCTTCGGTCCGTTCCAGGCGGAACAGGGCGCGGCCGAGGACCGAATGGGCCAAGGCCAGATCGGCCTTCAGGGCCAGGGCACGGCGGGCCGTGGCCTCCGCTTCGGCGTAGCGGCTGCCCATCTGGCTGAGATTGGCCAGCAAGGCCAGGGAATCCGCATCGGCGGGCCGAATCCCGGTGACGGCCTGCAGGGCGGCGTGGGCGACGGGCAAGAGGTTGCGGGCCATGGCCTCACGGCTGAGGTCCACCAGAACCTGAACATCCTTTGCCCCCACGGCATAGGCCAGGACGTGGGGCAGCGCCTCGGCGTCACGGCCCAGGAGGCGCAAGGCGTTGGCCAGACCGGCATTGGCGGCGGCATGGCTGGGGGCGAGCCGCAGGGCCGCGCCGAAGGCCTCGGCCGCCTCGGCGGGGCGTCCCAGGCGGGCCAGGGCCTGGCCCAATCCGGCGAAGGCTTCGGGATGGGGCTGCGGGCATTGGGCGGCGGCGCGATAGCCCGCGGCCGCGTCCTCGGGCCGCCCCAGTTCCATCAGGACGTTGGCCCGGTTGAGCTGAGCCTCGGGATAACCGGGGCGGAGCTGCACCGCCTTGTCGAGATGGGCCAGGGCCCGGGTCATCTGGCGGCGCTGGATGAAGAGATAGCCGGCCAGATACCAGGCGTCGGGATTGCGCGGCTCCTTCTCCACCAGCTTGCGGTAAAGGCGCTCGGCTGTCCCGAGGTTACCGGCCTCATGGTGGCGAACGGCGTCGAGGAAAAGGGGGGATGGCTGTGTAGACATGGGGCGAGAATAGCCGCTCGCCCATGAATTTCAATCACAGGCCGAGATAGGCTGCCCGGACCCGGTCGTCGCCCAGCAGGTCGGTCCCCCTGCCCTCCATCACCACGTGGCCGTTCTCCAGCACGCAGGCGTGGTCGGCCATGTGCAGCGACACCGCCACGTTCTGCTCGACCAGCACGATGGTCATGCCGTCCTCGTGCAGGCGGCGGATGATGGCGAAGACCTCGTGGACCATGGCGGGCGACAGGCCCAGCGACGGCTCGTCGAACATGATCATCTTAGGCAGGCCCATCAGGCAGCGGCCGATGGCCAGCATCTGCTGCTCGCCGCCCGACAGCGTTCCGGCCATCTGCTTGCGGCGCTCCAGCAGGCGGGGAAACATGCCCCACACGCGCTCCAGGCTTTGGGCGGCGTCCTTGCGGGCACGCGGCACCATGGCGCCCAGTTCCAGGTTGTCCTCGACGCTCATGGTGGGAAACACCTGGCGGCCCTCGGCCACCTGGCCCAGGCCGAGATCGCAGATCTCGTAGCTTTCCTTGCCCGTGATGTCGTGGCCGTCGAAGGAGATGGTGCCTGCACGCGGCTTTTCCATACCGGCGATGGCGCGGATCAAGGAGGTCTTGCCCGCCCCGTTGGCGCCCACGATGGCGGTGATGGAGCCGTCGGGCACGGTGAAGCCGACGCCGGCCAGGGCCTGGGCGTCGCCGTAGAACAGGTCGAGGTCCCGCACGTCGAGCATCAGAGCTTCTCCTGCCCCAGATAGCACTCCAGCACCCTGGGGTCGCGCACCACCTCGTCGGGGGCGCCCTCGCAGACCGGCTTGCCGCTGTTGATCACCACCACCCGCTGGGACAGGGCCATCACGGCGCGCATGACGTGCTCGATCAGCACGATGGTCAGGCCGGTGTCGCGGTTGAGGTTGCGGAAGACCTCGACCATGCGGTCGGTCTCGGCGGGACGCAGGCCGGCCATCACCTCGTCGAGCAGCAGCAGCTTCGGCCCGGTGGCCAAGGCGCGGGCCACCTCCAGGCATTTGCGGTCGGGCAGCGTCAGTCCGCGCGCCATCTGGCGGCGCTTGTCGGCCAGGCCCAGCAATTCGAGGACCTCGCGGGCGCGGCGGCGCGCCTGGGCGATGTCGTGGGTCCAGCGCAGCGCGCCGACCAGCACGTTCTCCTCCACCGAGATGTTGCCAAACGGCTTGACCAGCTGGAAGGTGCGGCCCACTCCGGCCCGGCAGACCTGATCGGGACGCAGGCCCACCAGCGAGGCGCCTTCAAGCTCGATCCGCCCGCCGTCGGGTTCAAAGACGCCGGCGATCATGTTGAAAACAGTGGTCTTTCCCGCCCCGTTAGGGCCGATCAGCGCCACCACTTCGCCGGCATTGACGCTGAACGAGACGCCGTCCACGGCGCGCAGGCCCCGGAAGTTCTTGGAGATGCCTTCGACCAGGAGCAGCGGAGCGGCGCTCATTGCCCCTCCTCCCCGTCCAGGTCCTGGTTCAGGCCCAGCCGGTCGCGGATCCAGGGCCAGACGCCGTCGGGCAGGAACTTGACGATGGCGAGCAAGGCAAGGCCGTAGCACAGCTGCTTGATGCCCGCCGCCTTGAAGCCCATGGCTTCGGTCACGGCGGTGATCAGCTCACCCAAAGGCGTCAGGATCAGCGCCCCCAGGATCGGCCCGAACAGGGTTCCCAACCCGCCGACGATGGGCGCCAGGATGATCTCGATGGACCGGTTCATGCCGAAGGCCTGATTGGGGAACAGGTTGTTGTAGTAGAAGGCGAAGAACACGCCGCCCAGCGCGGTCAGCCCGGCCGACAGCATCACGGCGTAGAGCTTGGCGCGAAAGACGTTGATGCCAAGGGCGGCGGCCGCCTCCTGGTCCTCCCTCACCGCCAGCCAGGTATAGCCCAGGCGCGAATGCACCAGCCGGCGGCACAGCAGGAAGATGCCCACGGTCATGGCCAGGATCAGGTAATAGAACATCAGCGGATGGCCGCGCAGGTGGATCAGGTCGATTCCGCTGCGGTCGCCCACCGGCAGGAACAGCCCGGCCGGGCCGCCCAGGCCGGGGATATGCTCGAACGAGATGCGGGTGAACTCGGCGAACGCGATGGTCAGCAGGGCGAAGTAGACGCCCTTGACCCCGAAGCGGAAGCCCAGCGAGCCGATGATGCCGCCCGCCAGCGCCGCCACCGCCACCGAGGCGAACAGGCCGAATACCGCGGGCACGCCCAGATGGACGAACAGTGCGGCCGCCGTATAGGCCCCCAGGCCCACATAGAGGGTGTGGCCCAGCGACAGCTGGCCGGCGAAGCCCATCATGATGTTCCACGCCTGGCCCACATAGGCGAAGTACATCACCACCACCAGCACCGACAGCAGGTAGGGCCCGGCCACCAGGGGCGCCAGGGCGAAGGCGGCCAGCAGCAGGCAAAGCAGGATGGCCTGACGGCTCATTTGCGCGCCCCCATCAGCCCTTGCGGCCTCAGAACCAGGATCAGGATCAGGATGGCGAAGCTGAACATGCCCTTCATGGAGGGCATGAGGAAATAGCCCGCCAGCACCTCGGACACGCCGATCAGGATGCCGCCCAACAAGGCGCCGCCCATGCTGCCCAGGCCGCCGACGATGACGATGATGAAGGCCAGCATGGTCAGTTCCGGCCCGCTGGACGGCATCACGTCGATCAGCATGGAAAGGAGCGCTCCGGCGGCGCCGACGCAGGCCGCGCCGATGCCGAAGGTGACGGCGTAGAGCTGCTTGACGTTGAGCCCGATCACCTTGGCGCCCACCAGGTTGTCGGCGCAGGCGCGGATGGCCTTGCCGGTCATGGTGCGGCGGAAGAACAGCATCAGCAGGCCCGAGATGCAAAGCGCGGCGCCCGCCGCCAGCAGGCGGACCTTGTCCACCAGCAGCGGCCCCACCTCGTAGGTGTCGAAGCCGTAGGGAACCTGGACGCCGTGGGCGTCGGGGCCGAACACCAGCAGCGAGCCGTTGACCATGATGATGGCGACGGCCACCAGCAGGATGAACTGCATGTGCTCGGGCTTGGCGACGAAGGCGTCGATCAGGCCGCGCTGCATGACGTAGCCCAGGGCGAACAGCAGCAGGGCGATCAGCGGCAGGCCGACCAGCGGGTCGAGTTCGAGCCAGTTGAAGAGCGCCCAGGCGGCGTACATGGCGATGGCGGTCATCTCGCCATGGGCGAAGTTGACGACGCGCACCACGCCGAAGATGACCGACAGGCCCAGCGCCATCAGGCTGTAGACCAGCCCGGTCAAGAGGCCCGTTACGATCTGGTTGGCAAGGTCGATGGTCATGGAGAAAGGCAAATCCGACGGCCGTCCTGAGCGACGGCCGTCGGCTTGTACCCTATCAGCCGCGCTGTTGCCAGCCCGGAGCGGGGAATACCGGCTTTGCCTCGGCCACTTCGCTGGGCAGTACCACCAACGGCTTGCCGCCGAAGTTCTGGATGGTGGCCGAACGGGTGTTGGTGTTCTGGCCCTTGGCGTCGAACACGATGGGGCCGCCGATCATCACGTGCTCGGCGATGCTGGTGGCGGGCAGCGCCGCCAGGATGGCCTTGGGATCGTTGGACCCGGCCCGCTTGGCGGCGTCGGCGGCGATCAGGATCGCCTCGAAGGTGTAGCCGATGTTCATCTCGAACAGGGCGTCCGGATAAGCCTTGGTGAAGGCCTTGAGCAGGGCCTGGCTCATGGCGGTCTTGGGGTTGATCCACGGCAGGTTGGTCATGCAGTAGTCGGAGTACTTGCCCAGCGTCTTATAGAACTGGGCCTCGTACATGCCGGGGCTGCCGGGCGACACCACCGCCTTGGGCTCGAAGCGCTGCTTGACCATCTCGCGGATGACGCGGATGCAGTCGTCGCCGTGCGGCACCAGCAGCACCAGATCGGCGCCGGTGGCCTTGGCCTTGCCCACTTCCACCGCCAGATCGCGGGCGGCGCCGTCATAGGCGATGGTTTCCACCAGCGGGAACGGCATGTCCAGCGTGGGGAACAGCTTGTTCACCGCCCCGGCCATGGCGGTGCCGAAGGTGTCGTTGTTGTGCAGGAACACCGCCTTGGTGGGCGTGGTGCCGGTGGTCTTGAACACGTCCTTCATCAGGGCCAGGCCCTCGGTCACCAGCTTGGGTGCCGTGGGGAAGTTGCGGAACACCGTCTTGAAGCCCTGCTCGGTGATGTTGGGCGCGGCGGCGATGTTGATCACCAGCGGCACGCCGCGCTGCTCGCAGACCTGGGCCACAGCCAGGGTATGGGCGGAATCGAAGGCGCCGATCAGCACCTGGGCGCCGTCGGCGATCAGCTTCTCGGCGCGGGTCCGGGCGGTGTCGATATTGGTCTCGGTGTCGGCGATCATCAGCTGGACCGGCATGCCCATGTCGGCCAGCAGGGCCGGCGTGACGTCGGCGCCGCGCTTGCAGCTCTGGCCCTCGCGGGCGAGACCGCCGGACATGGGCAGCAGCAGGCCGACCTTCAGCGGCTCGGCGGCGTGCAGCGGACCGACCCGGCCGCCCAGCCCCAGGGCGGCGGCACCGGCGGCGCCGGCGGCGAGGAAACCACGGCGGTTGACCATCGGCGAGGAATGCCCGGACATGTCTTGCTCCTTGCAAAAAACGAAGGGCGCAAGATTATCCGTTCGTCGCCGTCGCGGCAATGAGGTCATACCCCCTTATGGCGGACGACGATCCGTATTATGCTGATCCCTTGTTCTGCAATCGAAGGTTCACGCTTCATGATCCGTCTGGCCAACGTCATCGTAGCCCATGCCGATATGGGGGGCGCGGAAGCCATTCTGGCGCGTCTGTCGCATAACGGCTATCACGCCATGCACGCGACCAGCCGCGAGCAGGTGCTGCAACTGGCCCGCTACGAGCATCCGGACCTGATCCTGGTCGGCGAGGCGGGCGAAGACCCCATCGGCCTCGGCGCCTTTCTCAAGCATGAAGCGTTGCTGGCCGACATCCCCATGGTCCTGATGGTGGACAAGGTGACGGCCGATTCGGCGGAAAAGGCCTATGCCGCCGGCCTGGACGACACCATTTCCATGCAGGACGACGACGTGGAGCTGCTGTCGCGCCTGCGTCCGCTGGTCCGCCTCGCCACCATGCACGCCGAACTGCGCCATCGCGCCTGCGCCGCCCAGGCGTTCGGGGTGAGCGCCAGCGAAAGGGCCACCGTCCAGGAGGGGACCCGCCCCTGCATTCTGGTGGTCGGCCATGACCGCGACGGGGTCGGCGCCATCCTCGGCGCTTCGGCCGAGGTGATCAGCAGCGCCAACCTCTATGACGCGGAAAGCCTGCTGGAGCACCGCAATTTCGACGCCGCCGTGGTCACCACGGACGGCGAGCTGGAAGGCTACCTGGCCTTCGCCTCCCAGGTCCGCAACAATCCCCGGCTGTTCAACCTGCCCATGGTGGTGGTGGCCGACAAGGGCGTGGCGGCGGCGGAAATCTACCGCCGGGGCGCCAGCCGCGTGCTGCCGCGTCCGCTTGACCCGGGAATCCTGCGGGCCTCGGTGCTGAGCATGGTGCGCCGCCAGCAATTGCGCTGGTCCATCCGCGGCGCCCTGTTCGAAAGCCTGAAGGAAAAGACCCGTGACCCGCTGACCGGGGTCTACAGCCGGGCCTATCTGGATTCGTATCTGGGCGAACGCCTGGAAATCGCCAAGACCCATGACCGCCATCTGGCCGTGGTGTTCTTCTACATCCCCAATATCGAAGGGGTGCGCAGCCATTTCGGCGACGACGCCGCCGAGCATCTGGCCCAGCAGCTGGGCCAGTGGATCACCGGATTGCTCCGCGCCGAGGATCTGACCGCGCTTTACGCCAAGAACCAGTTCTGCGTGGTGCTGCCCGACACTCCCACCGTCGAGGCCGAGGTGGTGATGCATCGCATCGCCGGCGTCCTGGCCTATACGGATTTCGCGGTGCGCGAGGTCTATCAGCCGGTCAAGGTCTGGGTTCAGGTGGCTTGCACCGACGCCAAGACCACCGATACGCTGGAGACGCTGCTGGCCCGGGTGCAGGCCAAGCTGGATTGAGGGACCGAAGGTGAGGATCGAGTACGTCTTCGATACGGTCTGCCCCTGGTGCTATGTGGGCAAGCGCCGGCTGGAACGCGCCCTGGCCCAGCGCCCCGAAACCCGTGTGCGGATCATCTGGCGTCCCTTCCTGCTCAATCCCGACCTGCCGCCGGAAGGCATCGACCGCAAGGTCTATCTCGACCGCAAGTTCGGCGGCACCGCCCGCGTCCAGCGGGTTCACGGCGCCGTGGCCGCCGCCGGCAAGAGCGAGGGCATCGAGTTCGACTTCGACGCCATCACCCGCATGCCCAATTCGCTGGGGTCCCACCGGCTGATCCGCTACGCCGGTTCGTCGGGGCATGAGGCCGAGGTGGTCGAGGCCCTGTACAAGGCCTATTTCTGCCAGGGCATGGATATCGGCGATGTCGAGGTTCTGGCCGATATCGGCGCCTCGTTCGGGTTGGAACGCGCCCCGCTGCTGACCTATCTGGCTTCGGACGCGGACGGCATCGCCGTCCTCAACGACAATGCCCGCGCCCACCGCCTCGGCGTCAACGGCGTACCCTGCCTGATCCTCGACGGGGCCTACGCCCTGGCCGGGGCACAGGAACCCGACATCCTGCTGCGCCTCATCGACATCGTGCGCGAAAGCCAGCCGGAAGCGGCGTTCAGCTAGAAAATCAGGCGCGGGCCTGGATCAGCTCGATCTTGTAGCCGTCCGGGTCCTCGACGAAGGCGATGACCGTCGAGCCGTGCTTCATGGGGCCCGGCGCGCGCACGATCTTGGCGCCCGCCGCCTCCAATCCGGCGCAGGCCTTGTAGATGTCGGGCACGCCCAGCGCCAGGTGGCCGAACCCGCCGCCCAGCTCGTAGGACGGGGTGTCCCAGTTGTGGGTCAGCTCGATCACCGTATTGGACGATTCCTCGCCATAGCCGACGAAGGCCAGGGTGAAGCGTCCCTCGGGATAATCGGTGCGGCGCAGCAGCGTCATGCCCAGCAGCCGCGTGTAGAAGTCGATGGAACGGTCCAGGTCGCCCACCCGGATCATGGTGTGGAGAAAGCGCCAGTCAGCCATGACTTTGCTCCTTGCGTTGCCGGATGAAGTCTATCACCGCGTCGGCGGCGCGGCGCCCCGGACTTTCGCCCCCCAGGCCCAGCTTTTCCAGGGCGCGCCGCGCGCCCGCCGCCTGCAGGGCCCGGGCCGCCTCGTCGGTCAGCAGATGTTCCACCGCTTGGGCCAGCTTGTCGGGGCGGCAATCGTCTTGCAGCAGTTCGGGCATCACCGCCTCGTCAGCCAGGATGTTGACGAGGGTGACGAATTTGAGGCTGAGCCCCAGGAAGCGCGTGGCGATGAAGGCGGATAGCGGCGAAACCTTGTAGGTGATCACCGCCGGCAGCCGCGCCATGGCCAGTTCCAGCGCCACCGTTCCCGAAGCCGCCAGGGCGGCGTCGCAGGCGGCGAAGGCGTCGTATTTCTCCGGTCCACGCACCACGATGGTGGGCAGCGGCCAGGACTTGACCGCACGCGTGACTTCGTCGGCCACGGTTTCCACCGTCGGCACCACCACGGCAAGGTTGGGCAGACGCTTGGCGAGCAAGGCCATGGTTTCGCCGAACGGTCCCAGCAGCTTGGCGGTCTCGGAATGGCGAGAACCGGGCAGAACGCAGAGCAACTGACGGTCAGGGGCGATGGCGTGGCGCAGCCGGAAGGCGGCTCCGTCGCCCTTGGCCGCCGCGCCCTCGATCACCGGATGGCCCACATGCAGGGTGCGAAGCCCCTCCTTCTCGAACCAGGCCGGCTCGTTGGGCAGCAAGGTCAACAGCAGGTCGAGAACGCGGGCCAGGGTCTTGGTCCGCCCCGACTTCCAGGCCCAGACCATGGGCGCCACGTAGTGGATGCGCGGAACGGACGAGCCGCGCTTCTTCAGTCCCGTATGAATGCGGCCGTTGAATCCCCAGGAATCGATGGTGATCAGGGCGTCGGGCCGCTTCGTTTCGATGTCGGAAAGGGTCTCGCCCACCCGGCGCAGGATCTTAGGAATTCGGGGCAGAACCTCGACGAGGCCCATCACCGACAACTCGGTCATGGGAAACAGCGATTGCAGCCCCTCTGCCCGCATGCCCTCGCCGCCGATGCCGGCGAAGACCACGCCATCGCCGAGGCGCTCCTTCAGGGCCGCCATCAGGCGCGCGCCCAGCAGGTCGCCCGACGGCTCGCCGGCGATGAGGTAGAGCAGCAGCGATCCGGCGCTCATGGCGCGACGCCAACCACGAAGAGGCCCAGGCGGTCGGCCTCGGCGGCCACGGCCTCGCGGCCCAGCACCAGGGCGCCCCCCGCCTCCACCGCGATGCCGCGCAGGCCGCTGGCGGCGGCTTCGCGCAACGTCGTCATCCCGATGGTGGGAAGATCCATACGGCGGTCCTGGCCCGGCTTCTTCACCTTGACCAGCACGCCGCCCAGTCCCTCGCGGGCCAGGGGGCCGCAGCGCTTCAGCAGGTTGTCGGTGCCCTCGATGGCCTCGACGCCCAGCACGATGCCTTGCTGCACCACCGCCGCCTGCCCCACGTCCAGCGCGCCCAGGCCCCGCGCCACCTGAATGCCGCGGGTGATGTCGGCGCTCGCCTGCTCGTCGGGGGCAAGCGAGCCATAGGGACCGGCAACGGCGAGGCAGTCGGACAGCACCTCGTCGATGCCCACCACCTTGAAGCCCTCCCCTTCCAGTTCGGCGACGACGGCGCGCAGCAGGCCGTCATCGCCCAGGGCCTTCAGCCCGACCCGAGCGAAAAAGCGGGCGGTGCGGAAATCCGGGGCCAGTTCCAGCAAGGACGGCCGGCGAACCGGGCCGATCATCACCACTTCGGCGACCCCGGCCTGGCGCAGGCGTTCAAATCCGGTTCCCGCCTCGCCCAGGCGGACCCAGTCCTGGGGGGAATCGTCGCCGATCACCTTGGGATCGGCATGCCCGGTAAGGGCGAGGAAATGAAACGGGCGTCCCTGGGCGCGGCAAGCGGCGGCGACCAGCCCGGGCAGGTCGCCGCCGCCAGCGATAATCCCGAGCTTAGGAGCCATTCGGCGTGCTGAGCGAGCGCGACGAATCCGAGCGGATGAAGGCGACGATCTCCATCACCACCGGATGGTCCTTGAACTGCTCTTCCACGTCGGAAAGTCGCTCGGCCAGCGTGCCTTCCGGCGCAAACATCAGGCGATAGGCGTTCCGGAGCGTATGGATGTCGTCGCGCGAGAAGCCGCGGCGCTTCAGCCCCACGATGTTCAGGCCATTGAGATAGGCGCGGTTGCCGATCACCATGCCGAAGGGGATCACGTCGGCCTCGACGCCCGACATGCCGCCGATCATGGCGTGGCGGCCGATGCGCACGAACTGGTGGACCGCCGACAGCCCGCCCAGGAAGGCGTATTCGCCCACCGTCACATGTCCGGCCAGGGTGGCGTTGTTGGCCATGATGACGTTGTCGCCCAGGATGCAGTCGTGGGCCACGTGGGCGCTGGCCATGAACAGGCAGTTGTCGCCGACCTTGGTCACCATGCCGCCACCCTCGGTGCCGGGATTCATGGTGACATGCTCGCGGATCTGGTTGTTGGCCCCGATCTCCAGGGTCGAGGGCTCGCCCTTGTACTTGAGATCCTGGGGGCGGTGGCCGATGGACGCGAAGGGAAAGATGCGGGTGCCGGCGCCGATGGTGGTGCGCCCCGCCACCGCCACATGGGACACCAGCTCAACCGAATCGCCCAGCTTGACGTCGGGGCCGACCACGCAGAACGGGCCGATGATGGCCGAGGAGGCGATCTCCGCCTTGGAATCGACAACGGCCGAAGGATGAATATTGGTCATTTCTCGTCCAGGATCATGGCGGCATAGGTGGCTTCGGCGACAAGGACGCCGTCGACCTTGGCTTCGCCCCGGAACTTCCAGACGTTGCCGCGCGAACGCTCCTTGAAGACATGGATCATCAGCTGGTCGCCGGGGCCGACCGGCTTCCTGAAGCGGCAATTCTCGACGCTCATGAAGTAGACCAGCTTGCCCTCGGCGGATTCGCCCAGGGTCTCGACCACCAGCACGGCCGCCGTCTGGGCCATGGACTCGATGATCAGGACGCCGGGGAACACCGGGCGCGACGGGAAATGGCCCTGGAAGAACGGCTCGTTGATGGTGACGTTCTTGATGCCCACGGCGCTTTCATTGGCCACCACCTGTACCACCCGGTCCACCATCAGGAACGGATAGCGATGCGGAATCATCTGGATGATCCGGTTGATGTCGATGACCTTGCCCAGGTCGGTAGCCTGGTCGTTGTTAGCGGTATCCATAACGCACGTCCTGCCTTTGGCCTTAACCCTTCTTTCGCGCCATCTTGCCCAGGATGGCCGACTGGCGCAGCCAGTCCGCCATGGGCACGGCGGGCGCGCCGCCGACGGTCTCTCCCGGCTTGATGTCCCGCATCACGCCGGCCTGGGCGGCGATGCGCGCGCCCGATCCGATCTTCAAATGGCCGGTGATGCCGGCCTGGCCGCCCGCCGCGACGAAATCGCCCATGTGGGTCGAGCCCGAGATGCCGACCTGCGCCACGATGACGCAGCCGCGTCCCAGCTGCACGTTGTGCCCAATCTGGACGAGGTTGTCTATCATGCAGCCGTCGCCGATCACCGTATCGGGACCGGCACCGCGGTCGATGGTGGTGTTGGCGCCGATCTCCACATTGTTGCCGATGACCACGCGGCCCAGCTGCGGCACCTTCAGATGGCCCTGCGGCCCCATGGCGAAGCCGAATCCGTCCTGGCCGATGCGGGCGCCGGGATAGATGTTGACGCGACTTCCCGCCAGGGCATGGGAAATGGTGGCGTTGGCGCCGACGGTGCAGTCGTCGCCCAGCACCACGCCCTGGCCGATCACCACGTTGGCGCCGATGCGGCAGCGGGCGCCGATCTCGGCGCCGGCCCCGATCACCGCGCCGGGTTCGATGCGGCACCCCTGCCCCACCTTGGCGGAAGAATCGACGTAGGCGGTGGGCGCCACCCACGGCTCCGGGGCGGGAACGGGGTAGAAGGCCTGGGCGATGCGGGCATAGGCCCGGTAGGGATCGGCAGACAGCAGCAGCGCCATGCCGGCGGGGGCCTTTTCCGCCATCTCGGGCGCCACGACGCACAATCCGGCCTTGCTGGCCTGGAACGCCGCCACGTATTTCCGGTTGTCGAGGAAGGAGACGCAGTCTCCCCCCGCCTGCTCCAGCGACGCCACGTCGACGAAGACCGCCTTCGGGTCGCACCCCTCGGCCGGAGCGGCGCTCGACAGCTCCGCCAACTGGGCGAGGGTGAAGGGACCGGCTTTGCTGAAGAAACGGGGATCGGCCATGGTGTCACTTCTTACCGGATTTGTTGGGCGAAGGTTCGGACGGCGGAGGGGCATCCACCTCGGGAACGGGAAAGTTCACGGCCGGCAGGCGCTTGTTCAGCCGTTCGATTACCTGGGCGGTGACGTCCATGCGCGGCTCGTGCAGGACCACCTGCTGCTTGGGAAGGACCAGATTGGCCCCCATCTCGGACGCAATCTCGCCGGTGACGGTCAGAATGGCGTTCATCAGCTCCGCCATGGCGGAATCCGTTGACTTCTCCAAGGCGCGAACCGCCATCTGCGTCCGGTTCTGGAAGGCCACCACCTGCATTTCCAGCGCCTTGACCTTCTGGTCGTAGACTTCCTGCGGCATGGTTCCCTTCTGCTTGGCGAGATCCTGGTCGCTGCGCTGAAGGGACTGACGGGCCGCGTTGAACTCGGTCTGGAAGTTCTGCTGATACTTGTCGCGCTGGGCGGCCAGAGCCTTGCCCGGCAGGGATTCGCGCTGGGCCTGCTGAATGTCGACGATGATCAGGCCCGTGGGCAGGCCCGTGGCGCGCTGGGCCTGCGCGGGCATACCGGACAGGAACAACGCCAACATCGCCATCGGCAACAGCGACGCCAGACGAGCGGCCAGGACAAGGCGGCGCGACACGCTGTTCTTCACGACATCTCTTCCACTCGGGCCCCGTGACGCATCCGCGAACACGGTCAGAACTTGGTTCCGAAGTTGAACCGGAAGTATTCCTTCTTGTCGAACTTTTCCCGCACGATCGGATAGGCCAGATCGACCGAAACCGGGCCCATGGGGGACTTCCAGCCGAGACCCATGCCGGAGGCGACGCGAATGGAAGACGACTGGTTCACATGCGTCGTATCGGCGGTATCCGTTTCACCGATGGCACCCGCATCGGTAAAGATCTGGCCATTCACGCCAAACTCTTCCGGCAGACCCAGCGGGAACTTGACCTGCGCCGAGCCCACCGCCTGCCACAGACCACCAAGGGCATCACCCGTGCCGCTGTCGCGGGGACTGATACCGCCACTGGCGAAGCCACGCAGGTTGTCGCCGCCGACATAGAACCGATCGGTGATGCGAACCCGCTGATCAAGGCCGTGAATCATGCCGACCGTCGAGGTGACACCGAGGACCCACTTGTCGGTGATGGTATAGTATTGGCCACCGCTCAGTGTTCCACGCAAGTAGCGAACGTCACCCCCGGCACCGGCCCCTTCCGTTCCGAAGCGGATAAAATAACCTTCCGTGGGTTCGAGACGGGAATCGCGGCGATCGTAAAGCAACGTCTGACCGATGATTGAACTGACCCTCGACCCGATCTGTTCCAGAACGTAGGCAGAGGTGCTGTTGATGCCCTTCACCGTGTCCTGCTTCAAGGTGTACGACCAGTCCTGGCGCAGATCCTCGGACAGACGATAGCCCGCCCGGAGATCGCCGCCGATGGACGAGGCGTCGTACGAGCTTTCCTTCTGGAGCTTGCGATCGACGACGAAGAGGTCGAAGCCGGCCGCCACTTCACGATCCATGAAATAAGGCTCGGTGAAGGACAGATCGAGGCTGCTGCGCTTGGTGCCCAAGCCGCCGCTCAGGCGCAAGTCCTGGCCCCGGCCCAGCAGATTGCGTTCGCGCAAGGACGCCTCGACGATCGGACCGGCCGAGGACGCCCAGCCGACGCCGAAGGTCAGTTCACCCGTCGACTTCTCCTGTACGTCCACCTTGATGACGGTGCGGTCAGGCGCCGTATCCGACGGAATATTGGTGACCTCGGCCTTCTCGAAGAAGTTGAGATCCTTGAGGCGCTGACGCGAACGCCGCAGCTTGGCGGAGTTGAAGGCGTCACCCTCGACCAGCCGGAACTCGCGGCGAATCACCTGGTCCAGGGTCCGGACGTTGCCGGAAATGTCGATGCGCTCGACAAAGACCCGCGGGCCTTCCTGGATGTTGTAGGTGATGTCGATGGTCTGGGTTTCGCGGTTGCGCTGCACCTGGGGCTTGACGTCCACGAAGGCGTAACCCTTGGTGCCCACCGCGTCGGTCAGCTTCTGGACGATGTCTTCCACCTGATCGGCGTTGTACCATTCGCCCGGCTCGCTGATCAGCAGCGGCTGGAGGTCTTCCGGCTTCAGATCGCGCAGATTGGCGTCGATGGTCGAGGTTCCGAACTTGTAGCGCTCGCCCTCGTCGATCGTATAGGTGATGAAGAATCCTTCGCGCGACGGCGTCAGTTCGGCAATGGCCGAGCTGACCCGGAAATCGGCGAAGCCGCGCTTCAGGTAGAAGCGGCGCAGCAATTCGCGGTCATAGGTCACGCGATCGGGATCGTAGGTGTCGTCGGAGGTCAGGAAACGGTACCAGCGCTCTTCCTTGGTCTGCAGCACCTCGCGCAGCTTGTCCTGGTCGTAGCGCTTGTTGCCCACGAAGGCGATACGCCGCACATAGGTGGGCTGGCCTTCGCTGATCTCGTAGACCAGGTCGACGCGGTTCTGTTCCAGCTGGATGATCTTGGGCTCCACCGTGGCGGCGAAGCGGCCCGAACGGCGGTAAAGCTCGAGCAGACGCTTGACGTCGGCCTGAACCTTGGAACGGGTGTAGACGGTGCGCGGACGCAGCTGGACTTCCGAGTTCAGCTGCTCGTCCTTGATGCGGTTGTTTCCCTCGAAGGCGATCCGGTTGATGATCGGGTTCTCGACCACGCGGACCACCAGCTGGTCTCCCTCGCGGCGGATGGCGACGTCGGCGAACAGCCCGGTGTTGAACAGCGCCTTCAGCGAGCGGTTGACGCGGTCGGCGTCATAGGGGTCGCCCTCCGCGACGGTCATGTACGACTTGACCGTCTCCAGCTCGATACGCTGGGTGCCTAGAATGGAGATGGAGCGGATTCGTCCACCGTCCTGGGCGTATGCCGGCATCGTGCCGGCGAGAAAGCCCAGCAATACAGCGGTCCACAGCACGAAACGCATCCAGGCCCCCCTTGACTTCGCGATACCGTCGGTTCGGTTCCGGCTCACGAAAACAACCGCTTCACCATATCCCAGACCGGCAGCGACACAAGGTCGTTGCGGGTGGCAAAGACCATCAAGGCCAATACCAGAAACAACCCGATTCGGAAACCATATTCTTGGGCCTTCTCTCCCAACGGACGGCCAAGAATGGCCTCGAAGGCGTAAAACATTAGATGGCCGCCGTCGAGAACCGGAATAGGGAAAAGATTGATCAGGCCAAGATTGAGCGACAGGAGAATGGTGTAGAAGACTACGCTGGCCAGGCCGAGCTGCGCCGCTTCCCCTGCTCCCTTGGCGATTCGGATCGGACCGCCCAGTTCGTCGGTGTCCCGCGTGCCGTTGATCATCTGGCCGATGCCGATGAAGGTGGAGCGCACCATGGTCTCGGTTTCGGCCAGGGCCTCGCCCAGGGCCGAGATGGGACCGTGCCGCATCACCACGGTGCTGGCCGGATCGGCGGAAATGCCCAGAACCGGCACCTTTTCCATGTCGCCGAACACGCCCTTGCGCTGAATGACGCGCGGCCGTGCCGACACCTCGAATTCCTTGTCGCCGCGCCGGATCGACAGGCTCAGATCCTGCTCGACCTCCAGACGGACGATCCGCTGGATGTCCTGGAAACGCTCGACGGCGCGGCCGTTGATGGCGGTGATGCGGTCGCCGCCCTTCAAGCCGGCGGCTTCGGCGGCGGTGCCGGGGTGGACCATGCCGATAACAGGCTGGGTCACCGGCTGGCCCAGCACCATGAACATGCCCATCAGGCCCAGGATCGCGAACAGGAAATTGGCGGCCGGACCGGCCACCACGATGGCGGCGCGCTGGCCCACCCGCTTGTGGCAGAAGGCCTGCGCCCTCTCCTCCTCGCTCATGGGCTGGTCGGAAGCGGTGGCCGAGGCCGCGTCGGCGTCGCCGAACATCTTGACGTAGCCGCCCAGCGGCAGCAGGCCGATGCGCCAGCGGGTTCCGTCGGCGGCGGTGCGCCCCCAGACCTCGGGCCCGAAGCCGATGGAGAACACCTCCACCTTGACGCCGTTCCAGCGGGCCACCAGGAAATGCCCCAACTCGTGGACGAACACCACCACGGTCAGGATGACCAGGAAGATCACCACGTAATACCAGACGCCGTGGAGCACGCTGTTGAACAGGCTGGAAAGATCCATGGCCTAGCGGCCGCCGTCGATCAGGTTGGAGGCGAAGCGGCGCGCCGCGGCGTCCTGGGCCAGAACGTCGTCGATGCTGCCCAGTTCGCAATGCGTCACGCCGGCCACGGTGCGCTCGACGATGGAGGCGATGTCGAGGAAGCCGATGCGCCGCCCCAGGAAGGCGGCCACGGCCATCTCGTTGGCGGCGTTCATCACGGCGGCGGCGGAGCCTCCGGCGCGCAGAGCCTCGCGCGCCAGGCGCAGCGACGGGAAGCGCACCGGATCGGGAGCCTCGAAGGTGAGCGTGGCGATCTCGGCCAGATTGAGCTTGGGGGCCGGCGCCTCGATGCGGTTGGGCCATCCCAGGGCATAGGCGATGGGGGTGCGCATGTCGGGCGAGCCCAGCTGGGCCAGAACCGAGCCGTCCACATAGGCCACCAGCGAATGGATCACCGACTGGGGATGGACGACGATGTCGATCTTCTCCTCGGGCATGTCGAACAGGTGGTGGGCCTCGATCAGCTCGAGGCCCTTGTTGAACATGGAGGCGGAATCCACCGAGATCTTGGCGCCCATGGACCAGTTGGGATGCGCCACCGCCTGTTCCGGCGTGACGTCGGCCATGAATTCGCGGGTCTTGGTGCGGAACGGCCCGCCCGAGGCGGTCAGGATGATCTTCTCGATCTTGTCGTGCTGGTCGGCCTCGAACACCTGGAAGATGGCCGAATGCTCGGAATCCACCGGCAGCAGGGTGGCACCATGCTTTAAGACCTCGGCCATCATCAGCTGGCCGGCGCAGACGAGGCATTCCTTGTTGGCCAGGCCGACCACCGCGCCGCGGCGGACGGCGGCCAGGGTGGGCGCCAGGCCGGCGGCGCCGACGATGGCGGCCATCACCCATTCGGCGGGCATCTCGGCGGCGGCGACCACGGCCTTTGGCCCGGCGGCGGCTTCGATGCCGGTTCCGGCCAGCGCCGCCTTGAGCGCGCCATAGGCCCCCTCGTCGGCGACCACGGCCAACTTGGCCTTCAGCTTCCTGGCCTGCTCGGCCAGGATGTCAACCCGCGAGTTGGCAACCAGCGCCTCGACCCGGTACAGGTCGGGACGGCGCTCGACCAGATCCACCGTGTTGCAGCCGATGGACCCCGTCGAGCCCAGAATGGTGACACTCTTGCGCCCGCTCATCGCATTTCCTTCATTACCAGTCCAGGACCGTGCGACCGGTCGCCAGAGTGAGTGCCGCCACGGCCAAGGCGGCGGTCAGCAAGCCATCGACGCGGTCGAGAACGCCGCCGTGGCCTGGGATGATATTGCTTGAATCCTTGACGTTGCAACGTCGCTTGATCCAGGACTCGAACAGATCGCCCGCCTGGGCGACCACGGCCACCGCCGCGCCGGCGGCGAAAACCGTTACTCCCGCAGCGGCTCCGACCATTACGGCCACCAGCACGGCCGCCAATCCCGCCGAAATCATGCCGCCGACCAGCCCGGCCCAGGTCTTCTTGGGACTGACCGCGGGCAGCAGCTTCGGCCCGCCGATCAGCCGGCCGAAGGCATAGGCGCCGATATCGGTGGACCACACCACCAGCAACAGCCACCAGATCACCGCATTGCCGGCGTTGGGATCGTCGCGCAGCCAGACCAGGGTCACCGACGGCAGGCCGGCATAGACGGCCCCGAACGCCGCCCAGACCCGCCCCGCGCGGTCGGAGGCGGCCAGGCCGGCGCTCGCCAGCACGGACAGGGCCACCATGGCCAGCCCGATGTCGGGCCGCGCCACCGCCAGCAGCGAGGCCAGGGCGCAGCCGACGGACGCCACCCGCCCGGACAGGGCGTAGGCGCCGTTGAGCATGCGGTGCCATTCCCAGCACATCAGCGCGGCGGCCAAGGCGATCAGTGCGGCGAAGGCATATCCGCCGGCCCAGGCGGCCAGCAGGGCGGGAGGGGCCATCACCAGGGCGGAAAGGACGCGTGTCTTCAGCACGGAAGGCGTTACCTGGCCGTTCCGAAACGGCGGTCGCGGCCGTGGAAGTCGCGAATGGCGGCTTCCAGATCGGTCCGTCCGAAATCGGGCCACAGGGTGTCCAGGAACACCAGTTCGGCGTAAGCGCCCTGCCACAGCAGGAAGTTGCTGATACGCTGCTCGCCGCTGGTGCGGATGATCAGGTCGGGATCGGGCACGCCGGCGGTGGTCAGGCGGGCGGTAATGGCATCCTCGTCCACGGCATCGGGAGAGATGCGCCCCTCGGCCACCTCGCGGGCCAGGGCGCGCGCCGCCTCGACGATCTCTTGGCGCCCGCCGTAGGACAGGGCCAGCAGCAGGGTGAGCGCCGTATTGCCGGCGGTCTTGGCCTCGGAATCCTCGATCAGGCGGACGATGTCGGCGCCCAGGCGATTGCGGTCGCCGATCACCTTGAGGCGGATGCCGTTCTTGTGGAGGTTGTTGACCTCGTTGCGCAGGTAGAGGCGCAGCAGACCCATCAGGTCGGTGATCTCGCCGGCCGGGCGCTTCCAGTTCTCGGAGGAAAAGGCGTACAGCGTCAGGTAGGAAACGCCCATCTCCCGCGCGGCCTCGACCGTACGGCGCACGGCCTCGGCGCCCCGCTTGTGGCCGGCGGTGCGCGGCAAGCCGCGCGCCTTCGCCCAGCGCCCGTTGCCATCCATGATGATGGCGACGTGGACCGGCGGCGGCGGCTGGTCGGCAGGGGAAAGCATGGGCTCCATACCGGGTCCTCGCCCCTTAAACCTGCATGATTTCCTTTTCCTTATGAGCCAGGTGCTCGTCGATGGACTTCACCGTGTTGTCGGTGATGGTCTGGATTTCCTTTTCGTGCTTCTTGATCTCGTCCTCGGAGATGTGGCCGTCCTTTTCCATCTTCTTCAAGCTGTCCATGCCATCGCGGCGCACGTTGCGCACCGAGACGCGGGCCTGCTCGGCATACTTGCCGGCGACCTTCTGCAGCTCCTTGCGGCGCTCCTCGTTCAGCGGCGGAATCGGCACGCGGATCATCTGGCCGTCGGTCTGGGGATTGAGGCCGAGGCCGGCGTCGCGGATGGCCTTCTCGACCGCCTTGACCTGGCCCTTGTCCCACACCTGCACGGTCAGCATGCGCGGCTCGGGAACGCCGACGGTGCCGCACTGGGACAGCGGCATGGTCTGGCCATAGGCCTCGACCACCACCGGGTCCAGCAGGTTGGTGGAGGCGCGGCCGGAACGCAGGCCGGAGAATTCCTTCTTCAACACCTCGACGGCACTGTCCATGCGCCGGGTGACGTCCTTCTTGAGGTCATTCCAGTTGGTCGGAGCGGACACGTTTGTCTCCCCTTATAGGCTCTAGTCGTTGGCGATGATGGTGAACAGGCCGCGTCCCGAGACCGTTTCGGCGAATGCGCCGGGCCGGTGCAGGTCGAACACCACGATGGGAACCTTGTTTTCGCGGCACAGCGCGATGGCCGAAGTGTCCATGACCGCCAGGTCGCGGGCCAGGACTTCGTTGAAGGTCAGACGGTCGTAACGGGTAGCGTCCTTGACCTTCTTGGGATCGGCGGAATAGACGCCGTCCACCTGGGTGGCCTTCAGCAGCGCGTCGCAGCCCATCTCGACGGCGCGTAGCGCGGCCGCAGTGTCGGTGGTGAAGAACGGGTTGCCGGTGCCGGCGGCGAAAATCACCACCCTGCCCTTTTCCAGGTGACGGATGGCGCGGCGGCGGATGAAGGCCTCGCACACGGTCGGCATGACGATGGCCGACTGCACGCGGGTCTCGACGCCGACCTTTTCCAGGGCGTTCTGCACCGAAAGCGCGTTGATGACCGTGGCCAGCATGCCCATGTTGTCGGCCGCGGCGCGCTCCATGCCGGTGGAGGCGCCCGACACGCCGCGGAAGATGTTGCCGCCGCCGATGACGACGCAGACCTCGACGCCGAGGTCCCGGACGGACTTCACCTCGCGGGCGATGCGGTCGACGGTCTCGGGATCAAGTCCGTACTCCCGCGTTCCCATCAGGCCTTCGCCCGAAATCTTGAGGAGAACGCGGCGGAATTTGGCGTCGCTGGCCATGGAATCCTCGGGCTGGAATGTCTTGCCAATCTGCTTGGCGCGGGCGGCGGCGATCATACACCATTCCACCCGCCTGTCTCCCCCCTTGTGGGGAGAAAAAAGGCCGCTCCCCCCTTTCGGAAGGAGCGGCCCTTCGGAGATCCGGCCGATCAGCCGGCCGACTTGGTGCCGGCCTGGGCGGCCACCTCGGCGGCGAAGTCGGAGACTTCCTTCTCGATGCCCTCGCCCAGCGCGAAGCGGGCAAAGCCGGTCAGCTTGACCGGGGTGCCCAGCTCCTTGGCCAGGTTCTCGACGACCTTGGAGATCTTGTTCTCCTGGTCGATGACGTAGACCTGCTCGGTCAGGCAGACTTCCTCGTAGTACTTGCGGATGCGGCCTTCGACCATCTTCTCGATGACGGCGGCGGGCTTGCCCGAAGCCTGGGCCTGCTCGGTCAGCACGGCCTTCTCGCGGTCGAGAGCCGAGGTGTCGACCACCGACGGATCCAGGAACTGCGGGTTGGCGGCCGCCACGTGCATGGCGATCTGCTTGCCCACCTCGGCCAGACGGTCGGCGTTGCCGGTGGACTCCAGCGCCACCAGGCAACCGATCTTGCCCAGGCCGGGAGCGATGGAGGTGTGGACATAGGAGGCGACCACGCCGGCCGACACTTCCAGACGCACGGCGCGGCGCAGCGACATGTTCTCGCCGATGGTGGCGATCAGATGGGTCAGCTGGTCGGCGACGTTCTTGTCGGTGCCGGGGCAAGCGGCGGTCTTGATGGCCTCGATGTCGGCGCCCTTGTCCAGCGCCACGGCGGCGACGGCCGACACGAAGCCCTGGAACTGGTCGTTGCGGGCGACGAAGTCGGTCTCGGCGTTGACTTCGACGGCCACGCCCTTGTTGCCGGCGGCGGCGATGCCGACCAGACCCTCGGCGGCGACGCGGCCAGCCTTCTTGGCGGCGGCGGCCAGGCCCTTCTTGCGCAGCCAGTCGATGGCGGCTTCGACGTCGCCGGCGGTCTCGCCCAGCGCCTTCTTGCAGTCCATCATGCCGGCGCCGGTCTTCTCGCGCAGTTCCTTGACCAGCGAAGCGGTAATCTCGGCCATGGGTATTCCCCTCTCGACGAATGTGATGTTTGGTTCTCAAGCGAATGGCGGCGGTCTTGAACCGCCGCCATCCTTATTTCTGTCCCGCAGGCTTAGGCCTGGGCGGCAGCTTCCTCGGCGGCCGCCTCGGCGACCACTTCCGGAATCTGCTCGACCGGAGCTTCGGCCGAGGCGCCGACGTCGCCGCCGCCACGGGTGATCTCGGCCTGGATGCCGTCCAGCACGGCGCCCGACATCAGATCGCAATAGGTCTGGATGGCGCGGATGGCGTCGTCATTGCCGGGGATCGGATAGGTGATGCCGGCCGGATCGCAGTTGGAATCGATGATCGCCACCACCGGAATGCCCAGCTTGTTGGCTTCCTGAACGGCCAGGGCTTCCTTGTTGGTGTCGATGATGAACAGGATGTCGGGCAGGCCGCCCATATCCTTGATGCCGCCCAGCGCGCGATCCAGCTTCTCCTTCTCGCGCGACAGGACCAGCTGTTCCTTCTTGGTCAGCGCCGACAGGGCGCCGGAGGCCAGCTGCTCGTCCAGCTCGCGCAGGCGCTTGATGGAGTTGGAAATGGTCTTCCAGTTGGTCAGCATGCCGCCGAGCCAGCGGTGGTTCACGAAGTACTGGCCGCAACGCTTGGCCGACTCGGCGACCACTTCGGAGGCCTGGTGCTTGGTGCCGACGAACAGGACGCGGCCGCCGCCGGCGGTCACGTCGCGCACCGCCTGCATGGCGCGGTGCAGCATGGGCACCGACTGCTGCAGGTCGATGATGTGGATGCCGTTGCGCACGCCGAAGAGGTACGAAGCCATCTTCGGGTTCCAGCGACGGGTGTTGTGACCGAAATGGACGCCGGCTTCGACGAGCTGACGCATGGTGAACGTGGGCAGAGCCATTGGATAAGTCCTTTGCTTCTCCGGTTGAACCTCCGCGGGTGTGGCCAGGAAAACTCCCGGCACCGGAGCGAACGGACGGCAAAGACATGCCGCCGCCGCGATCCCGCGTGCGGATTGGTGGCGGGGTTCTACGCCCTTCGCCAACCATTTGCAAGAGAAGTAATGTCTCACCCCTTGCGGAACAACCCGGCGCAGGCGTCGGGGAGCGGACGGGACTGGTGATGGGGCTTGGGCGACGGCGCCGGCCAGGTGGGCCTGGCCGACCACGAGGCCAGTTCGTCGCCGCAGCCGTCGCCCTCGGGCATGGGCTTCTGGCGTTCGCAATCGGGGCTGTCGGCGGGACACGACAGCCGCACGTGGAAGTGCTCGTCATGCCCCCACCAGGGCCGCAGCTTGCGCAGCCAGTCCCGGTCGCCGCCGGCCGGAACGGCGCGGCACATGGCCTGCTTGATGGCCGGATTGACGAAGATGCGGTCCACCTGGGGCGCCCGGGCCGCCAGTTCCAGCAGCCGGGCCTGGGCCGGGGTCCACTGGTCCTCGTCGATCTCGGTGCCGTAGACCATGGAGACCGGCTTGGGCGCCTCGATCTCGGCACGGCTCAGCGGCTTGGACGGCAGGCGGAACCAGATGTCCACGTCCAGGCCGTTCTGGTGGCTGCCGTGGCCGACCGGCATGGGGCCGCCGCGCGGCTGCGCCAGATCGCCGATCAGCAGCGGTCCGGCGATCCCGTCGCCCTTGGCGACCTGGGCCAGCTCCTTGATGAAACGGATGGTGGCGGGATGGCCCCAGTTGCGGTTGCGCTGCGGGCGCAGTACCTGGAAGGCATGCTCGTCCTCGGCCAGGGCCACGGCGCCCTTGAGGCAGCCGGCGGCGGGCGAGCCGATCACCGAGGCGGGGCCCGAGGCCGGCGCCCCCACCTTGGACCAGTCGCCGCGTCCGGATTCGGCTGCCGCCGCCCCCGTCCCCAGCACCAGGGCGGACAGCGTCAGCAAGCGGGCCAGAACATGCATCAGTCGAATACCGTCTCGTCGAACCGGGCCTGAATATCGCCGATCGTGGCGACGCTGTCGATAAGGGCGGCGACGCAATCGGGATCGAACTTCACCCCGGCCTGGCTTTGCAGCAGGTCGAAGGCGGCGTCGTTGGTCCACGGCTCCTTGTAGGGCCTGGCCGAGGTCAGCGCGTCGAACACGTCGGCCACGGCGGCGATGCGGGCCTCGAGCGGAATCTCGGTCCCCTTCAGGCCGTAGGGATAGCCGCTGCCGTCCATGGCCTCGTGATGATAGGCGATGACGTTGCGCAGCATGTGGAAATGCGGCAAGGACTGCAGCCCCATGTCGCCGACCATCAGGTCGACGATTTCCACGCCCCGGGCCACGTGGCCCTTCATGACGTTGTATTCCTCGGGCGTCAGCCGCCCCGGCTTGAGCAAGATGTGGTCGGGCACCGAAATCTTGCCCAGGTCATGCAGCGGTGCGAACTGGAACAGATATTCCACGTATTCGTCGGTCAGGCCGACGCCGGGCGCCAGCTTCAGGGCGATCGCCCGAGTATAGCGGGCCATGCGCGCCAGATGGGCGCCGGTCTCCTCGTCGCGCACGGTCGAGACCTGGCGGATCACCTTCACCGCCGCCTGCATCATCCGCACGGTGTCGAGCTCGCGCATGATGATCTGGGCGATCAGCTCGGCATAGGGCCGCAGGCGGTGGAGCACCTGGGGGGTGAAGAATCCCGCCTCGAACGAATTGAGGAACAGGAAGCCGTAAAACACCCCCTTGGACTGGATGGGCATGGTGTAGCTGGACAGGTAGCCGGCGGCCACCAGACGCGCGGCGTGGTCCTGTCCGGCGGCGGCCACCTTGGCCAGATCGTTCAGCGTCCGCCGCCCGCCCATGGTGACCAGCCGCTTCAGGCCCGGCATTTCCGACAGCTTGGCGGTGGAATGGTCCAGCGGGCTCTCGCCGTCGCTGGAATGGATGAAGGTCTTGAGGATGTCCGACGACTCGTCGTAAAGCGCGATGGCGATGCGGCTGAGGCCGCCCAGGGAATCGTCGCCCTTGATCTCGTCGTGAAGACAAATCAACCGCTCGGCCAGACCACGATGAGTCGCCGTCGTTGGCATCGCCGCCAGGACGCTAGTCTTCGCCGGTCTTGTCTGATCGTCACTGATCTTGATGTTCATCACGGATGGACTATATCCGCGACTGGTCCGACCAGTCAAACCAACGAGTGGCATATACACCGAAAGAAGATCGGTGTTTCCCGGCGTATACCGGGGCGTGCAGCCCAACCCTATCGGCCCGGCCACACGCCCCGACGCTTCAGTCGGCGATTTTCTTGGCCATTTCCCGCAGGACGAATTTCTGTACCTTGCCGGTGGAGGTCTTCGGCAAATTGGTGAAGACCACGGTGCGCGGGCATTTGTAGTGGGCCAGACGCTGGCGGCAGAAGGCGATGATCTCGTCCGAGGTGACCGTCGCCCCTTCCTTCAGGCCGATGAAGGCGCAGGGCGTCTCGCCCCACTTCTCGTCGGGCCGGGCCACCACGGCGGCCTCGCCCACCGCCGGATGCTGGTAGAGCACGCCTTCCACCTCAATGGTCGAGATGTTCTCGCCGCCCGAGATGATGATGTCCTTGGAACGGTCCTTCAGCTCGATATAGCCGTCGGCGTGCCAGACGCCCAGGTCGCCGGTGTGGAACCAGCCGCCCGCAAAGGCCTCCTGGGTGGCCGAGGGATTCTTGAGGTAGCCCTTCATCACTACGTTGCCGCGGTAGAACACCTCGCCCATGGTGGCGCCGTCCTTGGGCACCGGAACCAGGGATACCGGATCGGCGACCATCATCGCCTCCTCGTTGACGTAGCGCACGCCCTGGCGCGACTTCATCTTGGCCCGCTCGTCCAGCGGCAGTTCGTCCCACTCCTCCTTCCAGGCGCAGACGGTGGCCGGGCCATAGACCTCGGTCAGGCCGTAGACGTGGGTGATCTTGAAGCCCTGGGATTCCAGCCGGCCGATCACCGCGGCGGGCGGCGGCGCGGCGGCGGTCATGAACTCCACCGGATGGGGCAGCGGCCGGCGATCCTTCTCGGGCGCATTGATCAGCATGCCCATGACGATGGGCGCGCCGCACATGTGGGTGACCTTGTGCGTCTCGATGGCCGCGAACATATGGCCGCCGTCCACCCGGCGCAGGCAGACGTTGGTGCCGGCCAGGGCCGCCAGGGTCCAGGGGAAGCACCAGCCGTTGCAGTGGAACATGGGCAGGGTCCACAGATAGACCGGATGCCCTGTCATCCCCCAGTTGACGACATTGCCCAGCGCGTTGATGTAGGCGCCACGGTGGTGGTAGACCACGCCCTTGGGATTGCCGGTGGTGCCCGAGGTGTAGTTGAGAGCGATGGCGTCCCATTCGTCGGACGGCCAGACCCAGGCGTATTCGGGATCGCCGCCGGCGATGAACGCCTCGTACTCCATCTCGCCCAGCAATTCGCCGGTGGTCACCGCCGCGTCGTCGATGTCGATGACGATGGGCTTCTTGTCCAGGAGCGACAGCGCCTTCTTGATGGTCGGCGAGAATTCCCGGTCGGTGAGCAGCACCTTGGCCTCGCCATGCTGAAGCATGAAGGCGATGGCTTCTGCGTCCAGGCGGATGTTCAGCGCGCAGATCACGCCGCCGGTCATGGGCACGCCGAAGGCCGCCTCGTAGGCGGCGGGCGTGTTGGCCGCCATCACCGCCACGGTGTCGCCCACCCCGATGCCCCGCGCCGCCAGGGCCGAGCCCAGCCGCCGGCACCGGTCGTAGGTCTGCTTCCAGGTATAGCGCAGATCACCGTGAATCACCGAAACGCGGTTCGGATAGACGAAGGCCGCGCGCTCGAGAAAGCCCAGCGGGCTCAGCGGCACGTAATTGGCCGGATTCTTGTCGAGATGGGTGTTGTAGGGATTGGCTGCGGACATCTGCGTCTCCCGATTGTCGTCCGTTTCAGGCCTTTGCGGCGCATCGTTGCCCCAGGAGCATGCGGCTGGAATGAATGCTTTTCAACCGGGATTTGCCATGCTTGACCATTGTCAAAATGGGGTTTTTCCAATACCCTCCGGCCCGGTGTGAGGACGGGAACTCACGTAGTGCGGGAGATGGGCGGTGGACGGATCCGGACAGATGCAGAGCGACCTGATCGATGCCAACGGCGACGGCCAAAAGGGCTGGCGCTCCTTCGCCGCCCACCTGTTCGCCCCCATCAAGATCACCTGGGGCCAGTTCTTTGACCTGCTGGTGCCGCTGCGCCACTCTCCCCACATCCGCCGCCACGCCGCGTCGGTGATCATCTCGCGCATTCAGCTGGTGGCCGCCATCTTCGCGGTGATGGTGCCGCTGTGGTCGGTCATCGACTGGTTCGTCTTCCCCTGGCCGCAATGGGCGATGATGACCACGCTGCGCCTGGGCTCGGGCCTGATCTTCCTGCTGCTGGCCTGGCCGTGGGACATCACCAAGACCCGGCTGCAGGCCGATTCCATGCTGATGGCCATGCTGCTGGTCCCGCCGGTGTTCTACTTGATCTCCATCAAGGTGACCGAGGACTTGGCCGTCACCGGCGTCGCCCTGCTGGTCACCAAGCTCTACGCCCTGATGCCCAACATCGTCCTGGCCGGCCTGGCGATCTTTCCGCTGACCGCCTTCGAGGTGGCGCTGTTCTCCGCCCCGGCCTTCGTCTTCGCGGTGCTCGGCCTCTTGATGGGCGGCCAGACGCTCTCCATGGACGTGCACGGCCCCATGTTCTGGCTGATGGTGCTGGTGATGGGCGTGGCCATGTTCTCGGGCATGAGCCAGCTTCACTACATCACCGCCCTGGTCAACCGCGCCATGATCGACCCGCTGACCGGCGCCTACACCCGGCGGTCGGGTGGCGAGGCGCTGGACCTGCAGTTCCGGCTGTCGGCCATGCGCAACACGCCCTTGTCCATCGCCTTCTTCGATCTCGACAAGTTCAAGTCCATCAACGACACCTACGGCCACGAGGAAGGCGACAAGGCCTTGCGGACCCTGGCCGACAACCTGCGCCAGGGATTGCGGCGCGGCGACGTGCTGGTGCGCTGGGGCGGCGAGGAATTCGTCGCCATTCTGACCGACACCAATGCCGAGGGCGCGCGCATCCTGATGGAGCGCCTGCGCACCAGCGGCTTCGGACCGCGCCCCGACGGCAATCCCATGACCGCCTCCATCGGCGTGGCCGAACGCCAAGCCGACAGCGCGGCGGACTGGCCGCGCCTGATCGAGCTGGCCGACCAGCGCATGTACGAAGCAAAACGCTCGGGCCGCGACCGCGCCGTGCTGCCCGCGGGCCAGACCCTGGTGTTCGGCGACAAGCCCATCTTCTAAAAGCCCTCAGACGCCGGGCGCTTCGCTTGGCTTTCCGCGGCATAAGCCGCGCGGCCCCTTGGGCCTAGTCAAGGCTCGACTCATCGAGCCTTGACAGCAGCGTCCGTCCGGAGTGCTGTCAAGACATGAGACTGGCCCTCGTCATCAACCGCTCCGCCGGAACCTTCCGGCGCCTGCCCCTCGAATCCACGGTGGCGGCCATCGCCGCCGCCCTGGGCCAAGCCGGGCACGTGGTCCGCACCGAGATCGTCGGGCGGCGCGAACTGGCCCGCACCCTGTCGGCCCTGGCGGAGAGCCGGGACGTGGATTGCGTGGTGGTGGGCGGCGGCGACGGCACCATCCTGACCGCGATCGTCGCCGGGCTGGGCCGCGACAAGCCGCTGGGCATCCTGCCCCTGGGCACGCTCAACCTGTTCGCCCGCGACCTGGGCCTGCCGCTCGATCCGGTGGAGGCCGCCGCCATCCTGGCCGGGGCCACGGCCCGCGACATCGATCTGGCCGAGGTCAACGGCCTGCCCTTCGCCATCTGGGCCTCCATGGGCATGCATCCCTGGGTGGTGCGCCGCCGCGACCACATGCAGCGGGGCGGCATCGCCAAGGGCCGCGCCATGCTGCTGGCGGCGCTCAGGGCCTTTCGCCGCTTTCCCCTGATCGACGTGACGCTGGCGCTGCCCGAGGGCAGCGTCACCGTCTCGACCCCCATGCTGTTCATCACCAACAATCCCTGGCGCGAAGAGCCCCTGCCCCTGTCGCGCGAGGCGCTCGACACCGGCAAGCTGGTGATCCACGTGGCCGCCTGCTCCGGCCGCCTGTCGCTGCTGTGGCTGTTCGCCGAGGCGGTGATCGGCCACTGGCGGGCCAGCCCACGCCTCAAGACCTTCACCACCGAGCAGGTCCGCGTCACCAGCCGCAAGCGCCGCATGATGGTGTCGCTGGACGGCGAGGTGACGGTGATGAGCGCGCCGCTGGTGTTCCGCGCCCGGCCCAAGGCGCTCAAAGTGCTGATGCCGGAGCGGGGGGAACCGGCGTGAAAACCGTCGCCCACCTCTCCGACCTGCATTTCGGCCGCACCGATTCCAAGGTGGTGGCGGCCCTGCTGCACGATCTGCAGCACCAGCGGCCCGATCTGGTCATCGTGTCGGGCGACCTCACCCAGCGGGCCCGCTCGCACCAGTTCGCCGAGGCCCGCGCCTTCCTCTCGCACTGCCCCGCCCCCGCTTTGGTGGTGCCCGGCAACCACGATCTGGAGCCCCTCTACCGCCCGTGGAACCGCATCTTCCGGCCGCGCGCCAAGTTCCACAAGCACCTGCCCGGCCATGATTCCATGCCGGTCTGGCAAGACGAATCCCTGGTGGCCATCGGCCTGGACAGCACCCGCTCGCGGCGCTGGAAGTCCGGCGCGCTGAAGGGCGCCCACCTCGACCACCTGGAAGCCACCCTGGACGGCGCGGCCCCCGGGGCGGTGCGGCTGGTGTTCCTTCACCATCCCCCCTCCACCGCATCCGGCGGCCACCCCTACGAGGTTCTGGTCGAGCACGGCATCGACGCGGTGCTCACGGGGCATGTCCACCACGCCCATGTGGAACTGATCAACGGCCAGCACGGCCGGTCCCTGGTGCTGGTCCAGGCCACCACCGCCTGCTCCACCCGGCTGCGCGAGGATTCCAACGGTTATTGCCTGCTGCGCTTCGATTCCGACCATATGGAAGTGGCGATCCGGGGCTGGACCGGCGACGTGTTCCATACCGTCCGCCATCACTGGTTCGAGAAGCGGGCGGGCACCTGGCGCACGGTTCCCCGCCCCCACCACGTCTTTCCGGCTTGATGCCTCCGGCATTTGCGGGCATGGAAGGGTGATGAATATGGATCAAGACATGGCGAAGGCGGTTAAGCTGGCCCAGGCGGGCAAGCTGAAGCCGGCCATCGCCATCCTCGAGGGCCTGGTCCGCTCGGCGCCGTCGGCGGTGCCGGCGCGCTACAATCTGGCGCTGTTCCTGCTGATGGCGGGACGCCATGCCGAGGCTTTGCCCCATCTCGACCGCATCCTGGCCGCCCAGCCCGGCCATCCGCCCTCGTTGTTCAGCAAGGCCAAGGGGCTGCTGGCGCTGGACCGCGCCGCCGAGGCCCTGCCCATCCTCGAACGCCTCGCCGCCGGCAACGACCCGGAAAGCCTGCTGGCGCTGGGCAACGCGCTGCGGGTGCTGAACCGCATGGCCGAGGCTGCGGGGGCCTTCCACCGCCTGACCCGGGTCGCCCCCGCCTTCCCCGGCGGGCATATGAATCTTGCCATCCTGCTGGTGTCGTCGCCCGACAACGACGCGGCGCTGGCCGCCCTGGACGAGGGAACGCGGCTGCATCCCGGCATCGCCGAACTGCACGCCATGCGCGGCCAGGTGCTGCTGCGTCTGGGCCGCCATGCCGAGGCCATCGCCGCTCTCGCCAAGGCGCTGGAGGTCAATCCCGCCCTGGCCCCGGCCAAGGGCCACCTGATGCGCGCCTACCGCGAGACCGCCGACTGGGACAACGAGGAGCGGCTGTTCGCCGAAATCCGCGCCGTCATCGCCAGGGGCGAGGTCAAGGGGCAGTTGCCGCTGTCCACCCAGGACGCCCTGTTCTACCCCTTCACCGGCGAGGAACTGCGCCGCGTCGCCGGATTCGAGGCCGCCTTCCGCGTGCCGGGCCAGGTCCGGCCGGTGGTCCGCCCCGCCGCAAAATCGCAGCCGCCCTTGGTGGTAGGCTACCTGTCTCCCGATTACCGCGAGCACGCCACCATGCATCTGGCCGGCGACATCTTCGCCGCCCATGATCGCGACCGGGTGCGGCCCATCGCCTATTCGGTGGGGCCGGACGACGGGTCGGATTGGCGGGCCCGCATAGGGCGCGACTGCGATTCCTTCGTGGATCTCGCCGCCTTGAGCGACCGCGCCGCCGCCGAGCGCATCGCCGCCGACGGCGTTCACATCCTGGTGGATCTGTCGGTGTTCACCCGCCATGCCCGTCCCGGCATCGCCGCGCTGCGTCCCGCCCCGGTCCAGGCGGTGTGGCTGGGCCTGGCCGCCAGTTCCGCCGCCCCCTGGCTGGATTACGCCATCGTCGATCCGGTGCTGGTGCCGCCCGCCCATCGCGGACACTTCGCCGAGAAACTTATTTTTCTGCCAGATACTTATCAGGCGAACCTCACCTGGTCGCCGCCGGCCGCGCCGCCGTCCCGGCCGGCATTGGGACTGCCTGAGGACCGGCTGGTGCTGTGCTCGTTCAACGGTCACCGCAAGCTGGACCGCGCCAGCTTCTCCCTGTGGCTGGAGATCCTGGCCGAGCTGCCCGACGCGGTGCTATGGCAGCTGGCCCCTCCGGACGCCGCCCGCCGGCGGTTGGAAGAGGCGACGGCCAAGGCCGGCATCGACCCCGCCCGGCTGATCTGGGCCCCGTCCCTGCCCCGCGCCGGCCATCTGGCCCGGCTGCCCGCCGCCGATCTGTTCATCGACGCCCTGGTCTGCGGCGCCCATACCACCGCCGCCGATTGCCTGCGTTCGGGCGTGCCGCTGGTCACCATGGCCGGACCGCGCTTAGGCTCGAGGGTCGCCGCCTCGCTGCTGCATGCGGTGGGATTGCCGGAACTGGCGACCGAGAGCCCGGAGGAGATGAAGGCGTTGGCCGTGGCCTTGGGCCGTGACCGCCCGCGCCTCTCCGCCTTGCGCGCCCGATTGATGGACTTGCTGCCCAATTCCCCCGCCTTCGACCCCGCCCGCTTCGCCCGCCATCTGGAAAGCGGTTATCACTCAGCGTGGGCGCGTCATGCGGCGGGCAGGAAGCCGGACGACATCATCGTCGGCTGAAACCCTACTTCCGCACCACCAACGCCACGCCGATGGCGGTGGCGGCCATGCCGGCCAGGGCGAGCGGCGTCAGCACCTCGTCGAACAGCAGCCAGGCCAGCAGGGCGGTCACCGGCGGCACCAGATAGAAGAAGCTGGCCACCTTGGCCGCTTCGCCCAGGCGGATCAGGGTCATCAGCAGACTGATGGCGCCCAGCGACAGCACCAGCACCAGCCAGCCCAGCGCCAGGACGAAGTGAGCCGTCCACTGGATGACCATGGTCTCGAACCCCACGGCCAGCGGCGCCAGCGCCGCCAGGGCGGCCAGATACTGGATCAGGGTGCCGGTCCGCAGGTCCATGCCGGTGCAAAAGCGCTTCTGGTAGAGGGTGCCGCCGGTGATGGCCAGCAGGGCGGCGATGGCGAAGGCCATGCCGTCCCAGCCGAAGCCGTCGAAATTCACCCCCGTCAGGCGGGTCGACAGCACCATGGCGACGCCCACCAGACCGAGGCCAAGGCCCAGCCATTGGCGCGGCCCCACCGTCTCGCCAAGCAAGGGACCGACCACGGCGGCGGTCAGCAGCGGCTGCAGCCCGGCCACCAGGGCGACCATGCCCGATGGCACGCCGTGATGGATGGCGCTGAACACGCCGCCCAGATAGATGGCGTGGACCAGCAGCCCGGAAACCGCCAGATGCAGCCACAGCCTGGGATCGGTGGGAAACTTGGCGCGGCTGGCCGCCACCACCGCGCCCAGGAGTGCGATGACGATGACGAAGCGCAGCACCAGGAAGGTGAAGGGCTCGGCATAGGGCAGACCGTACTTGCCGCCGATGAAGCCCGTGCTCCACAGCAGCACGAAGACGCCCGGCATGGCCTTGGTCCAGGCGTGCTCCCGCATGGCGATCAGTTCTCTGCCTTGGGAAGTTCGCCGGGCTGTTCCGTCCGCTTGGGCGGCTCCTCGCCGCCGGTCCAGAACACCCAGGTGGAGCCGAGCCAGAACACCATGGAGATGAAGCCGGCCAGCTTGGGCGGCACGCCGAAATACTTAGGCAGGACCAGCAGCAAGGTGATGCCGCCGACGAAGCCGAACAGGGTCCAGACGGCGCCGATCACGTGGCGCGGCAAGCCCTTCTTCCTTGGGGTGTCATTCATGATTCTCAGGGCCTGACATCGATATAGTTGACCACTTTCTTGATCCCCTCGCCTTCCCGGAGGCGGGAAACGGCCTTGTTGGCCTCCTCCTGGGAGCGGGCGCGGCCGATGACGTAGAGATTACCGTAGGAATCCACGGTGGTGCGGAAGTTGACGTCGGCCACCCCCTTGGTGCCGATCAGGCGCCCTTGCGCCTTGATACCCATCTCTACCGTGTCGGCCCAGCTGGGCAGCGACTTGCGCCTGGAATCGTCCTTGGCCAGGTAGGTCACGTGCCAGTAGAGCTTTTTCACGCCCTCGACGCTCCTCACGTCCTTCTGGAACTGGTCATAGGTGGCCTTGTCGTCGAACAGGCCGGTGACCAGCAGGCGCTGCTCGTAGATTTCGGTCGAGGCCTTGATGGTGGCGTTCTTGCCCATGTAGCCGTTGACCTTGGCGACGATGACGTTGTCCTTGGCGATGTCGGCGGCCGAACGCGCCTCGATGGCCCGGTCGATCAGGGTTTTGGGCGCGGTCAGCACGTCCATCAGCTGGGCTTGGGCGGGAGCGGCCAGGGCAAGGCCTGCTATGGCGGCAAGGGCGAGACGGCGCATGGCAAGGGTCCAGGGCAATGGTGTGACCAGCAACCATACAGGCCAAGACCAAGGACGCCAATCGGCTATTTGGCCGGGGCCTCAATGACCGCTGGTCGCGTCGCGTGTCAGATTTGACGCCCGACGCTAACGGGTGCCCCCCTTGAGATGCTTGTGCACCGCCTGGCGCGAAATGCCCAGTTCCTTGCCGATACGGGCCAGCGACCATTCGGGATTGGCTTCCTTGAGGGCGCGGGCCCGGTCCTTGGTGGACGGCGCCGCCCCTCGGGCGGTCAGCCCCTGGGCCAGGGTCTCGAAATCGGCGGCGAGCACGGCATAGCCGCTGCCGTCCTCTCCCCCCCGCCCGCTCCAATAGTCGAGGCGGGCCGAGAAATCGGCGATGGAGGCCACCGGCAGGTCCCGGCGCCAGGCCGCTTCCACCAGACGGTGGCGGGCGGCGCAGGCGGGCGGCAGCACGGGCGGCTGGGAATCGGGCTCCGCCACCAGTTCCATATGGCGAAGCCGCGTCTCCCAGCGCAGGGCTTCCATGCGGGCGGCCTCGATCCCGGCCGGCATGGGCTGGGCGGCGGCCGCCGCCGCCTCCATTTCGGCGACGTTTTCGCAAGAAGAGGCGGCCGCCATGAACGCGGCTTCCAATTCGGTCGGAGCCAAGACCGCCTCGACGCTGCCATAGCGCTCGATCACCGCGGCGCGCTCGTCGATACGGCTCATCTCGCGCAGCCGCGACAGGCGCACGGCGCGGATGATGCTGCCCGGCCTGGTTCCCTCCTCATGCAGACGAAGCGCCTGCATGGCGGCCTCGGCGCCGTCGCCCTTGCGGCTGGCGCAGCGCTTGGCCAACACCTCCAGGCCGGCGGGATAGCTGCCCCATTCCAGGTCGCAGAACGCCCGGGCGCGCTCCAGCGCCTCGTCCTGCTCGGTCTCGCTCTCGGATTCGTAAAGCGTCAGCATGCCTTCCAGGCGGTCGAGGGCCTTGTCCTCGCGCCCCTGGCTCATCAAGTCGAAAAGATCCATCGCCCCCTCGTCAACGCACGGGTTGACGGTGCTACGGCCCTTGCTGCCTGTCAAGACGGGCGATGATCAGGAATTGCCGGAAACCTTGTCGGGATGCTCGGCGGAAAGCCTCGCCACCACCGCCTTGATCAGGCTGGGCGGCGCGGTCAGCACCGAATACCCCTCGCCGGCAAGGCGGGCGGTCACGGCGGCAAGAAGCGCACGAGGTATCATCGCAACCTCCGTCAAGATGACGGAAAGAACTGTCCGACAATCATCATAGTGTCCGACACATGAATATTCGGTAAACCGCCACCAGCTGTAAGCAGTCTCCCCAATGACGAATTTCGTGACTGCGGCGTATGATTGGAACCGACGTCAAAAGGAGGATACGGTGACCACCCTCCAGCCCATCTCGCTCGAAGCGCAGATGATCCTGGCCGAGCTTCGCGGCCTGCGGGACGAGATGACCGCCCTTCATCAGGAAACCCACGCCGCCCTGACCGCCCTGCGTGAATTGTTCGCCGAGATCCGGCAGGTGGAGAGCACCGAAGCCGGCATCGAGGCGGAACTCGAGGTTGTCGCGGATTCCCTGGGCGAGGTTCTGGACGAAAGGCGGATATCTGTCACCTCCTGCCCGGTCTGCGGTTCGGACGTCGAGCGCCATGCCGCCGAGAACGGCGCCTTGCTGATCTGCAAGGCCTGCGGCCACAGCGCCTTCGTTGACCGCCGCACCGGAATCGATCGCCGAAACGTCAGCCACAGCGCCATAGAAGGCCCCCCCGATCAGGTGGCCGAGGGCATCGACTGGACCCGCGCCGACATGTAAAAAGCCCGCCGGCGGAACCGGCGGGCTTTCGAGGTCTTGGTGGGTCCGCCGGGACTCGAACCCGGGACCTCTCGATTAAAAGTCGCTTGCTCTACCGACTGAGCTACGGACCCAGAAACGAAGGGCGCTCACCATAGGCAGATGAGCGCCGCTCGTCAACGCCTGGAAAGGCTCTACTTCTTGACGTCGGCCAGCACCTGCAGGCGGACCAGCTTGTCGGGCTTGGAGACGATGCCGTTATCGGCCGGATCGCCGGCCTTGATGCGGTCCACGCTCTCCATGCCCTCGACCACCCGGCCGACGGCGGTATAGCGGCCGTCCAGGCTGGGAGACGAGCCGAACATGATGAAGAACTGGGAATCGGCCGAGTCCGGGTTGGCCGAACGGGCCATGCCCACCACGCCGCGCACGAAGGGCTCGCCGGTGAACTCGGCGCGCAGCTTGACGCCCGAGCCGCCGGTGCCGGTGCCGGTGGGATCGCCGCCCTGGGCCATGAAGCCGGGGATGACGCGATGGAACACCGTGCCGTCATAGAAGCCCTTGCGGACCAGTTCCTTGATGCGGGCCACGTGCTTGGGCGCCAGATCGGGGCGCAGCTCGATGGTCACCTTGCCGGTGGCCAGCTCCATCACCAGGGTGTTCTCGGGGTCGGCGGCCAAGGCGGGCTGGGCCACGGCCAGGATCAAGGCGGCGACGGCGAAAAACAGACGCTTCAGCATGGTCTCAACCCTCGGAATCGGCGGCGACGCGCAAGGACACGATGCAGTCGGGATCGGTGACCGCCCCGGTGCGCGGCGCGCCCTTCTTGATGTTGTCCACGAACTCCATGCCCTCGACCACCTGGCCCCAGATGGTGTACTGGCGATCCAGGTAGGACTGGGTGTCGAAGCAGATGAAGAACTGCGAATCAGCGCTGTCGGGCGACTGGGAACGGGCCATGGAGCAGGTGCCGCGCACGTGCTTGCCGGCGTTGAACTCCGCCTTCAGCTTGGTGCCGGAACCGCCGGTGCCGGTACCCAGCGGGCAGCCGGTCTGGGCCATGAAGCCGTCGATCACCCGGTGGAACTTGATGCCGTCATAGAACTTGGCGCGGGCCAGTTCCTTGATGCGGGCCACATGGTTGGGGGCGAGGTCGGGGCGCAGTTCGATGACGACGCGACCGTCCTTCAGGTCGAGATACAGGGTGTTCTCAAGGTCCACTTTGGTCTTCCTTAAGCCGAGAAGCCGAATTTTTCGTCCAGCCGCGCCTTGACGCGGGGGCTGACGAATTGGGAAATGTCGCCGCCCAGGCGGCCGATTTCCTTGACGAAGCGCGACGAGATGAACTGGCAGCGTTCCGAGGCCATCAGGAAGATGGTCTCGATATCGGACGTCAGACGGGCGTTCATGCCGGCCATCTGGAATTCATACTCGAAGTCGGAAACGGCGCGCAGGCCCCGCACGATCAGGTTGGCGCCGCACTTGGCGGTGAAATCCACCAGCAGGGTGTCGAAGGGCCGCACCTCGATACTGACGCCCACGGACTGGGACAGCTCGGCCATTTCGGCCTCGGCCATGGCGACCCGCTCCTCCAGGGTGAACAGCGGCCCCTTGCCGGCGTTGACCGCCACGGCGACGATCAGATGATCGACCATGCGGGTGGCGCGGGCCACGATGTCCATGTGCCCGTTGGTGATCGGGTCGAAGGTCCCGGGATAGAGACCGACGCGCTTAGGCATCCTCGCCTCCCGCCATATCCTCGGCTGCATCCCCGGCTCCCTCGTCGGATTCGTCCGGCTCCTCGCCATTGCCTCCGATATCGCACAGTCTGGCGGCGGATACCACCCGTTCGTTCTCTGCCGTTCGTAGCAGGGTGACGCCCTGGGTCTTGCGCCCGGCGATGCGGATGTCGTCCACCGGCATGCGGATCAGCTTGCCGCCGTCGCTCACCAGCATGATGTCATCCTCGTGGTTGACGGGGAACGACGCCACCACGGTGCCGGTCTTGGCGGTCATGTCCAGGTTGGCGATGCCGGAGCCGCCACGGCCGGTGATGCGGTATTCGAAGGCCGAGGTGCGCTTGCCGAAGCCGTTTTCGGTGACGGTGAGCACGAATTGCTGCTCGGCGGCCATCTTCTCCATCTGCTCGGCCGGCAGGTCGCCCTTGAGGAAGGCGTCGCGGGTCTCGGAATCATAGTCGGTGTGGCGCAGGATGGACATGGAGATGACCTCGTCCTCTCCGTCCAGCCGGATGCCGCGCACGCCGGTCGAATCGCGGCTCTTGAACTCGCGCACGTCCTGGACCGGGAAGCGGATGGCCTTGCCCAGATGGGTGGCCAGCAGCACGTCGTCGGTCTCGGCGGAACAGGTCTGCACCGAGATCAGCCGCTCGCCCTCGCCCAGCTTCATGGCGATCTTGCCGTTGGCGCGCACCTCGGTGAAGTCGGACAGCGGATTGCGCCGCACGTCGCCCTTGGAGGTGACGAACATGACGTGCAGGTCGCCCCAGGTGGTCTCGTCCTCGGGCAGCGGCATGACGGTGGAGATGGTCTCGCCCTCGTCCAGCGGCAGCAGGTTGACCATGGCCTTGCCGCGCGCCTGGGGATTGCCCAGCGGCAGGCGGTAGACCTTCAGCTTGTAGGCGATGCCGGTGGACGAGAAGAACAGCACCGGGGTGTGGGTGTTGGCCACGAACACCTCGGAGAGGAAATCCTCGTCCTTGATGTTCATGCCCGAACGGCCCTTGCCGCCGCGCTTCTGGGCGCGATAGGCCGAGACCGGCACCCGCTTGATGTAGCCGGTGTTGGTCACCGTCACCACCATGTCCTCGCGGGCGATGAGGTCCTCGATATCGGCCTCGAACTCGTTTTCCTCGATGGTGGTGCGGCGCGGCGTGGCGAACTGCTCGCGGATTTCCAGCAATTCGCCCTTCATCACCTCGAACAGGCGGGGCCTGGACGACAGGATCAGCAGGTAGGCCTCGATCTGGTGGCCGATCTCGCGCAGCTCGTCGCCGATCTTGTCGCGCTCAAGGCCCGTCAGGCGGTGCAGGCGCAGGTCCAGGATGGCCTTGGCCTGGGTCTCGGACAGGCGGTAGCAGCCGTCCTCGATGGTGCGGCCGGGCTCGTCGATCAGCTCGATCAGCGGCGCCACGTCGCCCACCGGCCAGGCCCGGGTCATCAGCTTCTCGCGCGCCTCGGAAGGATCGGGGGCGGCGCGGATCAGGCGGATGACCTCGTCGATATTGGCCACGGCGATGGCCAGGCCGGCCAAGACGTGGGCGCGGTCACGGGCCTTGCCCAGCTCGAAGATGGTGCGCCGGGTGATCACCTCCTCGCGGAAGGCGATGAAGGCCTTGATGATGTCCCTCAGCGTCATCATCTGCGGCCGGCCGCCGTTCAAGGCCAGCGAGTTGACGCCGAAGCTGGTCTGCAAGGGCGTGAAGCGGTAGAGCTGGGCCAGCACCACCTCGGCGATGGCGTCGCGCTTGATCTCGATCACCACCCGCACGCCGTCGCGGTCGGATTCGTCTCTGAGGTCCGAGATGCCCTCGAGCTTCTTGTCGCGCACCAGCTCGGCGATCTGCTCGAGCATGCGGGCCTTGTTCACCTGATAGGGAATCTCGGTGACGACGATGGCCTCGCGGTCCTTGCGGATCTCCTCCACGTGGACGCGGCCGCGCATCACCACAGATCCCCTGCCCGTCTGCTGGGCGGCGCGGATGCCGGAACGGCCGAGAATGGTGCCGCCCGTGGGGAAATCGGGGCCGGGCACCAGCTCCATCAGCCGCTCGACCGTCACCTCGGGGTCGTCGATATAGGCGCAGCAGGCGTCGATCACCTCGCCCAGGTTGTGGGGCGGAATGTTGGTGGCCATACCCACCGCGATGCCGCCGGCGCCGTTGACCAGCAGATTGGGATAGCGGGCCGGCAGGACCGTGGGTTCGTGGGTGGATTCGTCGTAATTGGCCTGGAAGTCGACGGTTTCCTTGTCGATGTCCTCAAGCAGGGAATGGGCCGAGCGGGCCAGGCGGGCCTCGGTGTAGCGCATGGCTGCCGGCGGGTCGCCGTCCATGGAGCCGAAATTGCCCTGCCCGTCCACCAGCGGCAGGCGCATGGAGAAGTTCTGCGCCATGCGCACCATGGCGTCGTAAATGGCCGAATCGCCATGGGGGTGATACTTACCCATGACGTCGCCGACGATGCGCGCCGATTTGCGGAAGGGCTTGTTGTAGTGGTAGCCCGCCTCGTTCATGGCGAACAGGATGCGGCGGTGGACCGGCTTCAGCCCGTCGCGGACGTCGGGAAGCGCGCGGCTCACGATCACGCTCATGGCGTAATCGAGATAAGAGCGCTTCATCTCGTCTTCGATGGTGACCGGAGTGATATCGAATTGCGGCGACGCGGGAGGCGTGGTCAACGAAATTTTCCCATCGGTTTCAAAAAAGGAACCAGAACTTGGGGTGGACACATATCCACGCGGCCGCACGCTACCAGATATCGTGTGACCCGACAACCCGAGGGTATGGCCTGCGGGTATTGAAGTGAACTCGCCGCCCGGCTCTGGCATAATGGGAACCGGCGCTGCTTGCCTCGGGATGGAGCATGAAGCACGAAATCTCAGCCGCCCAGGTGGTTTCGGCCCGGGCCTCGGATACCGGCGACGCCATCCGCGTCGTGCTGGCCGACGAGTCGGGCGAGGAACACGTGGTGATCCTGCCGCTGGACCAGATGACGCTGCTGTCGGCCTGGCTGGAGCAGGCGGGCGGGATTCCGGCCGAGGACGCCTCCTCCCCACCCTCCACCTCTTCCGCCCCCGCCGCCGCCATCCCCGCCCAGTCGGTGGAACGCTGGACCATCCAGCCCGAGGCCGACGACGAACACATCGTGCTGGGCTTCAAGCTGGCCAAGGGCGCCGAAATGAGCCTGCGCATGCACCGGAGCGGCGTCGCCGCCTACGCCAAGGCGCTGACCTCCATGCTGGGCCGCCTGCTGCCGGCGCCGCCCACCAAGGCCAAGCATTAGCGGTGTGCGTCATATTTGACTCATACCGCGGTCAGCCGCCATTGAGGCGGCGGCCAAGCGGCCGGAAGGCCGCGCCCGGCGAGGGATAATGATAAGGCAAGAGCACCGCGCCTCATATTTGAGGCGCGGTGCTCTTGCCCCTTCCGCAGGCCGGTTCCTTGCAATATGATCCGCGCCAACTTTCCCCACAGGAGCCACGAACGCCATGGCTGGCAGCGTCAACAAGGTCATTCTGGTCGGCAATCTGGGCCGCGACCCCGAGGTCCGGACCTCGCAGGACGGCTCGAAGATCGTCAACCTGAACATCGCCACCTCCGAGACCTGGAAGGATCGCGGCACCGGCGAGCGCAAGGAAAAGACCGAGTGGCACCGGGTGGTGATCTTCAATCCCAACCTGGCCGACATCGCCGAGCGCTACCTGAAGAAGGGCTCCAGCGTCTATGTCGAGGGCGCGCTCCAGACCCGCAAGTGGACCGACCAGTCGGGCCAGGAGAAGTACTCCACCGAGGTGGTGATCGGCCGCTTCAAGGGCGAGCTGACCCTGCTGGGCGGCCGTGACGGCGGCGGCGGTGGCGGCTATGGCGGTGGTGGTGGCGGCGGCTACGACGACGGCCCGCGCCAGGGCGGCGGCGGTGCCGGCGGCTCGCGCCAGCAGGGCGGCGGCCAGTCCTGGGAGCCCCCGGCCGACCTGGACGACGAAATCCCCTTCTGAAGCGAATTTCGGCAAATGAACGGCCTGGACCCTTGGTTCAGGCCGTTTTTTCATGAGCAATCCTTTGGGATGGCCGGCGAAAAGAAATTTTCGTTTCCCGGTTGCTGGTCTATCCTGCTTCCGTCAGGGGGGGAAATCCTGACGGCATGCTGTTTGGGATAAGGCGAATGCGGTACGGGATGGCGCTGCTGATCAGGAGCCCCGGCCTTGGATGGCTGGCGGCCCTGCTCGTCGCGGTGCTGTGCGGCATCCTGGCCGGGTTGCTGGCCGTTTCCGCCCGCCATGACGAGCATCTGTCGCGCCTGGTCATCGACGCCGAGCGACGCAGCGTCGAGATCATGTCCCAGACCTTGAACGGCAACGTGATGGGGGCGCTGTCCCTGCTGGGGGCGGTGGCCCAGGACATCAAGTTCGACGCCCGGGGCGAGGTTCCGCCCAACCTTCCCCGCATCGCCGGATTGCTCGAGGATGTCGGACGCTCTCACGACGCCCAGGGGGTGTTCGTGGTGGGGGGAGACGGCATCGTCCATTCCTCGTGGGACAGCAGCGGACGCCCGTCCACCGGACTGAACGTCACCTTCCGCCCCTACTACAAGATGGCCATGTCCGGACGCGACAATGTCTATGCCGCCGTCAGCCTGGCGCGGGGAGACCGGGCCCTGTACTTCACGGCACCGGTCCTGGCTTCGGTCCAGCGCTCCAGCGGCCCCATCGGCGCCGTGGTGGCCCGCACCGGGCTGGACCGGGTCGACGGCCTTTTGCAGAACCATGTCGGCATCGCCCTCCTGCTGTCGCCGCAGGGCGTGGTGTTCGCCAGCAACAGGCCCGAATGGGTCGGCCACCTGGCGGGTCAAGCCACCTTCGAACGCCTGACCGCCATCCGCGCCCTCAAGCAGTTCGGCGCCATGTTCGACAAGACCGACCCGCCGGTCCTGCCCTTCTCCATCGCGCCGGGCATCGTGCGCATCGGCGGGCGCAGCCACGCCCTGGCCGTCGCCGACGTTCAGTGGAACGATCCCTATGGCTCATGGCAGGTGGTGCTGGCCGAGGATCTGACCGTTTCCAAGGCGGCCAGCGACGGCCTGTGGACGGGCGGGGCGGTGGCGGCGGCCATGCTGGTGATCGTCGGCCTGCTGCTCAAGCTGCTCCGCGGCCAGCACGCCCAGGTCATGGCCAGCCGGCGCATCGAGCAATACGCCCGCGAACAGTCCCAAAGCGCCGAGCGCAAGAACCGCAGGGCCGAGGCGGCCATGAAGCTGCAGCGGGCCAGAGGGGTTTCCGATCTGGCCCGTGTCTTCCTGGCCGAGGCCCACGACATCCTGGGAGCGCTGCAAGGGGCGGTCTACGTCTACGAGCGCGACGGCGCGCCGTCCATGACCCTGGCCGCGTCCTACGCCGCTCCTGCCGGGCTTCCGGGCGAAATGGCCGCCGGAGCCGGGCTTCTGGGCCAGTGCGTCGTCGACCGGAGCGGCCGGGTTCTGGCGGGCGACGAGATGGAAGCGTGGTCCATCCGCTCGGGCCTCGGCAACGCCCGGCCTGCCGGCATCCTGATGGAGCCGCTCATGCTCGACGACACGCCGCTGGGCGCCGTGGAAATCGCCATTCTTCACCGGCCGAACACGGCCGATATCCAGCAGTTCAGGGAGCTTGCGGATCTGCTGGCTCTCAATCTGGAAATCCAACGCCGCCAGGCAAGCGCCGCGCCGGTCCTGACCGAGGCAAGCCCATGAACCGTCTGCTGAATACCCTGGAACGCGTGTCGCTGCGAACCAAGCTGTTGTCGGGCTTTGCCATCCTTCTGGCCCTGACCGTCCTGCTGGGCGCGGTTGGGCTTTACAATCAGAACGTCCTCAACAAAGGCTCCCACCGGCTCTACGAGATCGACCTGAAGGGTATTTCCCACCTCAAGGACGCCCGGGTCGAACTGGCCAAGATGGGCCGGGCACTACGCCAGGCCATTCTCGCCCCGGACGCGGGAGAACGCGAACGGGCCATCGTCCTTCTGAACGAATCCGAGGCCAGGCTCGGCCTGGAGATCAAGGACGCCCAAGCCCACGTCATTCGCGACGAGAACAAGAAGAACCTGGCCAGCTTCGAGGAGCAATACCGGTCCTATAAGGCGAGCGTCGACCAGACCCTGGCCCTGCTGCGCAAGAACAGCGCGGAAGCCGCCATCGCCGTCGCCAGCCCCGAGTTCCAGCATCTGGGCGTCAATGCGGATGCGGCCCTCGCCCTTTTATCCGACTACAAGGAGGAACAGGCCCGCATCGAGGTCGCCAATGCTTCGGCCGCGGCCGAGGGCGCCATCCTGCTGACCTTGTCCTTGCTGGCCGGCGCCGTCGCCATCAGCCTGCTCGCCGCCCTGGCGGTCACCCTGTCGGTTCGCCGCCCCATCGACCGCCTCAGCGCCGTGGTGACGGAACTGGCCACCGGCAAGCTGGATCTGGACGTTCCGGGAACCGACCTGCCCAACGAGGTGGGCGCCCTGGCCCGCGCCATCGACGTGCTTAGGGCCGATTCCCGCCAGATGGAGGAGCAGCGCTGGGTCAAGACCCATCTGGCCGCCATTTCCGCCGAACTCCAGACCTCGGCCAATCCCGGCGAACTGGCGCGCAAGCTGTTCTCCATGCTGGCGCCGCTGCTCAAGCTGGGCCAGGCGGCCTTCTACGTCATGGATGAAAGCGGCAAGCACCTCAGCCTGCAGGGCGGCTACGCCCACCGCGAGCGCAAGAGCCTGGAACAGGGCTTCGCCGTCGGCGAGGGCCTGGTCGGCCAATGCGCGCTGGAACGCTCCCCCATCGTCATCACCCAGCCGCCCGCCGATTACATCCGCATCGGCGGCGCCACCGGGGACATGGCGCCGAAATCCATCGCGGTTGTTCCGGTCCTGCGCGGCGACAACCTGCTGGCCGTGGTGGAATTCGCCACCATCGAGGGCTTCGGCCCGCGCGATCAGGCGCTGCTGGACGGCATCATGCCGGTCCTGGCCATGAGCCTCGAGATCATCGAGCGCACCAACAAGACCCAGCAATTGCTGGCCGAGACGCAAATCCAGGCGGCGACCCTGGCCGCCTCGGAACGCCAGATCGCCGCCCGCAAGCAGGAGCTGGAGGTCATCAACGACCAACTGGCCGAACAGGGCCGGCTGGTGGAGGAACAGGCCGGGGAACTGGGGCGCGAACGCTCGCTGCTGCGCTCGCTGATCGATTCCATCCCCGACGTCATCTTCGTCAAGGACATGCTGGGGGTCTATCTGGTCGGCAACCAGGCCTTCGCGGAGATGATCGGCAAGCCGCTCGACGCCATCGTCGGCAAGACCGATTTCGACCTCTTCCCGCCCGAGAAAGCCGACCAGTACCGCCAGAACGACGTCACCATGGTCGCCGAGGGCAAGACCCTGACCTGCGAGGAGAGCGGCACCTATCCCGACGGCCGGGTGGCCCATTTCGAAGCCACCAAGGTGCCGCTGCACAGCCCGGACGGCACCTTGCTGGGCCTGATCGGCATCGCCCGCGACATCACCCAGCGCAAGAGCGCCGAGCTGGCGCTGGCCGAGGCGGAGGAGCGTTCGCGCCTGATCCTCGGTTCCGTCAGCGAGGGCATCGCCGGGCTTGCTCCCGATGGCCGGATAACCTTCATCAATCCGGCCGGCGCCCAAATGCTGGGCTACGAGATCGCCGACCTGGTGGGCAAGGGCATGCACGCCCTTGTTCACCACTCCTATCCCGACGGGAAGGCCTTTCCCAGGGAATGCTGCCCCATGCACCTGACCAGCGTGGATGGGGCCCCGCGCACCGTGGCCGACGAGGTGCTCTGGCGCGGCGACGGAACCAGCTTCCCGGTGGAATACGCCACGACGCCGGTAATGAAGGACGGTCAAGTTGTCGGCACCGTGGTGTCGTTCCGCGACATCACCGAGCGCAAGGCAGCCGCCGAGGCCCTGATCGCCGAGCGCGAAAGGCTCCAGAACATCCTGGACAAGAGCCCCATCAGCATCGCCATCACGGTCGATGGCGAAATCCAGTTCGCCAATCCCATCGTCATGGAGAAATTCGGCTTCCGCGTGGGCGACTACGCCCCCAACGTCTATGTCCGCCAATCGGATCGGGATGCGCTGCTGGAAAGCCTGCACAGGGACGGCATCGTCCGAAACAGGGAAGTCCAGATGTGGAGCGTCGACAAGACGCCGCTCGACATGCTGGTCACCTACCTGCCGATTCCTTTCAACGGCCGGACCGGCATTCTGTCCTGGCTGATGGACATCACCGAGCGCAAGGCGGCGGAAAACGCCATCCGCGATCAGGCCGCCTTCCAGGAAGCCCTGGTGGACACCATCCCCTATCCCCTGTTCTACAAGGGGCCGGACGGCCGTTTCCTCGGCTTCAACCGCGCCTACGAACAGACGTTCGGCGTGGCGCGGCAAAAACTCATCGGCAAACGGGTTCTCGATCTCGACTATCTGCCCGAATCCGACCGCATCACCTATCAGGCCGAGGATGAAGCGGTCATCGCCAACGCGTCGGTGGTTCAAAAGGAGATGCCCATCCCCTTCGCCGACGGCAAGGTTCACGACACGCTCTATTACGTCTCGGGCTTCCGCAAGGTCGATGGAACGGCGGGCGGTCTGGTCGGGACATTCGTCGATGTCTCCGACCGCAAGAAGGTGGAAGAGATCGAACGCTTCAACCGGCTGGCGCTTGGCCGTGAACAGAGGATCATCGACCTCAAGCGCCGGATCAACGAGCTGGCCTTGCGATTGGGGCTGCCGCCCGCCTTCCTGTCGCCCGAGCAGGCCGAGGAGGCCGACGACACGACCAGCGACGTCGTCGTTCCCCAGGTTCTGGACGGCGAGGCCATTCGCGGGGCCTTTGTCGCCTTGCTGCGCGAAAATGAACTGCAGAGCCTGTTCGCGGATTTCTGCGAGGCGGTCGGCATCGCCGCCGCCATCATCGATCCCCAGGGCGACATCCTGGCCGCCGCCCGCTGGCAGCGAGCCTGCACCGACTTCCATCGGGTCAACCCGCAGAGCTGCGCCCGCTGCATCGAAAGCGACACCGAGCTTGCCCTCAACCTCCAGGAGGGCAAGGACTACGCCATGTACCGGTGCAGGAACGGCATGACCGATTGCGCCTCGCCGATCGTCATCGCCGGCCACCACGTGGCCAACGTCTTCATCGGCCAGTTCCACACAGGGTCCCTGGATGAAGCCTTCTTCGCCGCCCAGGCCGACGAGCTTGGCTTCGACCGGGCCGAATACCTGGCGGCAGTGCGCGAGGCGCCGGTCATCGACGAGGTGCGGCTGCCGTTCATCCTGGGCTTTCTGGCCCGCTTCGCCAAACTGGTCGGCTCGTTCGCGGTCGAGCAGTGGAAGGCGCGCCAGGCCGAGGCGGCCATCCGCACCCATGTCGTCGAGGCCAGCCGCGAGCGCGTCGCCGCCATCAGCCTGGCCGAGGATGCCGAGCACGCCCGCGCCGAGGTGGTGGAGTACAAGGAGCATCTCGAGGATCTGGTGGAGGAGCGGACCGCCGAACTGGCCATCGCCAAGGAGAAGGCCGAGGCCGCCTCCCAGGCCAAGGCCGACTTCCTGGCCAATATGAGCCATGAAATCCGCACGCCCATGAACGCCATCATCGGCATGAGCCATCTGGCGCTGAAGACCGAGCTCAATCCGCGCCAGAAGGATTATGTCAGGAAGATCCAGCAATCGGGCCAACACCTGCTGGGCATCATCAACGACATCCTGGACTTCTCGAAGATCGAGGCCGGCAAGCTGGCGGTGGAGCGGACCGAGGTCCACCTGGACAAGGTGCTGGACAACGTCGCCAACCTGATCACCGACAAGGCCACGGCCAAGGGCCTGGAACTGGTGTTCGACGTAGGCGCCGACGTGCCCAACGACCTGGAGGGAGACCCGCTCCGCCTGGGCCAGATCCTCATCAACTACGCCAACAACGCCATCAAGTTCACCGAGAAGGGCGAGATCACCATCCGGGTCCGCCTGGGCCAGGACCTGGGCGGCGAGGTGGTGCTGCGCTTCGAGGTCAGGGACACCGGGATCGGCCTGACCGAGGAGCAGAAGGGACGGCTGTTCCAGAGCTTCCAGCAGGCGGATTCCTCCACCACCCGCAAATACGGCGGCACCGGCCTGGGCCTGGCCATTTCCAAGAAGCTGGCCGAACTGATGGGCGGCAGCGTCGGAGTGGAATCGGTGCCCGACAAGGGATCGACCTTCTGGTTCACCGCCACGCTGGGCAAGGGCAAGCCGCGGCGCAAGCTGTTGCCCAAGCCCGATCTGCGCGGGCGGCGCATGCTGGTGGTCGACGACAACGAGAACGCCCGGGCCGTGCTGGTCGACATGCTGTCCTCCATGTCGTTCAAGGTGGACGACGTGGATTCGGGGCCTGCTGCGGTGGACGCCATCCGCAATACCGCCGGCGGCGCGCCCTACGAGATCGTCTTCCTCGACTGGCAGATGCCGGGAATGGACGGCATCGAGACGGCCTACGCCATCAAGGGCCTGGGCCTGCCCGTGACCCCGCACCTGATCATGGTGACCGCCCATGGCCGCGAGGAGGTCATGAAGGGCGCGGAAACCGCCGGAATTGAGGAAGTGCTGATCAAGCCGGTCAATCCCTCGCTGCTGTTCGATTCCGCCATGCGCAGTCTGGGCGCCGTCCTGGAGGACGAACCGGATTCGGTCCCCGACGCCGCAGGCGTTTCCGCTGCCGATCTGGCCGGGCTCAAGGGGTTGAAGGTGCTCCTGGTGGAGGACAACGACTTCAACCAGCAGGTGGCGACCGAATTGCTGGCCGATGGCGGCGTCGTGGTGGAGATTGCCGAGAACGGCGCAGTGGCCGTGGACAAGGTCCGGGCCGGTGTCTACGACATGGTGCTGATGGACATGCAGATGCCGGTGATGGACGGCATCACCGCCACCCGCGAGATCCGCAAGATGGGCCACGCGGATCTTCCCATCATCGCCATGACCGCCAACGCCATGCAGGCCGACCGGGACCGCTGCCTGGAAGCGGGAATGAACGACCATCTGGCCAAGCCCATCGATCCCGACGAGATGTTCGCCACCTTGCTGAAATGGCGTCGGGCGGCGGCGCCCTCCCCCGCTCCGTCGCCGGCCGCGCCCCCGTCGCAGCCGGCGGCCGGCGATATTCCGACCGACATTCCCGGCCTGGACACCAATGCCGGGTTGAAGCGGGTGCGGGGCAAGCGGCCGCTTTATCTCGACATGCTGCGCAAGTTCGCGACGGGCCAGAAGAATGCGGTCGGCGACATCGGCGCAGCCCTGGCGGCCGGCGATTTAGCCACCGCCGAGCGAATCGCCCACACCCTGAAAGGCATCGCCGGCAATGTGGGCGCCGCCGCCCTGCAATCCCTGGCCGCCGATGTGGAGGCCGCGATCAAGGCGGGCAAGGATTCCTCTGCTCCGCTGGCGGCCCTGGCGCCGGTCCTGTCCGAGTTGACGGGGCGGGTGGCGGCGGCGCTGGCACCGCCCGAGGAAGCTCCGGGGCCCGGGGGCGATGCCGCCGGGCTGATCCAACGGCTGCGCGCCCTGCTGGCCGACAGCGACGCCGAGGCGGAAGAGCTGGTGGTGAACAACCTGCCCCTCCTGCGCTCGGCCTTGGGCAGCCGGGCCGATTCCATCGCCCGCCATGTGGTTGATTTCGATTTCGACCGGGCCTTGGGCCTGCTGGACGACAAGCCCGCCGCCGCGCCCCCCGCCCTTCCCGAAATCGACCCCGACGTCTTCGACTTCGAACGCATGGGGCCGGTGTACAAATGGGACATGGGACGGCTTCGTCCCATCCTGGCCGCCTTCCTCGACGATGCCGCCGCCAAGGTCGGGCGCATCACGGCGGAAAGCGACCTTGCCGCCCTGCGCGAGGCCGCCCACGGCCTCAAAGGGACGGCCAATACTGCCGGGGCCGTCCGTCTCGGCCGCCTGGCCGCCGATATCGAGGACGCCGCCAAGGCCGGCAATGCCGAAGGGGTCGCCATGCTGGCGCCTCTGCTGCCGGTGACCCTGGACGAACTGCGTGACGCCCTCGCCTCCTTCAACGCCGAAAATGGCAACGCCGAAAAAGGTGCCTCATGAATGAAACGGAACTTCGCCGCATCAAGGTGTTGTTGGTGGACGACGAGCCGTTCATCCGGCTGACGCTGCGCCAGATTCTGATACAGATCGGCATTCCGCCGTCCAACCTCTACGAGGCCGGCGACGTCAAGGCCGCCATTTCGGAGACCCTGCGCATCCGCCCTTCCGTGGTGCTGTGCGACATCCACATGCCGGGCGACGACGGCTTCGCCTATGTGGCGACCCTGCAGAAGGCCCCGCTTCCTGAAGTCGCGGCCACGCCGGTGGTGATGCTGACCTCGGATTCGGGCGAAGAGGCGGTGATGACCGCCAAGGGCCTGCACGTGTCGGGCTATCTGGTCAAGCCGGTGTCCATCGCTTCCGTCAAGAAGTCCATCGAACGCGCCCTCAAGGTTAGCCTGCCATGACCGACGATCTCCGCCCGACCATCCTGGTGGTCGACGACACCGCCGACAATCTGAAGCTGATGAGCGGCCTGCTCAAGGACCTCTACCGGGTCAAGATCGCCAACAGCGGTGAGAAGGCCCTGGCCATCGCGTCCGGCGAGGCGCCGCCCGACCTCATCTTGCTGGACATCATGATGCCGGGCCTCGACGGCTACGAGGTCTGCCGCCGTCTCAAGGCCGACCGCGCCACCCGCGATATTCCGGTCATCTTCCTCACCGCCATGAGCGCTGCCGAGGACGAGGAGGCCGGCCTCAAACTGGGCGCCGTGGACTACGTGACCAAGCCCATCAATCCGGCCGTGGTGCTGGCCCGGGTCGAGACCCAGCTGAAGCTCAAGGCCAGCGCCGACTTCCTGCGCGACAAGGCCGATTACCTGGAGGCGGAAGTGGCGCGGCGCACCCGCGAACTGGCCGCCATCCAGGACGTGACCATCCTGGCCATGGCCTCCCTGGCGGAAACGCGGGATTCCGACACCGGCAACCACATTCGCCGCACCCAGTATTACGTCCGCCTCCTGGCGGAGAACCTGAAGGACCATCCCCGCTTCGTCGCCACCCTCGACGAAACGACCATCGACATGCTGTTCAAGTCGGCGCCGCTGCACGACATCGGCAAGGTCGGCATTCCCGACCGCATCTTGTTGAAGCCCGGACGCTTCGAGCCGCATGAATTCGAGATCATGAAAACCCACACCACCTTGGGCCGCGACGCCATCGAGCACGCCGAGCGGTCGCTGGGCACGCCGGTGCAGTTCCTGGCCATGGCCAAGGAAATCGCCTACGGCCACCAGGAGAAATGGGACGGAAGCGGCTATCCGCTCGGCATCGGCGGCGACGACATTCCCGTCTCGGCCCGCCTGATGGCGGTAGCCGACGTCTACGACGCCCTGATCAGCCGCCGCGTCTACAAGGAAGGCATGCCGCACGAAAAGGCGGTGGCCATCATCGCCGAAGGTTCGGGGTCCCACTTCGATCCCGACATCGTCGACACCTTCATGGCCCTTCAGGACCAGTTCAAGGCCATTGCCGACCGCTTCGCCGATTCCGAACAGGATATGGAGGTCAAGCGGAAGCTGCTGGAACAGGCCGGGTGTCAGCCCACCGGCTGACACCCGTTTTTCGGCCCGATCAGCGTTCGTGGCCCCCGATCAGCGCTCGTGGAACGACTGCTGGATCTGGGTGAAGATCGGCTTGAGCATGTATTGCAGCAAGGTCTTGTCGCCGGTGATGATTTCCGCCGTCACCGACATGCCGGGCTGAATGCCGTAGCGGCCGGGCGTCAGGCCGACGTAATTGTGCTTGAGGTCGATCACGCCCTTGAAGAAGGGGTTGCCCTTCTCGTCGGCGAAGCTGGAGGCGGAAATCTTGGTCAGCGTCCCGTCCACCGCGCCGTAGCGGGCGAAGTCGTAGGTGGTGACCTTGACCCGCACCGGCTGGCCGATCTTCAGATGGCCGACATCCTTGGTGTTGATCTTGGCGTCCACCTTCATCTGGTTTTCGACGGGGACCACCTCGCAGACATTGCCGCCGGCCTGAATGACGGCGCCCTGGTTCTTGACCGCCAATCCCTTGACCAGGCCGCGCACCGGGGCGACGATCTCCAGGCGCTTCACCCGATCCTCGAGACGGCCGATGCTTTCCTGCACCTGGGCCAGTTCGTTGATGGTGGTGCCCAAATCGTCCATGGTCGCCTTCTGCAGCGACGACTTGTTGTCCATCAGGCGGTTTTCCACCTCGCCCAGGGCCTCGCGCGCCGTCACTTCCTGGCCGATCAGGCGGGCCAGTTCGCCCTGGACGCGTGACAGCTCGCGCTTGGTGTCCAGGTAGACCACCCGGGACACCAGACCCTTGGCGACCAGTTCCTGGCGCATGTTCATCTCTTCCTGCAGCGGCCCGATCTGCTCGCGCAGCGAGCGCTCCTGGGATTCCAGCAGGCGCAGGTCCGAGCGCTTCTGCTCCATCTGCGACAGGATCACCGAGCGCGAGGTGTCGCGGGCCTGGGACTGGCTGTTGAAGATGGCCAGATTGTCCGAGATGAGGCGGTCATAGCCCTGGGGCATATGGGAGAAATCGGGCTGACGCTCCTCGGCCAAGGCGCGCAGGCGCTCGGCCTTGATCAGCAGGGTGGCTTCGCGCGCCCTGGTCTGCTCCAGATCGGAGATGGCCTGGGCGGGATTGAGCCGGACGATGGTGGCTCCCGCCTCCACCAGATCGCCGTCGCGGGCCAGGATATCCTGGACGATGCCGCCTTCCAGATGCTGAACCGCCTGAACCTGCCCCGAGGGAATGACCTGCCCCTCGGCGGTGGCGATTTCCGGCACGTCGGTCAGCGCCGCCCACACCACGAAGGCGGCGGTGGTGGCGCTGGCCAGCATCATGGTGAAGCGGACCATGCCCGAGGTGCCGCTCTCCTCCAGCACCAGGGCCTGGGCCAGGTGCCGCGACTGCCGGTTGGACAGCTTGATCACCGACTTCGACGAAGCTGCCGCCTGGGGCACCTTGTCGGGCTGGGGGACGTTGACCAGGTTCTGGCCCGGATTCGGGGTCGGGTTCGTGCTCATGTCAGATCAGATCCGGCGGAATTTTGGCCCGGACTTCCTCGGCCGGGCCGGCGAGACGCAGATAGCCGCCATCGAACACCAGGATACGGTCGGCGACCCGCAGATGGCTGGGGCGGTGGGTGACCATGAAGATGGTGGACTGGCCGCGGAAATTCTCGATGGATTGCATGAAGGTGCGGTCGCCCTCGAAATCAAGGCCGTTGACCGGCTCGTCGAACAGCATGATGGGGCTGCGCTTGAGATAACCGCGCGCCAGCGAGATCTTCTGGACGAAGCTGGTCGGCAGATGCTCCGAGGCGCCCTCGCCGATGCGGGTTTCCAGCCCGCGCGGCAGGGCCATGATCTCCTCCCACACATCCGCCTGGTCGCAGGCCCAGCGAATGTCGGCGTCGGTGGCGGTGGGATGGGCCAGCCGCAGGTTCTGTGCCACCGTTCCGAAGAACAGGTTACAGGTCTGCGGCGTATAGGAAATCATGTGCCGCATCTCGATGGGATCGATCTGGCGGATGTCGGTGGCGTCGATCTTCACCGCGCCGGCCTGGGGCGTGTAAAGGCCGAGCAGGACCTTGAGAATGGTGGACTTGCCCGAACCGTTGCGCCCCGTCACGCACACCACCTCGCCCGGCTCCACCTCGAAGGAGACGCCGACCAGGGCGGGGTCGGATTCGTTGTTGTAGCGCAACGAGACCCGCGAGAACACCACGCGGCCCTTGATGTTCTTCAACGGCGCCACGATGGCCTTGGGATCGCGCTCGGGCTTGATGCCCATCAGGCCGTCGATCTGGCGGATCGATCCCCTCACCTGCTCCACCCGCTGCAGCATGGTGAAGCCGGTCTGCAGCGGCGACAGCACCCGCCACACCAGCATCATGGCGGCGATCAGGCCGCCGATGGACAGCGCCCCGTCGATGACGCCCAGCACGCCGACGATGATGGTGGCCAGGCCCGACGAGATGATCAGGATGTTCGACCCGGTGCTGATGGCCACCGAGAACATGCCGTTCTTGAATCCGCCCATGGCGGCGCGGGCCGACATTTCGCGGTAGCGCTTGACCCAGGTGTGCTCGGCGGCGGCCAGCTTGACGGCGCGCATCTTGCCCAGCGCCTCCACCAGGAATTCCTGGCGCCGCGATCCGGCGCGCGACGCGATGCCCACGTTCTTGCGCACCACCGGCATGACGGCCCAGCCGCCGACGATGAACAGAATGGTGCCGATCACCGGCACCAGGGCGATCACGCCGCCCAGCAGGGCGATCACGGTGAAATAGAAGATGGCGAAGGGCAGTTCCATGAACACCGTGGCCAGTGGCCCGGTGAAGAACTCGCGCACCGATTCGAAGTCCTTGATGCGGGCCACCTGCGCGCCGATGGTGGCCCGCTCGGTGAAGCCCGGCGGCAGCGCGAGGATGTGCTGGAAGATGTTGTTGCCCATGATGTTGTCGAGCCGCGCGCCGACAAAGGCCAGGATGCGGGCCCGGACCTCGCGCAGCACCGCGTCGGCGGCCAGCGCCATGGTCACTCCGATGGAGAGCGACACCAGCATGGAATAGGATTCGGCGCCGATCACCTTGTCGTAGACCGACATGGTGAACAGCGGGGTGCCCAGCGAGAAGACGTTGAGCACGAAGGTGACGAAGAACGCCTGCCAGTACAGGGGGCGAAACCGCTCGAGCACGCTCTGGAACCAGCTGGCGGGCTTGGCGGCCGCCGCATCGCCGCCCAGGTTGGTGAAGAAATAGGCCGTGCCCTTGACGCCCCTGGTGTCGAACTTGACGGTCAGCCCCTGGGCGCTGTCGAAAACCTCGGCCTCGCCCTCGTCGTCGATTTTCTTCACCACCAGGGCGTGGCTCTCGTCGGGCAGGAACAGGCAGGGCAACAGGCGGGCGTCGATGATCTCCAGGTCCAGACGCTCGGGCCGGCTGGAATAGTTCAGCGTCGCCATCACGTTGCGCAGGCCGGTCAAGTCCAGGTCGTTGGCGAAGTGCGGCAGGGATTCCGCCACATGGCGCGGATCGCCCTTCCACCCCAGCGACTTGAGCAGGGGCAACAGGCAGGCCGCCAGATCCGAGGTGGCGGAAAAACCGCCCAGCGCGTTCTGGGCCAGCTGCTGCTCGTACTGCTCGATGGCCTGCTGGTTGGGCTTGCGCGCCGAAAGGCTGTTGTGGGCCGCGGTCATGCCGGCCCTCCCTGGGGCAGCAGGCCGGGAGGAGCCTCGGGCATGGGGGGCCGCTCCTCGCGCGGCGGCTTGGCCACCAACGTTCCGTCCTTCAGGTCGAACACCCGGTCCGCCAGCTTGACCAGCGACGGGCGCGGCGTGACCAGAACCAGCGTGCGCTTGCCCTTGGCCCGTTCCAGCCAGACGCGCAGGAAATTGTCGCCGGTGGTGTCAACGGCGGTATTGGCCTCGTCGAACAGCACGACTCGGGGATTGTTGACCAGGGCGCGGGCGATGGCGATGCGCTGCTTGATGCCGCGCGGCAGGGAATCATAGGCGCCGTCGCCCACCGGCGTGTCGTAGCCGAGGGCCATGGTCGCCACCACCTCGTCCAGGCCGAGCAGCGCGGCGGTCTCGACCGCCACGTCGTCGAACTCCTTACGGTACATGGTGATGTTCTGCAAGATCGTGCCCTGGAACAGCACGCCCATCTGCGGCAGGAAGGCGATATGGTCGCGCACGCTCTGCGGCTCGAACATGGTCATGGGCTGGCCGTCCACCAGCACCTGCCCGGTGGTCGGCTTGATGGCGCCCTGCATCAGGGTCAGCAGGGTGGTCTTGCCGCTGCCGTTACCGCCCGAGATGGCGATGCACTCGCCCTCGGCGATCTTGATGGAAGCGTCGCGGATAATGATCGGCAGCTTCTCGCCGTAGCGGAAGCTGCAATCGATCAGTTCCAGCCCGCCCTTGCAGGCGGTCATCTTGGGCAGGTTCTTCTCGGATTCCGGCTTCAGCTTGAACAGCTCGGTCAGACGGTGGCGGGCCAGCATGAACGACTGGAAGCGGGTCCACACCCCCAGGGCCTTCTGGATGGGCGCCATGGCGCGGCCGGCCAGCATGGAACAGGCGGCCAGGCCGCCGGTGGTCATCTCGCCGTTCAGCACCACCAGGGCGCCGAACATGGCGACGCAGACGGTGGTCGCCTGCGAGAAGAACGAGGAAATGCCCATGGCGGTCGAGGAATTGAGCGCCACCTGATAGGCCCCTTCGGCGCAGGTCTCCTGCAGCCGCTCGTAGCGGCGCACCATCTGGGCCTCCATGGCGAAGGCCTTGACGCTGTGAATGCCGCCCAGCACCTCGATGATGAAGTTGAAACGGCGGTCGTCGGCGGTCATGCGCTTTTGCAAAGCGGCGCGCAGCTTGCCGCCTAAGATGACGGCGGTGATGCAGAACAGCACCAGGATGGTGATGGGGACCAGGACCAGAATGCCGCCCATCATGCCCACCAGGCTGAGATAGAGCACGGCGAACGGCAGATCGAGCAAGGTCAGCATGGCCTGGCCCGCATAGAACTCGCGGACCGTGGACAGGGAGTTCATGCGCTCGAGATGGGCGCCGGACCCGTCCTTCTCGAACTCGTCCACGCCGGCCATCACCAGATGGGTCAGCGCGGTGCAGCCGGCATTGTGCTCGAACTTCGCCCCCACCCAGCCGGTGATCCACGAACGGCAGAAATTCAGCGACGATTCCAGCAGCAGGGCGGCAAACACCGCCCCCATCAGGAAGACCATGGTGCCCACCGACTTGTTGGGCAGGATACGGTCGTAGACCTGCAGCAGGGCCATGGGCAGCGCCAGGCCGAGGACGTTGAGAAACAGCGACGCCACCGCAAGGTCGAACAGATTGCTCTTCAGGGTGGAAAGCGAGGCGATGCTGAAAGCGGGCTGCTCAGCTTTCTTGGCGCCCTCATCGGGCGCGGCCGCACCCGCGGTCTGCCCGGCCACGGGGTCACTCATGCGTAAGCATCACGGGCTGCAAGCTCGCGCTCCCTCGCCACCAACAAAACCAGCCGCCCCCTGCCCCGTCGGCATGCGGGAGAATAGCGCTCCGCATGCGTAATAACCACAAGATATTGGATATACCTCGACGTACGGGACTGGCCTTCCGGCTACAAGGGGCCGTATGATGGCGGCACTGCGCAAAGCCTCCCAGAGCGAGAACGGGTCCTTGAGCGAACATGCCGAAACGCCCCTGCCGGCCAGCATCGAAACGATCGAGAAATTAATCGCGATCGATACTACAAGTTACAAGACTAATTTACAGTTAATCGATCTGGCGGAGGAAATCCTTTCCGGTCTTAGGGCTTCTGTGCGCAGGACTTTTGACAAGTCTCGAAACAAGGCGAATATCTTTGCCACGATTGGCCCCGATGATATTCCTGGAATAGTTCTATCGGGTCATACCGACGTGGTCCCCGTGGATGGCCAGAACTGGTCGGCCGACCCGTTCCGCCTGCGCCGGGCCGACGGTAAATTGTACGGCCGCGGCACCGCCGACATGAAAAGCTTCATCGCCGCCTGCCTGGCGCTCGCCCCCGAATTCGCCGCCGCGCCGCTGAAGATGCCGATTCATTTCGCCTTTTCCTACGACGAGGAGGTGGGCTGCGTCGGCGTCCGCCGGCTGATCGACGATCTGGCGCACCTGCCGGTCCAGCCCCGGCTGTGCATCGTCGGCGAGCCCACCGAGATGAAGGCGGTGATCGGCCACAAGGGCAAGAAAAGCGTGCGCTGCCACGTGGAAGGGCACGAATGCCATTCGGCCCTGAACCACCAAGGCGTCAACGCCGTCGAGATCGCCGCCGAAATGGTGGTCAAACTGCGGGCCATGCAGCGGCGCATCCGTGAAAGCGGCCCCTTCGACCATGGCTACCAGCCGCCCTACACCACCGTTCATACCGGCACCATGCAGGGCGGCACGGCACTCAACATTGTTCCCAAATCCTGCTCGTTTGAGTTCGAGATCCGCAACCTGCCCGATCACGACCCGGAGGAACTGATGGCCGAGGTGCGCGGCTGGGCCCAGGATCTGGTGCCCGAGATGCTGGGTGTCAGCGAAGCCAGCGGCATCACCTTGGACGAGCACAATTCGACGCCGGGTCTCGGCATGGACGAGATGGACGCCGCCGTCCGTCTGGTCTGCGCCCTGTCGGGCTCCAACCAGACCAGCAAGGTGGCCTTCACCACCGAGGCCGGGCTGTTCCAGCAGGCCGGCATTCCGGCGGTGGTCTGCGGCCCCGGCAGCATCACCCAGGCCCATCGCCCCGACGAATTCATCACCGTCGAGCAGGTCGCCAAGTGCGAGGATTTCCTGCGGCGCCTTATCGCTCACATGTGTTAAATCAACACACTAACGACGCTTCTTGATGTTCAGCCAGAATGACGTGCTGGGCGCCGGGAAGGCGTTGGTGCCGATGGCCTGCCACAGCGGGCCCAGGCGGGCCGACAATTGCGGGTCCTGCACCACGGCGTAATTGGGAAAGGCCGGCTCCAGCCACTTGGCCTCGCCCAGCAGCAGGGCGGCCAGGATGTACTGCTCGTTGTACATCAGCCCCTCGGCGGCCGGCGGGTAGTCGTAGGGCAGGTAGACGTCGTGGACATGGACGATGACGCCGGGCGGCAATTCGGGCAGCACTTCCAGGAACAGGGCGGTGACGTCGGAATTCTCGAGCGAGCGGTGCGACGAATCGATGAACAGGATGTCGCCCGGCTTGAGCCGCGAGAACACCGACGGGTCGATGAACTCGGCCGGCGCCCGGATCACCTCGTCGCACAGCGAATCCACCTCGGCACGGGGCTCGGGATCGATGGAGACGATCTTGGTGCGCAGGCGCCGCGCCGTAATGGCGTGACGGGCGAACTTGGTGGAATTGCCCGAGCCGATCTCGATCAGCAGGCGCGGATCGTGCCGGGCCAGCATGCCGGTCAGCATCATGCCGTCCAGCGCGCTGAACCAGGGATTCATCCAGCGGGGACCGGGGGCCTCGTCGGGCTCTTCCAGCGGAATGGCGGCGAAGTGCTCGGCCAGGCCCAGCAGATGGTCGATGCGCCGGACGTATTCTGCCTTTTGCCGGCCGATGATCTCGGACAGGCGGGGATGGGTCGGCCGGCCAAAGCCCCAGCGCGGCTGGCAGGTATAGCCGTAATTGCCGATCTTGATCTTGGCGGTCACTTAAATTCCCTTCCCCGGCGATATCAGCGCGCCTTCTGATACCATCAAGCCGCCCCCGCCGGTAGCCGCTATCAACGCTTCAGCATGGCGGCGCGGCGTTCCTGGATGTCGGCGGGCCAGGTGGATTCGATGTAGGACAGCACCGCCTTGATCTCGGTGTCCGACAGGGTGCCGACGAAGCTGGGCATGGCCGTCTTGTAGCCGGGCGGCGCGAAACGGGCCATGCCATGCTTGATGATGGCGAACAGCTGGTCCTCGGGATGGTGCCAGGTATGGCCGGAAGCGTCGTGGGGCGGAGCGGGAAGCTCGCCGGTGGGCTTCCTGGTCTGCCACTCGGCCTCGCCCTTGAGGTCGTGGCCGTGGCACGAGGCGCAATGCAGGTTGTACAGGTCGTAGCCGAGAGCCACCTGCCGTGCGTCCTGGGGATTGATGCCATAGCCGCGGGGCCACCAGACCCAGGCCGCGACGCCGGTCACCGATCCCACCAACAAGGCCAACACCAACCCGCGCATGCGTCCCCCGCGATTTACACGTCGATTATAACCCCATGTCTCGGGGTTAACAAATGTCAGAACCTGACGCATGATAGGGAATTCAGGCGTTTGCGACCCTTGCGAGAGGCTCCCATGGCAACCGTGCTCGTTTCCGTATTCTGTTCCGACCGCACCGGGCTGGTGGCCGCCATCACCGGGCGGCTTTTCGACCTGGGCGCCGATCTGGGAGACACCAGCTTCGCCATGCTGGGCAGCGGCGCCGAGTTCACCTCGGTCTGCGACCTGCCGGCCTCGGTGTCGGCCGAGGAGGTGGAAAGCGACCTTTCCCGCCTGCCCCTGCTGGCCGGCGCACGCATCTCCGTCCGCTCCTTCGAGCTGGACGCCGCCCACGGCCCGGCCGGGACCATCACCCACCGCGTGGTGGTGTCGGGCGGCGACCGCCCCGGCCTGGTGGCCCGCCTGTCCGAGGTGTTCGGCGAGTTCCAGGCCAATATCGTGCGCATGGACGCCCAAAGGCTGCCGGAACAGGGAATCTACGTCACCCGCTTCTCGGTCTGCATTCCCACCCGCGCCGAGGCCTGCCTCACCACCGTCGCCAACACCGCCGGCGAGATGAATCTGGCCTGCGCCGTCGAGGCCGTGTGATGGACGCCAACATGGGAGGCAAGGACCGCCTGATCCGCGTCGCGGTCGGACTGGCCATGATCGGGATGGCCATGGCCGACCTGATCGGGCCGTGGGGCTGGATCGGCATCGTGCCGCTGGTCTCGGCGGCCTTGGGCTGGTGCCCGGTCTACATGGCGGTCGGCCTGTCGACCCGCGACGACTAGCCGCCATCATGATCCTCGACCAGCCCCTTCCCGCCCCGGATGCCCAGCGCCAGGCCATCCATCTGGCCGCCGGGCGGAGCGAGGCCGACCTGGTGTCGGGACTGGCCGCCGCCATTCCCCTGGAGGACGAGGCGCGCCGCCGTATCGTCAACCGCGCCGTCAAGCTGGTTGAGGGCGCGCGCGGCGCCCGGCATTCCCTGGGCCTGGACGGCTTTCTCAACGAATACCGGCTGTCCACCCGCGAAGGCGTGGTGCTGATGTGCCTGGCCGAGGCGCTGCTGCGCATTCCCGACGACCTGACGGCGGATCTGCTGATCAAGGACAAGATCGGCTCGGCCGATTGGGACGGCCATCTCGGGCGTTCGCCGTCGCTGTTCGTCAACGCGTCGACCTGGGCGCTGATGCTGGGCGACCGCCTGCTGCATCTGGAGGAGGACGGCAAGGTCGTCCTGGGCAGGGTCGCCGGGCGTCTGGGCGAAGCGGTGGTGCGCCAGGCGCTGCGACGCGCCATGGGGCTGATGGGCCGCCAGTTCGTCATGGGGCGCACCATCGCCGAGGCCCTGGACCACGCCCGCCCGTGGGAGGCCAAGGGCTACCGCCATTCCTTCGACATGCTGGGCGAGGCGGCGCGTTCCGACGAGACGGCGCTCAACTACGTTCGTGCCTACGGCGAGGCCATCGACGCCCTGGGCCGCGCCGCCAGGGGCACCGGCCCCCTGGCCGGGCCGGGCATCTCGGTCAAGCTTTCGGCGCTGCATCCCCGCTTCGAGATGGCCCAGCGCCGCCGGGTGATGGAGGAACTGGTCCCCCGTCTCGCCGGGCTTTGCCACCGGGCGCGCGACGCCGGCATCGGGCTGACCGTCGACGCCGAGGAGGCCGACCGGCTGGAGATCTCGCTGGACGTGATCGAGGCGGTGCTGGCCGATGCCACCCTGGACGGCTGGAACGGCTTCGGCATGGCGATCCAGGCCTATCAGAAGCGGGCGCGGCCGGTGATCGCCTGGGCCGGCGCCCTGGCCGAGCGACGCGGACGGCGGCTGATGATCCGGCTGGTCAAGGGCGCCTATTGGGACGGAGAGATCAAGCGCGCCCAGGAGCGCGGCCTGGACGGCTTTCCGGTGTTCACCGCCAAGGAGGCCACCGACGTCTCGTACCTCGCCTGCGCCGCCGACCTGCTGGCGCGGCCCGAACTGTTCTACCCGCAATTCGCCACCCACAACGCGCACACCGCCGCCGCCATCGTCGAGATGACCGGCGGGGCCGGGGACTGGGAGTTCCAGCGCCTGCACGGCATGGGCGAGGCGCTCTACGCCCAGCTGGCCCCGGACTTCGCCTGCCGCACCTATGCACCCGTGGGCTCGCACCAGGAACTGCTGCCTTATCTGGTCCGCCGCCTCTTGGAAAACGGCGCCAATTCCTCCTTCGTCAGCCGTCTGGCCGACGAGGAGATTCCCGCCCATGTGGTCGCCGCCGACCCGCTGGCGGCCCTGGGGCGCCTCAATCCGCAAAACGTGGCCGAGCCCGCCGCCCTGTTCGCGCCCCAGCGGCGCAATTCCGGCGGCCTGGACCTGTCGTCCGCCGCGGTGCTGGCCGAGTTGAACGTCGCCCTGGCCGCCGCCTCGACCACCGAGCGGGCTTCTCCCATCATCGGCGGAACCGAGACGGATTCGGGCAACGCCCGGCCGGTGCTCGACCCCTCCGACCATCGCCGCGTGGTCGGCGAGGTGGTGGACGCCAATCCGGCCGAGGTCGAGGCGGCGCTGATCGCTGCCCGCGCCGCCTTCCCCGCCTGGGACGACCTGGGCGGCGAGCGCCGCGCCGCCGTGCTGGAAAACGCCGCCGACCGTCTCGAGGCGGAGAGGCCGCATTTCATGGCGCTGGCCATCCGCGAGGCGGGCAAGACCATCCCGGACGCCCTGTCCGAGGTGCGCGAGGCGGTGGATTTTCTGCGCTTCTACGCCGCCGAGGCCCGTTCGCGCTTCGGCCAGCCCCTGCGGCTGCCCGGCCCGGTGGGGGAAAGCAACGAGCTGATGCTGGGCGGGCGCGGCGTGTTCGCCTGCGTCTCGCCCTGGAACTTCCCGCTGGCCATCTTCACGGGACAGGTGGCGGCCGCTTTGGCCGCCGGCAACGCCGTGGTGGCCAAGCCGGCGCCGCAGACCCCGCTGATGGCGGCGGCAATGGTGCGCCTGCTCCACGCCGCCGGCGTGCCGCCCCAGGCGCTGCATCTGGTCCCGGGCGGCCCCGCCATCGGCGAGGCGCTGGTCTCCAGCCCCCTGGTGGACGGCATCAGCTTTACCGGGTCCACCGCCACGGCGCGCCACATCAACCGCCTGCGCGCCGCCCTGGACGGGCCGCTGGCCCCCCTGATCGCCGAGACCGGCGGGCTCAACGCCATGATCGTCGATTCCTCGGCCCTGTCCGAGCAGGTAGTGGCCGATTGCCTGGAAAGCGCCTTCCGCTCGGCGGGACAGCGCTGCTCGGCGCTGCGCGTCGCCTTCATCCAGCGCGAGGCCTGGAGCCGCATCGAGCCGCTGCTGAAGGGCGCCATGGCCGAGCTGTCCCTGGGTGATCCCGCTTTGCTCGCCACCGATGTCGGCCCGGTGATCGACGAGGCCGCCCGCCAGCGGCTGATGGCCCATGGCGGACGCCTGCGCCACTCGGGGCGGGCCATCGCCACGGCGCAGCTTCCCGCCGCCTGCCACAACGGCACCTTCTTCGCTCCCATGGCCTACGAGCTGGAATCCCTGGACCTGCTGAAGGACGAGGTGTTCGGCCCCATCCTGCACGTCATCCCCTGGGAGGCCGGGCACCTGGACAAGGTGCTCGACGCGGTGGCGGCCACGTCTTACGGCCTGACGCTCGGCATCCATTCGCGCATCGACGCCACCATCGCCCAGGTGGTGGCCCGCGCCCGCATCGGCAACATCTACGTCAACCGCACCATGATCGGCGCGGTGGTGGGCTCGCAGCCCTTCGGCGGCTTGGGTCTGTCGGGCACCGGGTCCAAGGCCGGCGGTCCCAATACCCTGATCCGCTATGGGGTGGAACGCTGCCTGTCGGTCAATACCGCCGCCGCCGGCGGCGATGCGGCCCTGATGGCCGGGCCGCAGCGGGGCACGACGAAATAGAGTAGATACCGCCGGCGATCCGCACTATATTTGCCCAATCCTAGCCATCTGATGGATTTCATTGCGTTAAGGCAATTTTAAAGTTGCGCTTCCGCAATGTTATCATTGCCATTTCGCAATAATACTCAGATACGCCCCGTCAAATGGGCCAGCATCAGGCGGATCGGGCGCGGCCGGGACTGGGACACCCGGCTGTCGAAGGGATTCCACCCTGCCTTTTCAATGACTTGCAGATAGCCGTCGGCGAGGATCGCCGGAAGAACCGCCGGCAGGCCGCTGCGCGTCGCACGGAGACGGCGGGCCTCGGACAGATGATGGCGGGCCTGGCCGCCGAGGATGCGGGCGACCTGCGTCAACGAGTCGGTTGACGCCGCACCTTCCCTCACCGCCTCACCGCTGGTGCCGGCGGCGCACAGCAGGTCCTCGGGTAGCGTCAACTTGCCGATTGACAGATGATGACCCAAGGCCCGCAGGTTGCCGACCAGCCCCCAGGCGATGCCCACATGGCGCCCAAGCCGGCGGGAATCCTCGGTTTTGTCCCCCAGGACCGCCAGCGCCAGAGCGGTGAGCGCCGCCGAACTGCGCTCGGCCTGACGTTCGGCCGCCGCCAGATCGGCAGGCGCCATCCCTTCCAGATCGTCGCGCCGCGCCGAGATCAAATCGTCGAACGCCTCGAGCGGCAGGTTCCGGTCCCGGATCAGCGCGCACAAGGGCCGGGCCACGGGATGATTGTCGCAGGTTCCGCCATCCAATCCGGCGATCAGGGTGTCCTGCCACCATTGCAACCGGATCATGCCGGCCATGGGCTCGCGCACGCTTTCCAGAACCAGGGCGATTTCCACGTTGAAGGCGTAGAGCAGCATCAGCGCTTCCCGCTGCTCCAGGGGCGCGAACAGCGCGGTGGCGAAGCGGTCGCGATCGAACCTGGAGACGAGCGAGGCGGCATGGGACAGGCCTGAGGACGGAGGGATCGGGGCGGACATGGGACCTCGTTTCAACTGGAGCCGGCTCATGGGGCGTGGCATATATAGCCCGTCCCGCCCCGCGCTCCAATTGGAAGGCCGAACTCCCTTGTCCCGCGCCGCCGCCGCCCCCCTCCCCGCCGCCAGCAAGACCGCCGGCCAGGAAAATTTCCCGGTGGCCTCGCTGCTGCTGCCCAAGCACAAGCGGGCCACCATCATGGCCTATTACCATTTTGCCCGGCATGCGGACGACGTGGCGGATTCGCCCAGTCTCACGCCCGAGGAGAAGGTGGCCGGGCTCGACGCGCTCGACCGCGGCCTGCACGGAACCGAGACCGGCCCGGCCCTGGCGCTGGCCGAGGATTACCGCCGGGCGGTCAACGGCGAGAGCGCGATGATCGAGCACGCCTCGCAGCTCCTCCACGCCTTCCGCCGCGATTCCGTGCGCGATTACTGCGAGGATTGGGCCGACCTGATGAGCTATTGCCGCTATTCGGCTGCGCCGGTCGGTCGCTTCCTGCTGGATCTGCACGGCGAATCCCACGACACCTTCGCGCCGTCCGACGCGCTCTGCGCGGCGCTGCAGGTGCTGAACCACCTGCAGGATTGCGGCAAGGATTACCGCGAATTGCGCCGCGTCTACATTCCCCGCGACTGGCTGCAGGCCCAGGGGCTGACCATCCAGGTGCTGGAAGGCGGCTTCAGCCCGCGTGAGCTGCGCCAGGTGCTCGACCGCATGCTGGACGCCACCGACGGGCTGATCGAACTGGCCCGGCCGCTGCCCGGCATGGTCAAGGATCTGCGCATGCGGCTGCAATGCGCCGTCACCGTGCGGGTGGCCGAGCAATTGTCGGCCAAGCTTCGCCGGGGCGATCCCCTGGCCGAACGGGTCAAGCTCAGCAAGCTCGACTATGCCGGGGTGTTCCTGGTCGGGCTTTGGCGCGGGTTGACGGCGTGACGTCGCAAGGCACCCTGCATGTGGTGGGCGCCGGCCTCGCCGGGCTCGCCGCAGGAGTAGCCGCCGCCAAGGCCGGCACGCGCGTGGTGCTGCACGAGGCGGCGGGCCATGCCGGCGGGCGCTGCCGCTCGTTCCTGGACGAGCGGCTGGGCCGGGTGATCGACAACGGCAGCCATCTGGTCCTGGGCGCCAACCGCACCGCGCTGGCCTATGCGCGGGCCACCGGCGGCATCGAGGCCATGGTGGCGGCGCCGCCGGCCTTTCCCTTCGTCGACCTGCTCACCGGCAAGTCGTGGACGGTCAGCCCCAAGCGCCTGCCCGCCGGGCTAGGCGAGATCTTCAAGGCGCTCGGCCTGCCCTGGACCGGCAAGGCCGAGACGGTGGCCAGCCGCCTGGGGCGGACTCCCTCCTTTACCCGCCTGTGGCTGCCCATGTGCGAGGCGATCATGAACACCGCGCCCGACGAGGCGTCGGCCCGCATGTTCGCCTGGACCATGCGCAAGGCGCTGCTGGGCGGCTCGGACGCCCTGGTCCCCTGGACCTTTCCCGCCGGCCTGTCCGCCGCCCTGGTGGCGCCGGCCCTGGCGACGCTGGCGCTGTTCGGGGCCGAGACCCATTTCCGCCGCCGATTAAAGGCGCTTCGGCCCGACGCCCTGGTCTTCGACGACGCCGAGGTGCGCCTGAACGCCGCCGACCGTGTGGTCCTGGCCCTGCCGCCCTGGGCGGTGGAGACCCTGCTGCCCGGTTCGACCCCCGCCGCCATGCCGACGCGCCCCATCGTCAACGCCCATTTCCGCTGCGCCCAGCCGGTGGAACTGCCCCATGGCAGCCATTTCCTCGGCCTGGTGCATGCCTCCGGCCACTGGCTGTTCGCCCGTGGCGACGTCTTGTCGGTGACGGTGTCGGTGGCCGGCGCGCTGGTGGACCTCGACAACGAATCCATCGCCGACCGCCTGTGGGACGAAATCCGCCGGGCGCTGGGAATGCCGCCCATCGCGCCGCCGCCCTACCGCATCATGAAGGAAAAGCGGGCCACCCTGGCCCACGACCCGTTGACCATCGTCGCCCGCCCCGGTCCGGTCACCGGCCTTGATCGGGTTTTTCTCGCCGGCGACTGGATTGCCTCGCCCTGGCCCTGTACCATAGAGGCCGCCATCTGCAGCGGCCTTGCCGCCGCGCGGTTGGCGCTGGCGCGTCCGGGCCTGACCTTTTGAATCGGCAATAGCCGACAAAGGTGCTTCACAATCATCCCCGGAGTTCCTATCTTTGGCTCATCGTTTAGACGATTTCCAATTCGGTTCGGAACCCTTTGACGACATAGAGGTGAATTATGGCTTTTGAGCTTCCGCCGCTCCCCTTCGCCATCGACGCGCTGGAGCCCCACATTTCCGCCCGCACCTTCGAGTTCCATCACGGCAAGCATCACGCCGCCTATGTGACCAACCTCAACAACCTGACCAAGGACACCGATCTGGCGTCCAAGTCCCTGGAAGAGGTGATCAAGGTGGCCGCCGCCGATCTGCCGGCCAAGCAGGGCATCTTCAACAATGCCGCCCAGGTGTGGAACCACACCTTCTTCTGGAACTGCATGAAGAAGGGCGGCGGCGGCAAGCCGGGTGCGAAGCTGCTGGCCAGGATCGAGTCCGATCTGGGCGGCTTCGACAAGTTCAAGGAAGACTTCAAGGCCGCCGCCGTGGGCCAGTTCGGTTCGGGCTGGGCCTGGCTGGTTCTGGATGGCGGCAAGCTGAAAATCACCAAGACCGCCAACGCCGACCTGCCCATGGCCCACGGCCAGAAGGCGCTGCTGACCGTCGACGTGTGGGAGCACGCCTATTACCTGGACTGGCAGAACCGCCGCCCCGACTTCGTCCAGTGCTTCCTGGACAATCTGGTGAACTGGGACTTCGTCGAAGCCAATCTGGGCTGAGACTGGATTTTGAAGCCCCCCTCCCCTTCGGGAGGGGGGTTTTTCATTTCCCCACTACTTTCCCGGCCGGAAAGGTGCTAGACGAAATTCGGGGTTGGGATATGCAATCGGACATTCGGTCCGAAACAGGGGGCATCTCTCATCTTGGGCAGTGAACGGCCTGGCATGGTTACCGGAACCGAGGCTTCCGCAACTCCGTCGTTGCGGCCGAGCACCATTGCCCGGCGCTGGGCCCTGGCGCTGATCACCGTGCTGGTGGTGATCGCCGCCATCCACCTCAAGGCCGCCTGGAACCGGGCCAACAGCAATGCCGAACGCCTGCTGACCGCCCTGACCCGGACCCTGGAGCATCAGGTCGACACCAGCCTGCGCAGCATCGACAATCTGCTGCTGGAAGCCAGCCAGCGCGTCGACCCGGCACGGTGGCCGGACCCCAGCCTCGTCCAGTGGTTCCAAAGCCGGCTCGGCGCCTTTCCCGAAATCCGGCAAATGGTGGTTTTCGGCCAGGACGGCAAGAATTCCGGCATCATCCTCCAGGCGAACGGAATTCTGAACTTTCCCGTGGATATCTCGGATCGCGAGCACTTCCAGGACCATGTCGGCAATCCCCGGAGCAACACGCTTAATATCGGCGTTCCGGTCCTCAGCCGCATCGACAACCACCCCACCATCCCGCTGTCGCGCGCCATCGTCGATACCGAAGGACGGTTCAAGGGCGTGGTGTCCGCCGCCTTCGATCCCATGTTTCTGGTCGAGGTCCTGGAAAAGTTGCTGATCGAGGAACCGGGGGGCATCTCGGTCATCCGGCGGGACGGCATCTTCCTGGCAAGGCTGCCCGAGCCGGAGACGTCCCTTGGACGCTCCACCGCCATGAGCCCCCTGTTCCAGAAATATCTGCCACAGGCGCCGTCCGGCGTCGTGCGCTTCGTATCGGTCACCGACGGCAACGCCAAGATCGTCAGCTATGGAACCCTGGAGCGCTATCCGGTGGTCGCCACCATCGGCGTGACCCAGGCAACCGCCTTTGCCGAGTTCCATCGCGAGGCGGCCTGGGTCGCCGCCGTGGTGATCACCTTGTCGGCGGCGCTGTTCTGGCTGGCCACATTATCGGACCGGCGGGAATATTCGCGCCGGCTGCTGGCCGCCAGCCTGGAACGGCAAAGCCATGTCCTGGAGGAGCAAGTGGCGGAACGGACCCGCCATCTGCGGATCACCCAGGCCGCTGCCGAGGAAAAGGCGCGCCAGCTGGCCGTCGCCAACGCCGACCTGGAACAGTTCACCCACGTGGCCGCCCACGACCTGCAGGAGCCGCTGCGCAGCATCACCAGCTTCGTCCAGCTGCTTCAGCACCGCTATCGCAACCGGCTCGACGTCGAGGCCAACGAGTTCATCGACTACACCGTGGCCGGCACCAAGCGCATGCAGCAGCAATTGCTGGACCTCTTGGCCTATTCGCAAATCCGCAGCCGCGGCAACATCTTCGTCCCGGTGGACATGAATTCCGTGGCGGCCGAGGCGGGAAACCTGCTGGCGGGGGAAATCGGGCGCTACGGCGCCACCCTCCACGTGGGGGATCTGCCGACCCTGACCGCCGATCGGGAACAGATGGTCACCCTGTTCGAGAACCTGATCGCCAACGCGGTGAAGTATCACCGTCCCGACCACCCCTCCGCCGTGGACGTGGGGGCCGAAATCGACGAGGTCTCGGGAGGATGGACCTTCTGGGTCAGGGATGACGGCATCGGCATCGAGCCACAATACGCCGAGCGCATCTTCACCATCTTCCAGAAGCTTCACGGCCGGGAGGAAGACGAAGGCACCGGCATCGGCCTGGCCATCTGCAAGCGTATCGTCGAGCGTCACGGCGGCCGGATCTGGGTCGAGCCCTCGCCCGGCGGAGGAGCCACCTTCCGCTTCACCCTGCCGACCATTCCCCCCGGGGAGTAATCGCTAGACCGCGATCAGCGCGGCGGCCACCGAGCGTTCCTCGGACACCAGCACGTTGTAGGTGCGGCACGCCCCGCCGGTATCCATCAGTTCCAGGGTGATCCCCGCCTGGCGCAAGGCCATGCGCAGGGCGGCGGGAACCAGCGCCATGCGCTGGCCGCAGCCCAGCAGCAGCAGCCTCGGCCGCTCGGCCAAGTTCAAGATCGGCGACAGGCTTTCCTCGGTGACCTGGGACAGCTCGGTCACCCCCCAGGATTGGGTGCGGTCGGGCAGCACCAGGACCGAACCCTCCCAGCGGATGCCGGAGATGGTGAAGCCACCATCGCCGTATCCCTTGACGATCTGCCGGCCGGACGGAATGAGGGGCGTGATGTCCATGGAAGGGACTTACGGCGCGGCGGCCGGTCCGCCCTCGGCCGTCTCGGCTTCCTCGGTCTCCTTGCCGGTGCGCAGGTTGAAGTAGACCAGCACCGGCATGGAAACGTAGATGGACGAGAAGGTGCCGATGATCAGGCCCCACAGCATGGCGATGGAGAAGCCGCGCAGCACCTCGCCGCCCAGGATCAAGAGGGCCAGCACGCTGATGGAAACGGTGGACACCGTCAGGATGGTGCGCGCCAGGGTCTCGTTGACCGACAGGTTCAACAGGTCGTAGAGCGGCATGGTCTTGTACTTGCGCAGGTTTTCGCGCACGCGGTCGTATTCCACCACCGTCTCGTTGATGGAATAGCCGGCGATGGTGAGGATGGCCGCCACCGAGGTCAGGTTGAATTCCAGGCCCGAAATGGAGAATAGGCCGAAGGTGGTGATCACGTCGTGGAAGATGGCGATCAGCGCACCGACGCCGAACTGCCACTCGAAGCGGAACCAGACATAGGCGGCGATGGCCAGCACCGCCAGGGCCACGGCCAGCACGCCGTCGCGCTTCAGTTCCTCGCCGACCTTGGGGCCGACGATCTCGACCCGCTTGTACTCGTAGCCGGCGCCCAGCGCCTCCTTGACCTTGCCGAGCGCCGCCATCTGGGCCTTCTCGTCGCCCGCCTGCTTCTGCACGCGGATCATCACGTCGCGGCCGGTGTTGCCGAAGCCCTGCAGCGACACCTCGCCCAGCCTCAGGGCTTCCAGCGTGCCGCGCATGTGGTGCAGGTCCGCCTCGCCCCCGGTGGTGTGGGCCTCGATCAGGATGCCGCCGGCGAAGTCGATGCCGTAATTGAACCCCTTGACGAGGATGGACGCGAACGAGCCCAGGATCAGCAGGGCGGTGATGCCGAAGGCGAAGAAGCGCAGACGGATGAAGTCGTAATTCGGCTTCTTGGTGGCGACCCAGCGGGAATAGAAGTTCATCGCTCGATTATCCTCGATTCCTCTAGAGCGGCAGGGCCTTGGGACGCCGGACGGCGATCCAGATGGCGACCATCAACCGGGTAATGTTCACGGCGGTGAACTGCGACGTCATGATACCGATGCCCAGCGTCACGGCGAAACCGCGAATGGGGCCGGTACCGAAGATGTACAGCAGCAGGGCCGCGATCATGTGGGTGAAGTTGGCGTCGAAGATGGTGGCATGCGCCCGGTCGAAACCGTGCTGCACCGCCGACAGGATGGAGCGGCCGCGGCGCTGCTCCTCGCGCGTGCGCTCGTAGATCAGGACGTTGGCGTCCACCGCCATGCCCATGGTCAGCACGATGCCGGCGATACCGGGAAGCGTCAGCGTCGCGCCCAGGGCCGACAGCAGCGCCATCAGCAGGATCAGATTGAACACCAGGGCCACGTTGGCCAGCACGCCCAGGACGCCGTAGATCACCACCATGAAGAAAGCCACCGCCAGCAGGCCGACGCCGCTGGCGACGGTGCCGGCCTGGATGGAATCGGCGCCCAGATCGGGGCCGACGGTGCGCTCCTCGAGAACCTGCAGCGGCGCCGGCAGGGCGCCAGCACGCAGCAGCAGCGACAGATCCTGCGCCTGCTGCACGGTGAAGCTGCCCGAGATGATGCCCGAACCGCCCAGGATGGGCTCGTTGATGCGCGGCGCGCTGATCACCTTCTCGTCGAGGACGATGGCCAGGAACTTGCCGGCGTTTTCACGCGTGGCGTCGCCGAATTTCTTGCCGCCGGCGGCGTTGAAGCGGAAGCTGACCACCGGGCGGCCCTCGGAGTAGGTGGCCTTGGAATCGGTCAGCATGTCGCCGCCCACCTCGACGCGCTTCCTGACCACGTAGGATTCCGGCATGCCCCGCTCCTTCTCGGCGGACGGCAGCAGCATGGAGCCGGGCGGCACCCTGCCCCGTCCCGCTTCCTCGGCGGAGGTGGAATCGTCGAGCAGGTGGAAGGTCAGCTTGGCGGTCTTGCCCAGCAGGGCCTTGATGCGGTCGGGATCCTTGACGCCGGGCAGCTGGACGACGATGCGGTCCTCGCCCTGGCGCTGGATCGAGGGCTCGCGGGTGCCCAGTTCGTCGATGCGGCGGCGCACGATCTCCAGCGACTGGTCCACCGCCGACAGCTTGCGCGCCTTGACCGCCTGCTCCGAGTACTTCAGCACCATGGAGCCGTCGTCCTTGGCGTCGAGCGCGGCGTCGGGGTCGAGCTTGCGCAGCAGTTCACGCGCCCTGGCGCGGTCCTCGGCGTCGATGATCCGCACGTTGACCAGGTCGCCCTTGGCGCCCAGGTCCGAGTACTTGATCTTTTCCTTGCGCAGCGTGGTGCGCACGGTTTCCACCAGCGAGGTCAGCTGTTCGCGGACCACGTAGCCGGTGTCCACCTCCAGCAGCAGGTACGAGCCGCCCTGCAGGTCGAGACCCAGGCTGACCGGCTGCAGCCAATGGGGCAGCCGGTCGGCCTGCTCACGCGTCAGCAGGTTGGGGAAGACGAAGACGATGCCCAGGATGGCGATCACCGCCACCATTGCGAGCTTCCAACGAGGATAGTGGAGCATGTCCCGGCCTGTGCTGCTTGGAAGGGAGACGAAGGTCTACTTGTCGGCCTTTTCGGCGGCCGGCTCGGCTTCGGGCTTCTCGTCCTTGGCCTTGTCGCCGGCGACCGGCTCGGTCTTGGACACCACCTCGGTGATGGTCGAGCGCAGGCAGCGGACCCGCACGCCCTCGGCGATCTCCACCGACACTTCGGTGTCGTTGATCAGCTTGTTGACGGTGCCGAGAATGCCGCCGGCGGTGACGACGCGGTCGCCACGGCGAAGCTGGCCCAGCATCTCCTTGTGCTGCTTCATCTTCTTCTGCTGCGGACGGATCAGCAGGAAATAGAACACCACGAAGATCAGAATCAGAGGCAGAAACTGTTCCAGGGCTCCCATGGAACCGCCACCGGCGGCGGCTTGGGCATAAGCGGGCGACACGAACATCACTGTCTCCTCGGGAAGTCGCGCATTGTCCAATGCAGCGTTGAATGCAGCGGGAATATAGCCGCCTATCGCCGGGATGCAAACGCCAAGTGGCCGATAAGCCGATTTGCTTGCCCCAAAGGGCGAAGCTGCTACCATCCGCGCCTTCATCCTCAAGGGATCGCCGCCATGCCCTACGCCGACGCCGTCAAGGCCCTGAACCGTATCGCCGAGGCCCTGGAGCGCCTCTCGCCCCCGCCTTTCGCCACGCCGGACCTGTCGGCCGCCGACGCCTATGTCTGGCATGCCGACCCCGACCGGCTGGAGCCGGTGCCCAATGTCAATCGGGTTGACATCGAGCTGTTGCAGGGCATCGAGCGCCAGCGCGAGCAGCTGATGGACAACACAAGGCGCTTCGCGGAAGGGTATTCGGCCAACAACGCCCTGCTGTGGGGAGCGCGCGGCACCGGCAAGAGCTCACTGGTCAAGGCGGTGCACGCAACCATCAATGCCGAGAGGCCCGGCACCCTGCTGCTGGTGGAAATCCACCGCGAGGACATCCCGTCCCTGCCCCGCTGCCTGCGCCTGTTGAAGGACAGCAGGCGGCGCGCCGTGCTGTTCTGCGACGACCTGTCCTTCGACCAGCAGGACGACGCCTACAAGTCGCTGAAGGCGGTCCTGGACGGCGGCATAGAGGGCCGGCCTTCCAACGTGGTGTTCTACGCCACCTCCAACCGCCGCCACCTGATGGCCCGCGACATGATCGACAACGAGCGTTCGACGGCCATCAATCCCGGCGAGGCGGTGGAAGAAAAGGTGTCGCTGTCCGACCGCTTCGGCCTGTGGCTGGGCTTCCACCACGTGGGCCAGGACACCTTCTTCGCCATCGTCGAGGGCTATGTCGCCCATTACGGCCTGCCCATCTCCACCGAGGAACTGCACGCCCAGGCCAACGAATGGTCGGTGACGCGCGGCTCGCGCTCGGGCCGCGTGGCGTGGCAGTTCATCCAGGATCTGGCGGGGCGACTGGGGAAGAGCGTGTAGGTGCGGGCGGGACGCCCGCATCCCGCCTACGGCTTGATGGCGAGACGCACCGCGCCCCAGTGCTTGCCCCGGATGGCGATGGGGCTGTCGAATTCCTTCAGCACCACGAAATTGCCGCCGCCCATGTCGCGGGGATAGGTCTGGACGAAATAGGGCTGGACGTTGCGCGCCGCCACCAGGCCGGCGCGGTCGTCGAAGATGCGGCGGTTGCGGGAATTGCCGGCGTTCCAGACGGTTTCCCCCGGCTTTTGCGGCTGGGAGTACTTCTTGTTGTGGGTGCCGATATAGCCGTTGCGGTCGGCGACGCAGCAGATGACGATGCGCGGGTCCTTGTCCAGCACCGTCTCGGTGAACTGATGGACCACCCGGTCGGTCAGCCCCGTATGACACGCCATGAACTGCTGCGGCGAAGTGTCGGGGATGGGTTCGTAATGGGTGTCGAACATGTCGGCCTCGGTGATCTCGCCCGATTTCAGCGCGGCCTCGAACGCCCCGATGACGCCACTGGCGACGCCCTGGACCAGTTCGATATAGAGGCGTTCCTCGGCCCGCGCCTTCGCTTGGGCGGCGGCGATGGCGGCCAGGGCTTCCGGAGGAACCTCGCGGAAGCGCACGTGCAGGCCCAGCACGCTGGCCCCCACCGCGTCGCAGCCGAGCGAGCCGATCCCTTCCAGGTCCAGGGTTCCGCCTTGGCCCACCAATGACGGATCGTTGAGTCCGGCCAGCACCACGCCCTTGCTGGCGAGATCGCCGGTATGGCCCTTGATCTCCCGCGGCCCGATCCGCCCCGAGAAGGCCAGACCCAGGGCGACGCGCGGCACGGCGCGACGGTCGCCCGCCGCCGACGAGCGCAAGATGATGCCGAGGCGGCGCTGCAGGTCGCCGACGTCGCGGTTGACCACCATGGACAGTTCGTTGACCCGCTGGGCGGTGATGCCGGTACGTTCCGCCTGCATCAGCACCGACTGGGCATGGCCGTGGACGGTGCCGGTATGGTCGGCGGCCTGGCCGGCATTGCCCTTGATGTCGGCGGTGGCTGAGAGCTGCATCTCGCTGGCGTGGTTCACTTCCTGGGCGATGGTGTTGATGTCCTGGATGGACGCCGTCACCTCCTCGACCATGGCCACCGTCTCGTCGGTGGCCTGGCCGATGGCGTGAGCCTGGGCGTTGACGCCGCGGATGCCGTCCTCGGTCAGCTTGGCCAGCCGCTTGACCTCGTCGGCCACCACGGCGAAGCCCTTGCCCATCTCGCCGGCCCTGGCCGCCTCGATGGTGGCGTTCAAGGCCAGCATGCGGGTCTGGCCGGCGATGGACTGGATCAGGCGCACCACGTCGCGGATGCGGCCCGTGGCGTCCTTTAATCCGTCCACGGTGGCGGCGGCGGTTTCCATCTTGTGCTGGGCGGCGTCGGTCAGGCGCGAAGTGCCGTGAACCTTGGCGGAAATCTGCCGCGAAGTCTCCTCCAGCGCCTCGGTGGCGCCGGCTACCGACTGGACATTGTCGCTGGTCACGCTGACCGCCTCGGCCACCGCCTCGGCCATGGATTTGAGCTCGGTGGCCACCCCGGTCAGTTCCCGGGCCCCTTCGATCAGCCGCTTCACCTGCTTCTCGATGTCGCCGACGGTCAGCGCCACCTCGCGGTCGACCGTATCGGAGAGCGCCAGCATCTCGCGCTTCATCTTGCCGGCCTCGCCATGCTCGATATAGGTCGAGATGGCTAGGTCCATGTCCAGGAAGGCGGCGCGCAGCACGGCTCCGACCGCCTCGGGGAAGCGGGCCTTGTCGCACTTGCCGTGCAGTTCGGCGATCAGCTTCTCCAGCACGAAGCAATAACCGCCCAGGTACCAGTTGATCTCCAGGCCGATGCGTTCATGGGTGGCGCCGATGGCCACGGCGCGCAGGAAGTAATCCTCGTCGAAACGCCCGGAAAACAGGGCGCTCCAATGGGCCTGCTGCGTCTGTTTCAGATGCCCGATCCTGGCGCCGCCGCCCAACAGCGACTGCAGGTTCGGCCATTCCATCAGATGGGAATAGAAGGAATCGGCGATGGCGGGCAGGCTGCCCTCGACCAGGGGGCGGACCGCCTTGATGGCCGAAACAGCCTTGTCGTCCAGGCGCAGGAACCTCAGCCGGTCACGATTCTTCGACGCCGCATCGCTGTCGCTCGCCATGCGTCCCTCCTTGGAAGCCACCCTCACGCCGCCCTATACGAACGGTCATTCATTTATGGAATCAGGGTGGTCCGTTCACGGGGCGGGGTCAATACGCATTCATAGCAACGTGATACACTTTTGGCGCCGATGCGACCTTATCTTGCAGATAATCGACGGGATTGACCGCCTCGGTTCCCCGGCGGATCTCGAAATGCAATTGCGGCGAGGTGACCGATCCGCTGGCCCCTAGTGTCGCGATGGTCTGGCCACGCTTGACCTGGTCGCCGCGCTTGACCAGCAGTTTTTCGTTATGGGCGTAGGCGGTCATCCAATTGTCGGCGTGCTTGATCAGCAACAGGTTGCCGAAGCCCTTCAGCTCGTTGCCCACATAAGCCACCACGCCGTTCTCGGCGGCGCGCACCGCCGTGCCCTTGGCGGCGACGATGTTGATGCCGTCATTGTGCTGTCCCTTGCCGGGCAGCGGGCCGAACTCGGCCACCACCTCGCCCTTGACCGGCCACAGGAAGCTGGACCCGGCGCGGGCCGGTGGCGCCGCCGGCAGCGAGGCGACGGACGGCGCAGGCTGGGACGGGGCGCGGGCATAGGCGGGGGGATGGTCCTCGGGCCGGGCGGTGGCGGTGGCGGCGGAAGGCTTGCCCCCTCCTCCCCCCGGCGCATGGGGCGAGGCCACCACGATGTTGCCGCCCTGGGCCGGAGGCTGCGGCGCGGCGGGCGCGCTGCCCTTGGCCCCGGGGATGGTCAGCCGCTCGCCCACATGCAGGACATAGGGAGCCCGCTTGCCGTTGGTGGCGGCGAGCGAATTGAAATCCACCTTGAAGCGCCGGGCCAGCACCGACAGGGTGTCGCCCCGCTGCACCACGTAATCGGAACCGCCGCCGGGCAGGCGCAGCACCGTGCCGGGCTGCAACTGGTAGGGCGGCTGCAGGTTGTTGGCCTCGATCAGGTCGCGGACCGTCAGGGAATAACGCCGGGCGATGGAATAGACGGTGTCGCCCGCATAGACGGTGACGGCCGCCGGCCGCTGCACCTGCAGCGGGCCATCGGGGCCGCGCGATACCGGCACCTTCGAATCATAGCTGGGCGAGCACGCCGCCAACAGGGCGGCGAGGATCATGACCGAAACCAGATGATGTGGCGCTTGCCTCATAACCGCACTATAAGCACGCCAAGCGCGACCGGCAATCATGCCGTAGGGATGCGGGCGGGACGCCCGCGCTCCACGAAGGGCATCGGCTCGGAGCGCGGGCGTCCCGCCCGCATCCCCCCTCATTCCTCGGGCATGCCCTCGACCAGCGGCACGAAGCGCACCGGCAGGAAGGGCTGGATGTCGATGCCGCGATCGGTCCTGGTGATGCGCACCAGTTCCTGGTCGATGCCGCCCACGTCGCCCAAGGGCAGCACCATGATGCCGTCGGGCTTCAGCTGGTCGACCAAAGCGGGGGGAATGTCGGGAGCGGCGGCGGTGACCATGATGCGGTCGAAGGGCGCCTGCTCCGGCCAGCCGCGCGAGCCGTCGCCGGCCCGACAGGTGATGTTGTGCAGGCGAAGATGCTTGAAGCGCGCCTCCGCCTCGGCCAGCAGCGGCTTGTGGCGCTCCACCGAATAGAGCCGGCGGCACAGCTTGGCCAGGATCGCCGCCTGATAGCCCGACCCGGTGCCGACCTCCAGCACCTTCATGCGCTCGCCCACCTCCAGCGCCTGGCTCATCAGGCCGACCACCAAAGGCTGGCTGATGGTCTGGGCGCAGGCGATGGGCAGCGCCGTGTTCTCGTAGGCCTGGTCGAGGAAGGGCTCCGCGACGAAGAGATCGCGGGGGATGCGCTCGATGGCCGACAGCACGCGGGTATCCGTCACCCCCATCCGCCGCAATTCCATCAGCAGGCGGATGACGCGGGGCTCGGCCTTCTTCATCAAAAGGCCGTCTCCAGCGCCTTCATGTCGCCCCGGTGGGTCAGATCGAAGCACAGCGGCGTAATCGAGATGGCGCCCCGGCACACCGCCTCGATGTCGGTGCCCGGCGTCGAGCGGTCTTCGGCCCGCTGCGCGCCGATCCAGACATAGGGCTCGCCGCGCGGGTCCTTGCGCTCCATGATCTCGTCGCCGATCTTGCGCTTGCCCTGGCGGGTGATCTCGATGCCGGTCACCGAGGCGGCGATCACGTCGGGAAAGTTGACGTTGATCAGCACGTTGCGGCTCCACCCCTTGGCCAGCAGGCGGCGGATGACCTGGGGCGCCCAATGCTCGGCCGTCCCCCACTTCACCGGATGGGGATGGTTGATGAACTGGGAGAGCGCGATGGCCGGAATCCCTAAGATGGTGCCTTCCATGGCCGCCGCCACCGTGCCGGAATAGGTGACGTCCTCGCCCAGGTTCGAGCCCCGGTTGACGCCCGAGAGCACCAGATGGGGCTTCTTGCCCTTCAGCACGTGGTTGACGCCCAGCAGCACCGCGTCGGTGGGCGTGCCGTCCACGGCGTAGCGGCGGCTCGACACCTTCCGGACCCGCAAGGGGCGGCGGATGGTCAGCGAATGGCCCGCCGCGCTCTGCTCGGTTTCCGGCGCCACCACCCAGACGTCCTTGGACAGGGTCCGGGCGATGCGCTCCAGTACCTTGATGCCCGGCGCGTTGATGCCGTCATCGTTGGAGATCAGGATGCGCAAGCCTGAGGGATCGGCGACCGGCTCGAACATCTTAAGATATGACCTCCAGCCCGCCCATATAGGGGCGGAGCGCCTCCGGCACCTCGATGGAGCCATCTTCGCGCTGGTAGTTCTCCATCACGGCGATCAAGGTACGGCCCACGGCGAGGCCCGAGCCGTTCAGGGTATGGACGAAGCGGGTGCCCTTCTCGCCCTCGGGACGGAAGCGGGCCTTCATGCGCCGTGCCTGGAAGTCGCCGCAGTTCGAGCACGACGAAATCTCGCGATAGCGCTGCTGGCCGGGCAGCCAGACCTCGATATCGTAGGTCTTCTGGGCGGAGAATCCCATGTCGCCGGTGCACAGCACGATGGTGCGATAGGCCAGGCCTAAACGCTGCAGCACGGTCTCGGCGCACTTGGTCATGCGCTCGTGCTCCTCGTCCGACCGGTCGGGATGGGCGATGGAGACCATTTCCACCTTGTGGAACTGGTGCTGGCGGATCATGCCGCGCGTATCCTTGCCCGCCGCCCCGGCTTCTGAGCGGAAACAGGGCGTGAGCGCCGTCATGCGGATGGGAAGCGCCTTGTCGTCGAGGATCTCGTCGGCCACCAGATTGGTCAGCGGCACCTCGGCGGTGGGGATCAGCCAGTGGCCGGTATTGGTCTTGAACAGGTCCTCGCCGAACTTAGGGAGCTGGCCGGTGCCGAAGGCCGCGCCGTCCTTGACCATCAGGGGCGGGTCCATCTCGGTATAGCCGTGCCCGGTGGTCTGGAGATCGAGCATGAACTGGCCGATGGCGCGCTGCAGCCGGGCCAGATTGCCCTTCAGCACCACGAAACGGGCGCCCGACAGCTTGGCGGCGCCGTCGAAATCCATCAGTCCCAGCTTGGCGCCGATGGCGTCATGGTCGAGGGCGGTGAAGGAGAAGCTCTTGGGCGTCCCCCACTTGCGCAGCTCGACATTGTGCTCCTCGTCGGGGCCGTCGGGCACGTCGGCGGCCGGCAGGTTGGGAATGGAGGCCAGGATGGACTCGATCTCGGCGCCCAGCGCCTTGTCCTCTTCCTCGGCGGCCGGCATGCGCTCCTTCAGGCTCGCCACCTCGTCCATCAGGCTTTGAGCGTCGCCGCCGCTCTTCTTCAGGGCGCCGATCTGCTTGGACGCCTCGTTGCGCCTGGCCTGCATTTCCTGAAAGGCGGTCTGGGCGGCCCGTCGGCGGGTATCGAGGTCGAGAAGCTCGGCCGAACGCGGTTCCAGCCCCCGGCGCTTCAGGCCCGCATCGAATCCCTCGGGGTTGTCGCGGATGGACTTCAGGTCATGCATGGCAGAATTTCCGGTTACGCGTTGAAATCGGTCTCGTCGTGGGGCGTATCGTCGTCGGCCCCATCGTCGGCCAGGGCCTCGTCCCGCTTCTTCTCGGCCCAGCGGGCGGAGATGATGGAAATCTCGTAGAGGCCGACCATGGGAATGGCCAACGACAGCTGGCTGACCACATCGGGCGGCGTGACCACGGCGGCGAAGACGAAATTGCCGACGATGGCGAAGCGGCGCTTGTCGGCCAGTCCTTCGGCAGTGACCAGCCCGACCCGGGCCAGCAGGGTCAGCAGCACCGGCATCTGGAAGGCCAGCCCGAAGGCGAAGATCAGGGTCATGATCAACGACAGCGATTCGTTGACCTTGGCTTCCATCTGGATGGGCAGCGTGCTGGGCCCGCCGATCAGGTTCTCGAAGCCGAGCAGATAGGTGTAGAGGTTGGGCAGCACCAGGTAATAGACCATGGCGGCGCCCAGCGCGAACAGGATGGGGGTCGCCGCCAGGAAGGGCAGGAAGGCCTGCTTCTCGTGCTTGTACAAGCCCGGCGCCACGAAGGCCCACAACTGCCCCGCCCAGACGGGAAAGCACAGCGCGGCGCCGGCGAAGGCCGACACCTTCATGAAGGTGAAGAACGCCTCGGTGGGCGCGGTGTAGATCAGGCGGCGGTTGCCGCCCTTGGCCAGGGCCGCCTTGGAATAGGGCTCCAGCAGGAACTCGTAGATGTCGTTGGAGAAGTAGTAGCAGATCCCGAACGCCACGATGAAGGCGATGGCCGACCAGATCAGCCGCCGGCGCAGCTCGATCAGGTGCTCGAGCAACGGCATGGTCTTGTCGTCGTGGGACTGGCTCAAAATTCGTCCTCTAGGGTTCCGGCGGGCGGGCGGGCGCCTCGGCAGGCTTGATCTCTTGCGGGGCGGGCTCGGTCACCGAGGCCAGCATGGGCGGCGCCACCTCGGCGGCGGAATTGGCGTCGAGCGCGGGAAGCTCCATGGCCTTGGCCATCTCGCCGGTGGGATCGATGGCCTTGTCAACTTCCTGGCGCAGCAGGTTGACATCCGACACCTTGGACACCTGCTTCTTCAGCTCGTCCAGTTCGGATTCGCGGACCATGTCGTCCATGCCACGGTGGAACTCGGCCGCCATCTCGCGGGCCTTGCGAGTCCAGCGCCCCATCTGGCGCAGGACCACGGGCAGATCCTTGGGTCCGATGACGATCAGGCTGACCACGGCGATCAGCGCCATCTCGTCCCAGCCGATGTCGAACATCCGGCGGGTCCCGGACTAGGGCTTGGGAGCGGATTCGGGGGCGGCGGCCGGCTTGGCGGCCTGGGCTTCCGTCACCTGGGGCTGCGGCTGAGGCGCGGCCTGGGCGGCGCCCTCCTCCTCGTCCTTCAGGCCGTGCTTGAAGGCCTTCACGCCCTTGGCCATGTCGCCCATCAGCTTCGGAATCTTGTTGGCGCCGAACAGCAGCAGCACGATGACCAGAACGATGAGCCAATGACCGATACTCATGCTACCCATGCCACAACACTCCTCGTACGTCACTGCCGTGCAAACCGGCCGGCGGCGGATCATCGCAAAAGAAAAGCAACACCGCAATGGCGGCTTTGCTCCTTAAAGGGGCTTGCGGCTTGGTTTGGAAAGGATGAACACCGCGCCCGCCGTGCAGGTGGCCCCCATGGTCGCCATAGCCCACCAGGGAGCCTGGGTGAACCCCACCACGTAGACGATGCTGACCGCCATGCTGGAAAGCGCGATGACCTTGGCGTAAAGGGGAATCACCCGGTTGATCTCCCAGTCGCGCAAGGGCGGGCCGAACACCTTGTGATAGAACAGCCAGGCGTGGAAGCGGTCCGACGACTTGGCGAAGCACCACAGCGCCACCAGCATGAACGGCGTGGTCGGCATCACCGGCAGGAAGGCGCCGACAATGCCTAGGCCGACGAAGGCCCAGCCGATGATCATCAGCGCGATCTTGCGGCCCGTTTCCAAGGATTACTCTCCGATGCCCAACAGCGTCTCGTCGTCCAGCAGGTCCAGCTGGGTCTCGTCCTCTTCCGCCGTGTCCACCAGCCGCGAGTCCTCCACCGCCCGGTTGCCATAGGCGCCGGCGGCGGCCCTGGCATCCAACAGGCCGGCGGCCTCCAACTCCTTGACGCCCGGCAGGTCGGACAGCGATTCCAGGCCGAAATGGTCGAGAAAGCCGTCGCTGGTGGCCCAGGTCAGCGGGCGGCCGGGCGTGCGGCGGCGGCCCTTGGGGCGGATCCAGCCGGCGGCGAACAGGATGTCGATGGTGCCCTTGGATAGCGCCACGCCGCGAATTTCCTCGATCTCGGCCCGGGTCACCGGCTGGTGGTAGGCGATGATCGCCAGGGTTTCCACCGCGGCGCGCGACAGCTTGCGCTCCTGGGTGCGCTCCACCTTCAGGGATTCGGCCAGATCGTCGGCGGTACGGAAGGCCCAGCCGTCGCCCCGCCGCGCCAGGGTGAAGCCGCGCGCGGCGTAATGGGCTTCCAACTCCGCCAGTAGTTGAGGAATGTCGACGCCGTCCGGCAGGCGCTCGGCCATGGCCCGTTCCGGGACCGGCTCGGCCGAGGCGAAGATCAGCGCCTCGACGATGCGCAGGTGTTGCGGGTCGATGGTCATTCCTCCCTCCCCTCGCCCTGCCCGGCGCGGATGTAGATGGGCGAATAGGCGGCGCCGTCCTGGCGCAGCACCAGCTTGCCCTGCTTGGCCAGCTCCAGGGCGGCGACGAAGGTCGAGGCCACCGCCGACTTCATCTTCAGTTCGTCGCCCTCGATGGCGGGAAGATAGGCCATCAGCACCGACCAGTCGGGCAGGCTGCCGATGCCCAGCATGGCTTCCAGGCGGGCCAAAGCGTGCTCCACCGACCACAGATCGGGGGCCTCCACCGTCAGGGTGCGCACCGAATTGCGCACCACATGGTCGGCATAGGCTTTCAGCAGGTCGTAGAGGTCGAGATCGAAGATGGAGCGGCTTTTCACCTCGATGTCCTCGGGCGCGCCGCGGGCGAAGACGTCGCGGCCCAGCAGGCGCCGGGTGAACAGCGATGCGCCCGCCTTCTGCATGGCTTCCAGGCGTTGCAGGCGGAAGGCCAGCGCGGCGGCCATCTCGGCCGGGCTCAGTTCCTCGCCCGGCTCGGGCTCCGGCTCGGGCAGCAGCAGGCGGCTCTTGAGATAGGCCAGCCAGGCGGCCATCACCAGGTATTCGGCGGCCAGGTCGATCTGCTCGCGCCCGACCTTCTGAACGAATTCAAGGTATTGGTCGGCCAGCTTCAGGATGGAGATCTTGGCCAGGTCTACCTTCTGGTCGCGGGCCAGCTGCAGCAGGACGTCCAGCGGGCCTTCCCAGCCGTCGAGGTCCAGCAGCAGCCGCTCGGCCGGGGCGCGCTCGGGCCGGTCCTCCTCGAAGGCGAAGCTCGGCGCGCGACTCACGGCCCCAGGGCCCTCACCAGGAAGCGGCCGATGGCGTCCACCGGACCCTGGACCAGCCAGCGGAACACGTCCAAATCCATGCCGATCTGGTTGCCCAGCATGGGGAACAGGAACAGGGCGGCGATCAGGATCAGCATTCCCGCCTTTTCCAGGCGCGCCAGCCGCCAGGCCAGCGGGGCCGGCAGGATACCCACCGCCACCCGCCCGCCGTCCAGCGGCGGAATGGGGATCATGTTGAACACCGCCAGCAGCAGGTTGAAATAGATGGCGTTGTCGAGATTGAGGAAGTACCAGCCGCGCACCGGATCGGGCATCACCGGCACCAGACGCACCGCCAGCACGGCGATCACCGCCAGGGCCAGGTTCATGGCCGGTCCGGCCGCCGCGACGATCACCATGTCGCGGCGGGGATTGCGCAGGCGGTTGAAATTGACCGGCACCGGCTTGGCCCAGCCGAACATCACGCCGCCTAAGGCCAGCAGCATGCCGGGCAGGATGATGGTGCCGAACGGGTCGATATGCTTCAGCGGGTTGAGCGAGATGCGGCCCAGGCGGTCGGCGGTGTCGTCGCCGCAGGCCTTGGCGGCATAGCCGTGCGCCGCCTCGTGCAGGGTCACGGCGAAGATCAGCGGAATCGCCCAGATGGTGATGCCGAACAGCAGCCCACCCAGATCGCCCATCATGGGGACAGGCCAAGCAGCGAGGCGACCCGCTCCTCGGCGGCCTTGCGGTCGAAGGGAACCCGCTTGCGCTTTTGCGCCAGGCCATGGGCCACCCGCACCTCGGCCGCCGCGCTCAACGGGCGCAGTTCGGACGCGATGGCGGTCATCTCTTCCATGTCGCCGTTGCAGTGAAGCACCACGTCGCAGCCCGCCTCCAGACTGGCGCGGGTGCGGTCCTCGAACGTACCGCCCAGCGCCTTCATGGACAGATCGTCGGAGATCAGCAGGCCGTCGAAGCCGATGGCGCCACGGATCACCTTGTCGATCACCATTCTTGAGGTGGTGGCGGGATGGGCGGCGTCAAGGGCGGTGTAGACCACATGGGCGGTCATGGCCCAGGGCGCGTGGCGATAGGCGTGGAAGGGCGGAAAGTCCTGGGTCTCCAGCTCGGCCAGCGGAGTATCGACCACCGGCAGGTCGAGATGGCTGTCCACCATGGCGCGGCCGTGGCCGGGAATGTGCTTGATCACCGGCAGCACGCCCTCGTCCAGCAAGCCGTCGATCACCGCGCCGGCCAGATCGATCACCGACTGGGCGGTGCGGCCATAGGCGCGGTCGCCGATGACGTCATGGGCGCCGGCAATGGGAACATCGAGGACCGGGGCGCAATCCACGTCGATGCCCAGATCGGCCAGTTCCGCCCCGATCAGGCGGAAATTAAGGCGAAGAGCCTCCTGGGCGGCGGCAAGATCGCGGGCGGCCAGAGCGGCGAAGGGCTCGCCGGGCGGCGCTTTGCGCCAATGGGGCGGCTTCAGGCGCTGCACCCTGCCCCCCTCCTGGTCGATCAGCACCGGCGCGTCGGCGCGGCCCACGCAATCGCGCAAGGACTCCACCAGCGCCTTGACCTGGGCCGGATCCGCCACGTTGCGGGCGAACAGGATGAAGCCCAGCGGGTTGACGCGCCGGAAGAAGTCGCGCTCCGCCTGGGTCAGGACCAGGCCGGAACAGCCGAAGATGGCGGCGTTAACGGCGGGCAACGATGCACCCCTGGGACCTGGCGGTGAGTTCGGCGCAAAGCTGGCGGGCAGCCTGTTCCGACAGGGGCGCGGCGCGCACCCGCCAGAACGTCCCCTTGCCTTCCAGCTCGACGCGGACGATGTCGGGCTTCAGCGCGCCCAGCAGGTCGGCATTGGCCTTCTGGATGCGCAGCCATTCCTTGTCGGCCTGATCGGCGGCGCGCACCGCGCCCAGCTGCACCACGAATTCGCCGGAGGCCGGAGCCTTGGCCGAGACGGCGGGCGGCGGAGCGGGCGGCGGCGGCACGGCGCGGGGCGCCTGGGCCACCACGGCGGGCGCCATGTGTTCGGGCTGGGCCGGGGCCGGGGCGCGCTCCTGCACCGGCTGGTAGGCGGGCGGCACCGGAGCGGCGGCGGGCGGAATGGGCGAGGATTCCATGGGCTGGGCCGCCACCTTGGCCGCCGGAGCGGTCTTAGGCGCCGGCGGCTCGCCCGCCTTGGGCGGAATGGGGGCCGGACGCTGCGCCACGGCGGGCGGAATGTTGGCGGGCGGCGGCTCGGCCGACAGCGGCGGCACGGAAATGGTCTTGGGCGGGGCCTTGGCGGCCTCGGGCTGAGGCAACAGGCGCTCGACCTTGGGCTCGCTCTCGCCGGCGGAATCCATGCGCTCGTAGACCAGCTTGTCCTGGTTGGGCACCTGCATGCCGCCGCGATCGTCGGGACGGGTCTTGATGGGGCGGTCGTCGGCCTTGATCACCGGCACGCCCAGACCGCCGCCCTTGCGCCCGCCCACGAAATGCAGGCCGGCGGCGACGATGGCTCCCACCGCGATCACCGCGCCGCCGATCAGCACCCAGCTGCGCAGGCGATGACCGGCCCGGGCCTGATGGGAATCGGCGTCGGCGTCATAGCGCTCCGGGATGATGTCCAGCAGGTCGCGTTCGTAATCGTCGCCGGGACGTTTGGCCATGTCGCAGGTTTCCCCTTGTTACCGCATCTCTTCCACGGGCGTGACACCGAAGATGCCGAGCCCCGAGGCGATCACCCCCACCACCGCGCGCAGCAGGCCCAGGCGGGCCAGCGACAATTCGCGGTCGTCCTCGATCAGGAACCGCAGCCTCGTCTCGTCCTTGCCCTTGTTCCACAGCCCGTGGAAGGCGGCGGCCAGGTCGTAGAGATAGAACGCGACGCGATGCGGTTCGTGGGCCTCGGCCGCGCTTTCCACCAGGCGCGGCCAGCCGGCCAGCAGCCTGATCAAACCAAGCTCGGCCGGGTCGGTCAAGCGCGCCAGCACGTCCACGCCCGGAGTATGGCCCACGGTCTCCGGCCACATCTGCGCCGCGTGGCGCATCACCGAGTGGCAGCGGGCATGGGCGTACTGGACGTAGAACACCGGATTGTCGCGGCTTTGCTCCAGCACCTTGTCCAGGTCGAAGTCCAGATGGGCGTCGTTCTTGCGGGTCAGCATGATGAAGCGGACCACGTCCTTGCCCACCGCCTCGACCAGATCGCGGAGCGTGACGAAGGTGCCGGCCCGCTTGCTCATCTTGTAGGGCTGGCCGCCCTTCAGCAGGTTGACCATCTGGCACAGCTTGACATCGAGCTCGCCGCCGCCCTCGCTCACCGCCTTGACGGCGGCCTGCATGCGCTTGACGTAGCCGCCGTGATCGGCGCCCCACACGTCGATCATGGAGCCGAAGCCGCGCCGGTACTTGTCCAGGTGATAGGCGATGTCGGAGGCGAAATAGGTCCACGAGCCATCCGACTTCTTCAAGGGACGGTCCACGTCGTCGCCGAATTCGGTGGCCTTGAACAGGGTTTGCGGCCGGGCCTCCCAATCGTCGGGCAGCTTGCCCTTGGGGGGCTCCAGCACGCCTTCGTAGATCAGGCCCTTGGCCGACAGGGTGTCCAGGGCGTCCTGGACCTTGCCGGCGTCGACCAGCCCGCGCTCGGAGACGAAGACGTCGTGCTTGACCCCCAGGCCGGCCAGATCGTCCTTGATCATGTCCAGCATGGAGTCCACCGCGAAGCCGCGCAGCAGGGGCAGCCACTCCTCCTCCGGCTTGTCCTTCAGCGACGCGCCGTACTTGGCGGCAAGCGCCGCGCCGGTGGGCTTGAGATACTCGCCGGGATAAAGGCCCTCGGGGATCTCGCCGATCACCTCGCCCAGGGCCTCGCGGTAGCGCAGATGGGCCGAACGGGCCAGCACGTCCACCTGGGAGCCGGCGTCGTTGACGTAGTATTCCCGCGTCACGTCGTAACCGGCCTTGGCCAGCAGCAGCGCCAGGGCGTCGCCGAACACCGCGCCGCGGGCGTGGCCGATATGCATGGGGCCGGTGGGATTGGCGGAAACGTATTCCACGTTGACCTTGGCGCGCCTGCCCATCTCCGACTGGCCATAGGACACCCCGGCGGCCAGCACCTCGGCCAGACGCTCGAACCAGAAGGAATCGGCCAGGCGCAGGTTGATGAAGCCGGGACCGGCCACCTCCACCTCGGACACCGCCGGATGGGCGCGCAAGGCCGCCGCGATCTTTTCCGCCAGGTCGCGGGGCTTCATGCCCGCCGCCTTGGTCAGCACCATGGCGGCGTTGGTGGCGACATCGCCGTGGCTGGTCTCGCGCGGCGGCTCGGCGGTGACCTTGGAGGTGTCGAGGCCGGGAACGATAGCCTCGACCGACTTGATAATTTCTTCGCGGAAGTATCTGAACAGGTTCATTTTTCTCAGGGCTTCTCTTGCAGGTCGAACAGCCGGCGATGCTCGTCGAGCGCAAAGCGGTCGGTCATGCCGGCGATATAATCGGCCACCACGCGGGCGGTCTTGGCGGTGCCCTTGCCATCGGCAAGACGCCGCCATTCGGGCGGCAGGCATTCGGGTTCGGCGAACAGCAGGCGGAACAGGTCCTTCACCACGCGCCGTCCCTTGCTGGTCATGCGGTTGACGCTGAAGTGGCGGTACATGTTGGTGAACAGGAACTGGCGCAGCGCCGCGTCGTTGGCGCGCATCGAGTCGGAAAAGGCGGCCAGCGGCCGGCCCAGGCCGCGCACCTCGTCGGCGCTTTGCGGCTTGAACTCGGCGATGCGGCGCCGGGTCTCCTCGATCAGGTCGAGGATCATGATGCCGATCATCCGGCGCACCACCTCGTGAATATGGAGCGAGGGGTCGGCATCGGGATATTCCCTGGCCACCTGATGGAACAGCGGCCCCACCAGCGGAACGTCGGCCAAGTCCTTGATGGTGAACAGACCGGCGCGCAGGCCGTCGTCGATGTCGTGGTTGTTGTAGGCGATGTCGTCGGACAGCGCCGCCACCTGGGCCTCCACGCCGGCGAAACTGTCCAGGCGCAGGTCGTGCAGCTGGGCGTATTCGGCGATGGCCCCGGGCAGCACCCGGCCGGGCTTGACCGCCAGCGGGCCGGTCAGCGGGCCGTTGTGCTTGACCAGGCCTTCCAGGGTCTCCCAGGTGAGGTTGAGGCCCTCGAACTCCACGTAGCGGCGTTCCAGCTTGGTGACGATGCGCAAGGACTGGGCGTTGTGGTCGAAGCCGCCGTATTCGGCCAGCACCTCCTGCAGCGCGTCCTCGCCGGCATGGCCGAAGGGGGTGTGGCCCAGATCGTGGGCCAGCGCCAGCGCCTCGGCCAGATCCTCGTCCAGGGCCAGGACACGCGCGATGGAGCGCGCGATCTGCGACACCTCCAGCGAATGGGTCAGCCGCGTCCTGAAATTGTCGCCCTCGTGATAGACGAACACCTGGGTCTTGTATTGCAGGCGGCGGAAGGCGGCGGAATGGATGATGCGGTCGCGGTCGCGCTGGAACGGCGAGCGGGTCGGGCTGTCCGCCTCCGCATGCAGGCGGCCACGCGATTCCTCGGGCCGGCAGGCGTAGGACGCCAGGGTATGAAAGCGGGACTCGGTCATGACCGGGACACTACCGCCCAAGCCCGGGGAACGCAACCACCGGGGGCTCGAAACTCAGGCCAATTCGCAGCGGTCGCGCCCCACGGTCTTGGCGCGGTACAGCGCGGTATCGGCGCGGCGGATGGCCGCCTCCAACCCCTCGTCCCCGGCCAGGGCGGCGATGCCGGCGCTCAAGGTGATCCCGAAGGGCAGCTGGCCCGCTCCGTCCAGCCCCTTGGCCTGCTCGGTGAAGGCGGTGCGCAGACGCTCGGCCACCCCCATGGCCTCAGTGGTCGAACTGCCCGGCAGCAGGGCCAGGAATTCCTCGCCGCCGAAGCGGCAAAGCAGGTCCTCGGCCCGCAGCATGCGCCCCGCCAGGGAAACGAACATCATCAGGGCCTCGTCGCCGCCGGCATGGCCCAGCCGGTCGTTGATCTGCTTGAAATGGTCCATGTCGATCATCAGCAGCGACAAGGGCGCGCCGGTGCGCCGCGCGCGGACCACCTCCCTTTCGGCCAGGGCACCGAAGGCCCGGCGGTTCAAGGCGCCGGTCAAGGGGTCGCGGCTGGCCTGGTGGTTCAGCTCTTCCTGCAGCCGCTCGCCGGCCATCAGCACCATGCACAGGGTGACCGAGATGGTGACGCACAACCACCACATGGAAGCGACCACGGTCAGGCCATAGGACATGGTGCCGGCCATGAATCCCAGGTCGAAGGCGATGGAGGCGCCGCGGACCGAAAAGAACAGGGCGTTGGCCAGATAGACCCAGCCCGCCAGGCGCATGGCGAGGCGATGGGGCGGCGCGCACCACAGCAATTCCCGGGCGATGGCCAGGGAGATGACCGCCACCAGGGCCGAATTGAAGCCGGCGCGCAGGTACAGCGACCCGGCCGAATGGGAGGAGACGATCAGCACGACGGCCAGGGCGCCGAGACCGAGATAGAACCGGACCGGCAGGCCGCTTCGCCCCAGGAAACGGCGAAAACCGTCCCAGACCAGGCAAAAGCCCGCCACCACCAGCCCGTGGGCCAGGGTCAGGGACCAGCCTTCGGACATGCCCGCCCCCGTCCCGGCCACGGCGAAGCTCAGCGCTCCGATCACGCTGGCCCAGGCCCAATGGCCCAGCCCGGCCATGCCGGGATGCAGGAAGTAGAGGACGATTCGGGCCAGGGCGCAGCACGAGGTCGCCACCGCGACCGCCACCAGCATGGTGTGCAGATCAAGCACCAAAACAGGGTCCCCTCGCCAGATTAGAATCCCTCAATGGACGAGGTTATAAGCCACGGCTCATATGCGCAACCTACGAACCATGACTTGAATTCGGTATCGGAATACCTAAATTGCGGGAACGATGCTTCCATCGGGGGTGGGCGAAGTGCTACCCTTCGAACAATTCCAATCCTTGCCGCAGAGGACACGATGGCCGAGGTCGAACACAATTACGCCGCCCGCATCAGCGTCACCGAAAGTGCCGCCGAGCGCGTCCAGACCCTGATCAAGATGGAAGGCAAGCCCAACATGATGCTGCGCCTGGGCGTTTCCGGCGGCGGCTGCTCGGGCTTTTCCTACGGCATTTCGCTCGACGACCAGATCGGCGACGAAGACCGCCTGTTCAGCGAATTCGGCATCACCGTGGTGATCGACCAGACCTCGCTGGACATGCTGGACGGCTCGGTGGTGGATTACGTCGAGGATCTGGCCGGCTCGTCCTTCCAGATCAAGAACCCCAACGCCACCTCGACCTGCGGCTGCGGCAGTTCGTTCTCGGTGTAAAGTCCATACAAGCCGGCGCGGGCCTCCGCCCGCTTGGCTCCCGCGCCATAAGGCGCGCGGCCCCTTGGGCCTAGCCGAACGGCAATGAGTTGGGCTCTCATTGCCGTCCGGCATTACCAGCTGGGGCACTGGCCGTTGACACGGCGGTAATTGCCCGGCGTGTCGATGGCGGCGTTGCGGACCCGCAGCTCGTTGGCGAAGGCCTCGAAGGTGGGCCTCATGGCGGCGGTCAGCTGATCCTTGAACTCGGCCGTCACCGCGTCGGCGGACGCGGTGCTGATGCGCGGGTTGATCCGCGCCGCCGCGTTGCGCAGCACCGATTCCGCCTGGGGCGTCCAGTGGCGGAAGGTATCGCGGCTGATGGCCACGTGCTCGTCCTCGTGGGTGCGGATCACCCGGTACTGGCAGCCGCCGGGGGGATATTCCCGCGCGACGTCCACCTTGATCTCGGTGATCTTCCAGACGGCCTCGACGCGGGCGAGGCCCATGCAGCGCCTGCCCTGCCCCAGGTCGATCTGCCAGCCCTGGACCCGCAGTTCCAGATTGGTGGTGGTCCGCGTCAGCCCGGTGGTGAACTCGTTGGACTCGGCCCGGGTCTTGCCCGACAGGGCGGTGATGCGGGCCCGGCTCTCCTCGCCGCTGTAGACCGGCTCGGCCATCCAGGTGGAAAAGGTCACGGTACGCTGCGGCACATAGGCCCCGCCCGGCGGGCAGGCCTGGGCGAAAACCGGGGAAGACGCCGCGGCGGACAGCGCGCAGGCCAGCAGGCTAGCCCTTGCGCGGGTGACAAACCGGCAGGGTGAAATGGAAGGTGCTTCCCCGCCCCGGCTCGGATTCCAGCCAGATCCGCCCGCCGTGGCGCTCGACGATCTTCTTGGCCACCGCCAGGCCGATGCCGGTACCTTCGTACTCGCCCCTGGCATGCAGGCGCTGGAAGATGACGAAGACGCGGTCGAAATACTTGGGATCGATGCCGATTCCATTGTCCTGCACCGAAAACGTCCAGTTTTCCCCATCCCGCACCGCCCCGACATGAACGCGCGGAACCGTCCCGGGCGCCCTGTACTTTATGGCGTTCCCCACCAGGTTCTGCAACAGACTGACCATCTGGATCTGGTCCGCGTCCACGTCGGGCATCGGGTCGCGGGTGATCTCGGCGCCGGCTTCCTCGATGGCGGCGCCCAGATTGGTCAGGACCAGGTCCAGCACCGCCTCCATCTTGACCTTCTCGAAGGTTCGTCCGTGGGTGGAGACGCGGGAATAGACCAGAAGATCGGTGATCAGCCGGTGCATGCGCGCCGCGCCGTCGGCGGCGAAGTGGATGTATTCGCGGGCATTGTCGTCGAGCGCCCCGTCGTAGCGCCGCCGCAGCAATTGCAGGAAGCTGGTCACCGTGCGCAGGGGCTCTTGCAGGTCGTGGGAGGCGACATAGGCGAATTGCTGCAATTCGGCGTTGGAGCGTTCCAGTTCGGCGGTGCGCTCGGCCAGTTCCTGCTCGGCCATCTTGCGCTCGGTGACGTCGCGCAGGATGGCGGTGAAGAAGGCGCCGTTATCCATGTCCCAGCGCGACAGGGTCAGCTCCACCGGAAACACTTGTCCGTCGCGCCGCAACCCTTCGAACAGCGAGGGAACGCCGAGGATCGGCGCGTCGCCCGTGGCAACGGCGCGGCGCAACCCGTCCTCGTGCCTCTGCCGGTAGGCCTCGGGCAGGATCATGGTGACGTTGGAGCCCAGCACCTCGGCCTCGGCGTAGCCGAAGATGCGCTC